>NZ_JBJGZK010000027.1:0-64103 GCF_054050475.1 Geodermatophilus sp. SYSU D00525
GAGCCCCCTCCCGGCCGGGAGGGGGCTCGCCGCGTCTCGGGCGCTAGCGGACGGGCCGGGCGGTCTCGCCGCGCTTGGGACGCAGCTCGTGCGGCAGCGCGAACACCAGCCGCTCCTCGGCTGCCTTGACCGTCTCGACGTCGGGGTAGCCGCGCTCGGCCAGGAGGTCGAGCACCTCGCCGACCAGCACCTCGGGCACCGACGCGCCGCTGGTGACGCCGACGGTGCCGACGCCCTCCAGCCACGCGGGGTCGATCTCGGCGGCGTAGTCGACCAGGTACGCGGCGCGGGCGCCGGCCTCCAGGGCCACCTCGACCAGCCGCACCGAGTTCGACGAGTTGGTCGAGCCGACGACGATCACCAGGTCGCACTCGCCGGCCATCTGCTTGACCGCCTGCTGCCGGTTCTGCGTGGCGTAGCAGATGTCGTCGCTCGGCGGGGACTGCAGCCCGGGGAACCGGGTCCTCAGCTGGTCGACGGTCGCGAGCGTCTCGTCGACCGACAGCGTCGTCTGCGAGAGCCACACGACCCGCTCGGGGTCGCGGACCTGCACGTTCGCGACGTCGTCGGGGCCGTCGACGAGCTGGATGTGCTCGGGGGCCTCGCCGGAGGTGCCCTCGACCTCCTCGTGCCCGCGGTGGCCTATGAGGAGGATGTCGTAGTCCTCCTTGGCGAACCGCTTCGCCTCCTGGTGGACCTTGCTCACCAGCGGGCAGGTGGCGTCGATGGTGCGCAGCGAGCGTGCCTTCGCCTCCTCGTGCACGGCCGGCGAGACGCCGTGGGCGCTGAAGACGACGACGGCGCCCTCGGGCACCTCGTCGGTCTCGTCGACGAACACGGCGCCGCGTCGCTCGAGGGTGGCCACCACGTGCTTGTTGTGGACGATCTGCTTGCGGACGTACACCGGGGCGCCGTGGATCTCCAGGGCCCGCTCGACGGCCACCACCGCCCGGTCGACACCGGCACAGTAGCCCCGGGGATCGGCCAGCAGGACCCGTCCGCGCTGATCAGCCATGACCCCATGGTAGGTGGCGCCGGGCCCCCGGCCCGGCCGTCGCGGGGAGCGTGACGAGCCGCACGCCGCCCGACCGGGTGGGCCGGGGACCGGCCGCTGTGCCGTTCGACGCGCGCTGCGGCAGGCTGGGCGCATGTCCCGTGAGATCCCGGAGCCGATCCGCGCCACCGTCGGTCTGGCCGCCACCGTCCTCGACGACGTCCGCAGCCTCCCGCAGACGCTGCCGGGCCTGCCGGTGCGCATCGTCGGCATCGCGCTGCAGGCGGCGATGAAGCTGCAGCAGCAGTGGTCGGGGCTGGTCGCCCGCGGCGACGAGGTCCTCACCGGGCTGCGCGGCGACCGCGAGCCGGGCCTGGCCACCTTCGACGAGGACGAGGAGGCCGCCGCCGGCGGCGCTCCCCTCGTGGCGCAGCCGATCGACGTGCTGCGCGACTCCGCGTTCGACCGCGCCCCCGACGTCGACACCGTCGGCGACGCGGACACCGACGTCGTGGAGGTCGACGTCGTGGAGGTCGACGTCATGGAGGTCGACGTCGACACGGACGCGGCCGGCCTGGTCGACGACGAGCTCGCCGGGCTGCCCCCGGAGCCGTCCCCCGCCGCGGTCGTCGCCGCCGTCGAGGACGTCAACGACGAGGTGCTGGGCGCCGAGGAGGCCGCGTCCGCGCTCGACGCCGCCGACTCCGCGCTGACCGCCGAGGACGCCCTGGAGAGCGCGCTGCTCGAGGCCGAGGGCACCGACTCCCCCGCCGGCACCGACTCCCCCGCCGGCACCGCGGCCGCCCCGGCGGACACCCCGGCCGCCAGCGACCCGGGCGGCTCCCCGGTCGGTGAGCTGGCCGGCGCCCCGGACGTGGGCACCGACGACACGGTGCTGCCCGACGCCGCGGACTCCGGCGTGGCCGACACCGACATCGGCCTCGCCGACGACACCGCCGGGGGCGCCGACGCCGGCGTGCTGGGGGAGGACACGGAGGCCGACGCGGCCGCGGCCGCGGACGTCGCGACCGAGGTCGACGTCATCACGCCCGACGGGCAGGTCACCACGGTCGAGGGCACCGTCACCGAGGAGGGCGTCGTCGCCCCCGAGGACGGCGGCGAGCCCGCGCCCGGCGAGGACAGCGGCGCGGCCACCGACACGGTCGAGCCCGAGCCGGCCGAGGCCACCGACGAGGGCGGCACGACCGTCGCCGCCGCCACCGGGGTGCGCACCGACGTCGGCGGCGCCGACACCGCCGAGGAGGACGCGGCGATCGCGGAGGGCGCGGCCGTCGACGCCGTCGGCGGGGACTCCGCCGCCCCCACCGACGACGCCCAGGGCGGCAGCGAGCTGTCCGGCTCGCAGGCCGCCGGGGCCGCCCCGATCGAGGGCTACGACTCCTTCACCGTTGCCCAGCTGCGCGGCCGGCTGCGCGGCTACCAGCTGGCCACGGTGTCGGACCTGCTCGCCTACGAGGAGGCCACCCGCGCGCGGGCGCCGTTCCTGACGATGCTGCGCAACCGGCTGGAGAAGCTCGAGCAGCAGGCCGTCGAGACCAGCCCCCTGCAGCCGCGGGGGTGAACCCCGGGGTGCCGGGCGGGGCCGTCGGGCCCGCCTGGCACCCTCGGGACCGTGAGTGCGCCCTCGTCCCCCGAGTCGCCCTGGCCGGTGCGGACGGTGGCCCGCAAGGTCGCCGAGTGGATCGGCCGCCTCGGCGAGGTCTGGGTCGAGGGGCAGGTCGCCCAGCTCAACCGGCGCAGCGGCGCCGCGACCGTGTTCCTCACCCTGCGCGACCCCGCCGCCGACCTCTCGGTGCCGGTCACCTGCGCCCGCGACGTCGCCGACCGGCCCGGCCTGGAGCTCACCGAGGGTGCCCGCGTCATCGTCCGCGCGCGGCCGGACTACTACATCGCACGCGGCTCGTTCTCGCTGCGCGCCACCGAGATCCGCGCCGTCGGGCTCGGTGAGCTGCTCGCCCGCATCGAGCGGATCCGCCGGCTGCTGACCGCCGAGGGCCTGTTCGACCCCGCCCGCAAGCGCCCGCTGCCCTTCGCCCCCGCCGTCGTCGGGCTGGTCACCGGCAAGGACTCCGCCGCCGAGCGGGACGTGCTGGTCACCGCCCGCCGTCGCTGGCCCGCGGTGCGCTTCGCCGTCCACCACAGCCTGGTGCAGGGCGTGAACGCCGCCGCCTCGGTGATCGACGGGCTGCAGCGGCTGGACCGCGACCCCGAGGTCGAGGTGATCGTCATCGCCCGCGGCGGCGGCTCGGTCGAGGACCTGCTGCCCTTCTCCGACGAGGGCCTGGTCCGCGCCATCGCCGCCTGCCGCACCCCGGTGGTCACCGCCGTCGGGCACGAGACCGACACCACCCTGGTCGACCACGTCGCGGACGTCCGCGCGGCCACCCCCACCGACGCCGCGCACCGCGTCGTGCCCGAGATCGGCGAGCAGCGGCGGCTGGTCGACGGGCTGCGCGCCCGCGCCCGGCACCTGCTCACCGTGCGCCTGGAGCAGTCCGAGCGGTGGCTGGAGAGCGTCCGCAGCCGGCCGGTGCTCGCCGACCCCGAGCGGCTGCTGCACGGCCGGGCCGACGACGTCGCGGCGCTGCGCGACCGGGCCCGCCGCACGCTCACCCACCGCGTCGAGTCCGCCGAGCGCGACCTCGACCACGCCCGCGCGCGGGTGGCCGCGCTGTCCCCGCAGGCGACGCTGCAGCGCGGCTACGCGCTGGTGCAGCGGGCCGACGGCGCCCTGGTCCGCGACCCCGCCGAGGTGGCCGACGGCGAGCGGCTGGCGGTGCGCGTGGCGGGCGGGCGGCTGGCCGTCCGGGTGGACGGGCAGGATGGGGAGCCGTGAGCGAGCCGACGACCGAGCAGCCGACGCAGACCTACGAGCAGGCCCGCGAGGAGCTGGCCGAGGTGGTCCGCCGGCTCGAGGCCGGGGGCCTCACCCTCGAGGAGTCCCTCGGCCTGTGGGAGCGCGGCGAGCAGCTCGCGCAGCTGTGCCAGCACTGGCTCGACCGCGCCCGCGAGCGGCTGGCCGCCGCGGCGCCCGCCGAGCAGGAGGGCTGAGCCTCAGCTGGGGACGCTGACCGGCGCGACGGCGGCGGCGACGGTCTCCAGCTCGTCGTCGCCGGCCGAGCCGGTGACCACGGTGGTCACGTCCCCGGTCTCCAGGGACAGCACGGTCTCCCCGCGCCCGTTGGTCAGCCGGGTCCAGCTGCGCCCGGCCAGGTCGACGCTGCCGTCGTCCTCCGCGCCGTCGAGGACGGTGGTCAGCCGGTCGGCGTCGGGGTCGTCGGTGGTGAGGAAGCCCGCGTACTCGTCCGACGGGGTGACGTAGCCGATCTCCAGGGTCACCGGCTCCCCGTCGCCGGCGTCCGCGGCGTCGGTGCGCGCGCTGGTCGGCCGGTAGCCGTCGGGCAGCTGGGCGGGCACCTCGACGGTGTAGGACGCCCGCTCGGCGGCGAGCCGGACGCTGCTGGTCGGGTCGATCGGGCGGACCGGGTCGGTGCCGCCCTGCCGGAAGGCGACCCAGCCGGCGACGAGCAGGACGATGACCACCAGCGGCAGCAGCGACCGGAGCATGTTGGCCGCGCTCATCCGGTTCGCGCGCTCCGCGGCGGTCGGCGCCGGGGGCGGCTGCTCCTCGGGGGCCTGCTGACCCGACGGGCCGGAACTGGTCATGCCCCTAGGATCGCAGCACCGATCCACAACCCCGCCGCCCCGCTTCCGGACGGCCCCGCGCGCCCGACCGGCTCGGGGACGGGTCGCGGGCGGTGGGCACCGGCAACGGTGCCGGACTCAGGAGGTCCCGTGACCCTGCCCGTACCCGACGGACCCGTGCCACCCGCCCCCCGCCAGAGCACCTTCCGCACCGACCGCCCGGCGCCCGACCGCAACCTCGCGCTCGAGCTGGTGCGCGTCACCGAGGCCGCCGCGATGGCCGCGGGCCGCTGGGTCGGCCGCGGCGACAAGAACGGCGGCGACGGCGCCGCCGTCGACGCCATGCGGGCGCTCATCGGCACGGTGAGCATGCGCGGCGTCGTCGTCATCGGCGAGGGCGAGAAGGACCAGGCGCCGATGCTCTACAACGGCGAGCAGGTCGGCGACGGCTACGGCCCCGAGTGCGACGTGGCCGTCGACCCCATCGACGGCACCACCCTCATGGCCAAGGGCATGCCCAACGCCATCGCCGTCATGGCGGTGGCCGACCGCGGCGCCATGTACGACCCGTCGGCCGTCTTCTACATGGAGAAGATCGCCACCGGTCCGGCCGCCGCCGACGTCGTCGACATCACCGCGCCGGTCGCCGAGAACGTCCGGCGGGTGGCCAGGGCCAAGCACGGTCGGGTGGAGGACGTCACCGTCTGCATCCTCGACCGGCCGCGGCACGACCAGCTTGTGCACGAGGTCCGCGAGGCCGGCGCCCGCATCAGGTTCATCACCGACGGCGACGTCGCCGGCGCGATCGCCGCCGCCCGCGAGGGCACCGGCGTCGACCTGCTCATGGGCATCGGCGGCACGCCGGAGGGGATCATCGCCGCCTGCGCGCTCAAGTGCATGGGCGGTGCGCTGCAGGGCCGGCTGTGGCCCAAGGACGACGAGGAGCGGCAGAAGGCGGTCGACGCCGGCCACGACCTCGACCGCGTGCTCACCATCGACGACCTGGTGCGCGGCGACGTCTTCTTCGTCGCCACCGGCATCACCGACGGCGAGCTGCTGCGCGGCGTCCAGTACCGCGCCGGCGGCTGCACCACGCAGTCGCTGGTCATGCGCTCGCGCTCGGGCACCATCCGCTCGATCGACAGCCTGCACTCGCTGGAGAAGCTGCGGGCCTACTCGGCCGTGCCCTTCGACCGCTCCGACGAGGAGTAGACGCACGACGGCCCCGGGGCGCTCGCCCCGGGGCCGTCGTGCGTCCACGGGACCGGGGTCAGCCGAGCCGGCCCTGGCAGTTGGCGACCTCGTAGGTCACCCGGCCGGCGCAGGTGCCGGCGTACTGCTCCCACTGCGAGTCCGACGGGGAGGCGCCCCACAGGTCGTCGCAGGCCGCCCAGTCACCGGCGAAGCAGCCGTCGGCCAGCGGCTGGAACTCGCCGTCCGGGTCCTCCCCGAGGCCCTGCGGCGGGACCGGGTCGCTCTGCGGCTCCGGCGTGCCCGCACCGAGCCGCGACTCGCAGGTGCCGGCCTGGTAGCCCACCCGGCCGGCGCAGGTGCCCGCGTACTCCTCGTACGCCGAGTCGACCGGCGTGCCGATCCACAGGTCGTCGCAGGCGGCGAAGTCACCGGCGAAGCAGGCCTCGGCCAGCGGCTGGAACTCGCCGTCCGGGTCCTCCCCGAGGCCCTGCGGCGGCACCGGCGCCGAGGTCGACCCCGCACCGCCGCCCCCTCCGCCGGACGACGTCGAGGACGACGAGGACGGCGGGGACGACGAGGAACTGCTCGACGAGCCCGACGACGAGGACGGGCCCGAGGACGACGAGCCGGACGCGGACGAGGAGGTGCTGGTGCGCGTCGGGTCGGCGACGGTCGAGCCGTCGTCGTCGCGGAGCAGGAAGAACAGCCCGACGGCCGCGGCCGCGAGCAGCAGCACGCCGGCGATCACCGACGCGATGACGACGTTCTTCTTGCCCCCCTTCTGCTGCGGCCGGCCGTAGCCCGGCTGCCCGTAGGGCTGCTGGCCGTACTGCTGGTTCGGCTCGTAGCCGGGCTGCCCGTACTGGCCGTAGGGCTGCTGGCCGTACTGCTGGTTCGGGTCGTAGGCCTGCTGCCCGTACTGCTGGCCCGGGTCGTAGCCGGGCTGGCCGTACGGCTGCTGGCCGTAGGGCTGCTGCCCGAACTGCTGCGTCGGGTCCTGGCCCGGCTGGCCGTGGGGCTGCTGACCGGGCTGGGCGAAGGGCCAGGTCTGGTCGCGCCCGCCCGGCTGGCCGTACTGGCCCGGCTGGAACTGGGACGTGGGGGGCGCCGGCTGACCGGACTGCCTCGTCGGGTCGTCGGACTGCCCCCACCCCTGCCGGCCGGGCTGCTCGCCCCGGGGGTCGTTGCCGCCCGGCGGCGGGTACGGCGGCTGGGACATGGTGCGGACTCCTCGGTTCAGGTAGATGCGCTGGTCAGGCTAGGGGGACCGGGTGGCGGCGACCAGCACCGGCAGGTGACGGTCGCCGTCAGTCGAGGTCGGTGCACAGCGGCACCGACCACGCCTTCACGCGGCCGCCGCAGGTGAGCGCGTACTCCTCGTACTCCGACAGCGGCGGCGACTCGGCGAACAGGTCGTCGCAGGCCTGCAGGTCGCCGTCGAAGCAGCCCTGGGCGTGGGCGTCGAGGACGGGGTCGGACCCGAGGACGCCGGGCGGCACCGGCTCGGACTGCTCGACCTCGCCGAGCACGCTCCCGGTCCAGGAGGACCCGGGGGGCACGCCGCCGTAGAGGACCTCCCCGACCGCCTCGCCCATCGCCGCGCCGGCCGCGCGGCCGGCGTCGTCCGCGGCGCCGCGGAGCACCAGCGCGCCGAGGACGGCGGCGAGCACCAGCCCGAGGGGGAGGCCGCCCGCGAGCAGGGCGGCGGGGAGCACGCGCGAGGCCGGCGCGGGTCCCGCGACCGGCGCCGGCGGCGGGACGACGGGTGCCCGGCCGGCGGTGGGGTCCCAGGTGCCCCACGGCGTCCAGCCGCCCACGGGGACGGTGCCGGGCGCGTCCGGGGGATGCGGGTGGGTCACGGGGCCTCCTCGGGCCGTCGGCGGTCGCCGCACGGTAGGACCTGGGGCGGTCCCGTTCCGGGTCCCACTCCGGGCCTGCGGGCAGTGGGGTCGACGGGGCCCTTCTAGGGTCACGCGTGCAGCACCGATCCCACCGACACCACACGGGAGCCAGCGTGGCCACCGAGCAGGACTACCGCGTCGAGCACGACTCCATGGGGGAGGTCCGTGTCCCCGCGTGGGCCAAGTGGCGGGCCCAGACGCAGCGCGCCGTGGAGAACTTCCCCATCTCCGGCACCCCCATCGAGCGCGAGCTCATCGCCGCGCTGGCCGCCATCAAGGGCGCCGCCGCCCGCGTCAACGCCGACCTCGGCGTGCTCGACGGCGAGGTCGCGCGGGCGATCGCCGCGGCCGCCGCCGAGGTGGCCTCCGGGACGTGGGACGAGCACTTCCCCATCGACGTCTTCCAGACCGGCTCGGGGACGTCGAGCAACATGAACACCAACGAGGTCATCGCGACCCTCGCCACCGAGGCCGCCGGCACTCCGGTGCACCCGAACGACCACGTCAACGCCTCGCAGTCGTCCAACGACGTCTTCCCCTCGGCCATCCACGTGGCCGCCACCCGGGCGATCGTGCGCGACCTCGTCCCGGCCCTGCGCCACCTCGAGTCCTCCCTCACCCGCAAGGAGTCGGAGTTCGCCGAGGTCGTGAAGAGCGGCCGCACCCACCTCATGGACGCCACCCCGGTCACCCTCGGCCAGGAGTTCGGCGGCTACGCCGCGGCCGTCCGGTACGGCGTCGAGCGGCTCGAGGCCTCGCTGCCGCGCATCGGCGAGCTGCCGCTGGGCGGCACCGCCGTCGGCACCGGCATCAACACCCCGCCCGGGTTCGCGGCGGCCATCATCGACACGCTCGCCGCGGAGCTGGACCTGCCGTTGTCCGAGGCGCGCAACCACTTCGAGGCGCAGAGCTCGCGGGACTCGCTCGTCGAGGCCTCCGGCCAGCTCAAGACGATCGCCGTCGGCCTGGTGAAGATCGCCAACGACCTGCGGTGGATGGGCTCGGGCCCGCGCACCGGCCTCGGCGAGATCCAGCTGCCCGACCTGCAGCCGGGCAGCTCGATCATGCCCGGCAAGGTGAACCCGGTGATCCCCGAGGCGGTCATCCAGGTCGCCGCCCAGGTGATCGGCAACGACGCGGCGGTCACCTACGCCGGCACCACCGGCGTCTTCGAGCTCAACGTGACGCTGCCGCTCATGGCCCGCAACGTGCTCGAGTCGATCCGCCTGCTGGCCAACGTCAGCCGGATCCTGGCCGACCGCTGCGTCGACGGGATCGTCGCCAACGTCGAGCAGTGCCGGACCTACGCCGAGTCCTCGCCGTCCATCGTGACGCCGCTGAACAAGTACATCGGCTACGAGGAGGCCGCGAAGGTCGCCAAGCAGTCGCTGGCCGAGCAGAAGACGATCCGCCAGGTGGTGCTCGAGCGCGGCTACGTCGAGCAGGGCGAGCTCACCGAGGCCCAGCTCGACGAGGCCCTCGACGTCCTCTCGATGACCCACCCCTGACCGTCCGGGGTGGGCCGGGGACCCGGCCCACCCCGTCGGGGGGACGGTCCCTGTCGTCCTCGGGGCCCGACGCCAGTAGCGTCGGACCACCATGACCGAGACAGCCAGCACCCCCGAGGTATCCCTCCGGCACCGGGGAGGTGACCTCCCGCTGCGCACGGTCCCGGCGTCGGAGGGCCCCTCCGGGCTCGACGTCTCCAAGCTCCTGACGACCACGGGGCAGGTGGCCCTGGACGTCGGCTTCGTGAACACCGCCTCGTGCACGTCGGAGATCACCTACATCGACGGCGACGCGGGCGTCCTGCGCTACCGCGGCTACCCGATCGACCAGCTCGCCGGGAAGGCCAGCTTCCTCGAGGTCACCTACCTGCTGATCTACGGCGAGCTGCCCACGGCCGACCAGCTGGCCGCCTTCGACGACAAGCTGCGCCGGCACACCCTGCTGCACGAGGACCTCAAGCAGTTCTTCCAGGGCTTCCCGCGCGACGCGCACCCGATGCCGGTGCTGTCCTCGGCGGTCAGCGCCCTGTCGACCTTCTACCAGGACTCGCTGGACCCCTTCGACCCGCAGCACGTGGAGATCTCCACCGTCCGGCTGCTGGCCAAGCTGCCCACGATCGCGGCCTACGCGTACAAGAAGTCGGTCGGCCAGCCGTTCCTCTACCCGGACAACTCGCTGGGCCTGGTCGAGAACTTCCTGCGGATGACCTTCGGCTTCCCCGCCGAGCCCTACGAGGTCGACCCCGACCTCGCCGCCGCCCTCGACATGCTCTTCGTGCTGCACGCCGACCACGAGCAGAACTGCTCGACGTCGACGGTGCGGCTGGTCGGCTCCTCGCACGCCAACCTCTTCGCCTCGGTGTCGGCCGGCATCAACGCGCTGTTCGGGCCGCTGCACGGTGGGGCCAACCAGTCGGTGCTGGAGATGCTCGAGGCGATCCAGCGCGACGGTGGGGACATCGACCGGTTCGTCGAGCGGGTGAAGAAGAAGGAGCCCGGCGTCAAGCTCATGGGCTTCGGGCACCGGGTCTACAAGAACTACGACCCGCGCGCGGCGATCGTGAAGCAGACCGCCGACGCCGTGCTCGACAAGCTCGGCGGGGACAACCAGCTGCTCGACCTCGCCCGCCAGCTCGAGGAGATCGCGCTGTCCGACGACTACTTCGTCGAGCGCAAGCTCTACCCGAACGTCGACTTCTACACCGGGCTGATCTACCGGGCGATGGGCTTCCCGACCCGGATGTTCACCGTGCTGTTCGCGCTGGGCCGGCTGCCCGGGTGGATCGCGCAGTGGCGGGAGATGATCGCCGACCCGACGACGAAGATCGGCCGCCCGCGGCAGGTCTACACCGGTGAGACCGAGCGGGCGTTCGTCCCGCTGGCCGAGCGCTGACGACGTCGTCGATGGGCAGCGAGCCGCCCGGCGAGGACCTGCTGGTCCTGCCCCCGATCCCGCTGGCCACCGGGCGGCTGCTGCGCGACGACGACGACCGGCCGGTGCCGATCACCGCCGTGGAGCTGGTCGTGGTCACCGAGGACGGTGCGGAGCACCGCATCCCGCTGGTGGCGCGGCACGGTGCCTGGTGGCCGCCCGACCGCTGATCCCTCGGTGCGGTTCCGCGGAGGTGCACGGCGCGCCCGCCCGGTCCCCCGGGCGGGCGCATCCCCTCCCCCGTCGGGGTGAGACCTCCCCTCCCGTCCCTCCTCCGGGTCCCCCGGGCGGTCGATCTGACGGCGAGCGCTCCACGCCGGAGCGCGGCCAGCCGATCGAGACCGCCCGGGGGACGCCGCCGTGCCCGCACCACGCACGCCCGCCCCCGCGCGCACGGCTCCTCCCCGCACCGCTCCGCGCCGCGAGCTCACCGCCCGCGAGGCCGAGGCGCTGCGCGCCCTGCTCGCCGCCCGCGCCGCCACCGGCGCCCCGGGTCCCGCCCGCCGCGCCGGCACCGGCACCGCGACGAAGAAGCGCCGGAAGCAGCCCGCCCGCCGCCGGCCCGCCGCCCGGGCGCCGCGCGAGCGCGGTCCCTGGCGCACCCGGCTGCTGGTCGTCGGCCTGGCCACGCTGCTCGTGCCGGTCCTCACCGTCCTGCTCGCCCCGGCCACCTCCGCGCCCGGCTCGGCCACCGTGGCTGCCGACCCGGCGGGCCTGGCCCTCGCCGCCCGCAGCACCCTGCTGCAGGACGCCGACGCCTACCGCCGGCTGCAGGCCGAGGTCGCCACCCGGCGGGCCGAGCTGCAGGCCGCCGTCGCGGCCGAGCAGGCCGCCCGCGCCGCCGTCGCCGCCGAGCAGGTCACCGTCGGCTCCGCCGCGGCCGACCTGTACCGCGCCTCCGCGCGGACCCGCATGCCGGTCCTCGGCCTGTCCGCCGCCGCACCCGCGACCACCGGCGACGTCCTCTACCGCCAGGCCCTGGCGGACCGCGCCGCGCAGCAGCGGGAGAGCGCCGTCGTCCGCGCCGAGCGCGCCGCGGCCGCCGCGCGGGACGCCGCAGGACGGGTGGCCGCCGCGCAGGACGCCGTCGACACCGCCGCGGCGCAGGCCCGCACCGTGCTGGCCGGCGTCCGCGCGACCGTGGACGACCTCGGCCTCGACGTCTCCGCGCAGCTGGCCGCGCTGGGCACCGTCCCGGCCGCCGGCGCGCAGCAGGAGCGCAACACCGCCGCGCTGCAGCGCTGGCAGGCCTACCTCGCCGGCCTGGCGTCGGCGGGCGTCGAGCCGCCGTCCGCGGCCGAGCTCGCCGATCCGGCGACGCTGCCCGACGGCTTCTCCCCCGCGCTGGACGCCGCCGGCCAGGCCGTCCCCGGCGTGGCGTGGGCGGTCGTCGGCAACCGGCCGGTGACCGTGCTGCCGGCCGAGACCGTCGCCGCGGTGAGCAGCGCGCTGTCCCGGCTGGGCCGGCCGTACGCCGCCGGCGCCACCGGCCCGGACGCCTTCGACTGCGGCGGGCTCACCGCCTCCGCCTGGCTGCTCGCCGGCTACGACCTGCCGGCCGCCGCCGCGGAGCAGTGGGCCGCGGCGACCGTCGTGCCCGCCTCGCAGCTGCAGGTGGGCGACCTGGTCGTCTCCGACGGCGGCGCGGACGTCGCCGTCCACCTCGGCGACGGCGAGGTGCTCGGCGCCTCGGCGGCCACCTACCAGGTCGGCGTCCGCGCGATGCCCGAGGACGCCCGCGCCGTGCGGGTCACCCTGCCCGCGCCCGCGGCGCCGAACGCGCCGCTGCCGGCGTCGGCGTCCGGCCGCGGGGCCTGCGGCGCGCCCCCGGCCCCGGTCGGGCCGGTGAGCCCCGCGTGGGGAGGCTGGTCCAACGGCCGGATCCCCGCCGAGGCGCTGTGCCCCATCGCCCGCGGCCACGCGCTGCGCTGCGACGCCGCGGCCGGCTACGCCGCGCTGGCCCGGGCCTACGAGGCGGCGTTCGGCAGCCCCCTGTGCACCACCGACTCCTACCGGTCGATGGCCGCGCAGGTGGACGCCTTCCGCCGCAAGCCGGCGCTGGCCGCGGTGCCGGGGACGTCGAACCACGGCTGGGCGCTGGCGGTGGACCTGTGCGGCGGGGTGAACGTCGCCGGCACGCCGCAGTGGACGTGGATGACCGAGCACGCCGGGCAGTTCGGCTTCGTCAACCCCGACTGGGCGCGGCCCGGCGGCGAGAAGCCCGAGCCCTGGCACTGGGAGTTCGGTCACCTGGCCTAGCGGACCGCTCCCGCTGTGCCGAGATCACGTGATCTCGGCATGTGGAGGGCCCTGCGACGCCGAGATCACGTGATCTCGGCGGGCCGGGGAGCGCTAGAGCCAGCCGAGGTCGGACAGGGCGGCCCAGGGCAGGCGCACGCACGCCTCGCCGGTCAGCCCGGCCAGGCGGTCGGTCACGCCCGGGGAGGCGCACGCCAGCGGCCGCAGGGGCGTGACGACGACGTGCGGCTCGGCCAGCCGCAGCCCGGCGTCGGCGATCCGCCCGAGCAGCCGCTCGGGATCGGCCAGCGCGGCCGTGGCGAGCACCGGCGCGCCGGGGTGCGACCACAGCGCCACCGGCCCCTCGACGCGGAGCACGCCCCCGGCCTCGGCGGCGCGCGCGGTGGCGGCGGTGCGGGTGCGGGCCACCACGGCGGCGTCGGCGCGGTCCGACGGCGTCCAGGCGACGGCGCGGTCCCCGCGGCGGACGACGACCCGCCAGCCGACGTCGGTGCACCCCGGGCCGGTCCAGTCGAGGACGGCGACGCCGGCGCCGGCGGCCGCGGCGTCGCTGACCGGGCGGTCGGCGACGAAGGCGGTGAGCGCGGCGGCGACGCCGTCGGCGGTCGGGGCCACGCCGGCGTCGGTCATGTCCTCGGCGAGATCGTGCAGGGGCACCCGCACGCGGCGCTCGTCCTCGGCCAGGACCAGCACCGGCCCGCGGGCGGGGTCGGCGAGCACGGCGGCGCGCAGGCCGCCGGTGGCCAGGCCCGGCAGCACCGCGTCGGCGGCGGCGCGGACGTCGTCGACGGCGACCGGCGCCGGGCGCAGCCGCTGCAGCAGGCCCGACGCGGAGCGACCGGGGCGCCCGGGCGTCACGGGCGGCGACCCCCGAGGGCCGCGCGCAGGCCGGTCGGCAGCTCGGCCAGGCCGAGGACGCTGTCGAGCTCGGCGGCCGACAGCCGCACCGGCAGGACGTCCTCGGCCCAGCCGGTGACCCGGCGGACGCGCGCGGCGGGACCGGGCCAGACGGCGTCGCGGGCGGCGGCCACGTGCAGCTCGGTGAGGACGTCGGCGAGGTGGACGGCGGCGACCGGGTGGACGCCGGGCCGCTCGACGGCGGCGCGCACGACGCCGGCCAGCAGCTCGCGGTCGGCACCGGAGAGCCAGTGCGGGAGCAGCACGACAGCGGGGTCGCCCGCAGGGAGCACGCTCACCGCACACCTCCCCCCGTCGGCGTCTGCGCGCCCCGGGCGGCGGTGCAGCGGGGACTCGCGGTCACGTCCTCGATATCGGCAGTCCGGGGCCGGGTTGGACCCCGGTGGACCGGACGTCTTCGGGCCGTTTACCCGCGCGTCACTCGGACAGCTCGGCGAGCCGGTCCTTGAGGGCCCGCTCGACGCGGTCGGCGTGCACGTTCATGTTGCGCACCGAGGTCCCGAGGTCCGCCGACACCTGGGTCTTGGTCTGCCCGCCCCAGGTGGTCAGGTACCAGGTGGCCCAGCCCAGGACGTTCGGCTGCGCGGCCCGCTGACCGCGCGCGGCCGTCGGGTCGGGGGCGCAGGCCGCGGTCAGCGCGTGCGACAGCAGCGTCTGCTCCGCCTCGTCCATGATCTGGTCGGGCGCCTCGCTGGAGTCGGGCAGCAGCACCTCGGCTGCGTCCGGGCCGCCGTCGAGGGACTGCAGGTTGCGCAGGCCGTTGAGGGTGGCCACCGTCTGCGAGTTGCGCCGCAGCGTGGCCACGCTCTGCCCCATGTAGGCGGCGAGCTCCCGCTCGGTGGGCCGGCGGTTGTGCTCGGCCTGGAAGGCGGCGATCGCCTTCTGCTGCCGGTTCTCGGTGTCGGCGGCGGTGCGACCGTGTGCGTTGCGGCCCAGGTCGTGCACCCACTTGGACAGCTGGGTGGCGAGGAAGGCGCCGAACGGGACGCCCTTGGTCTCGTCGTACTGGCCGACCGCCTTGAGGATCCACTCGGCGACCTGCTGGTGCAGGTCGTCCGGATCCGGCACGTGGAGCCGCAGGGTGCTCGTGTTGCGCTGCAGCCGCTTGAGGCTGACCGGCTGGTAGTGCCGGCACAGGTCCTCGAGGAAGGCCGGCGGCAGGTCGCGCGGCGCCCGGCGGCGGACGCCGGCCTCGGCGCGCAGGCCCACGGTGGCGACGTCGCGGGCCGCGCACCAGGCGCGGATCCAGTCGGCGAGCACCTGGCCCTGGCCGCACGGGCCGTCGACGCGGTAGAGCCCCTCGCCCTCGTCGTGGCTGACCGTGACGCCGTCGGGCAGGTCGGCGCGGAACGCGGCCAGCGGCAGGTCGCGGTCGACCCGGAAGTGCACCCGGTCGCGGGCGGTGATCGGGACCCGCGCGAAGCCCTCGGCCTCGGGGACGCCGCCGAAGACGAGCGGCGCGCGGGTGCCGGCGTCGGCCGGCTGGTCGGCGGCGGGGACGGCGGTCTGGGAGGTGCTGGTCACCGGGGGCTCCTGGTCGATCGCGGGGAAGGCGTCGGCGAGGGGTGGGGCGTCAGGCGGGGACGCCCTCGAGGGGGAACGCGCCGGCCGGGGCCTCGAGGTCGGCGTCGTCGGCCCGGAGGAGGACCTCGGCGGCGGCGCGCTCGGCGGCGGAGGGCTCGGCGGCGTACACCGGCATGTGGTCGTACAGGACCGTGAACAGGTCGCTGACGAAGGCGTAGGCGGCCTGCGCCTGCGGCGAGAAGCGGGCGATCGCCTCGCGGGGGCCGAGCTCCACGCCGACGGTGACGCGGACGACGCGGTCGTCCTTGCCGAGCCCGCTGACCGAGAAGGCGACCGACGGGTGCGCGGCGGCGAGCGCGGTCAGCTCGGCCAGGCAGCGCCGGGTGGACCCGCGGCGCGGCCGCAGCTGGACGTGGACGACGACGGTCTCGTCGGCCTGCTGGGTCCCTGCCATCACGCTGTGCTGCATCCTCATCGCCCCCTGTGTCGTGCTCGGGGGCAACTCTGGCGCATGAGCGGACAGTGACCGGCACACAACTCGCCGTGCCCTGTGCAATCTGCGGGCCGACCTTCGTCAGGTCTTGCCCGTCCCGGTGTCGTGGCCGGTCCGGCGGGCCCGCGCATCGGCGACTGTTGCCGAGCCGCGGACCCGCCGTCGGTGGCGTGTCGTCAGCGCGCCGGCGACTCCGGCGGGGCGGGCCGCTCCCCGACCCGGGTGGGAGCTGCCGGGGCGGAGGCGGCGGAGCCGGCGGCCTGCGGCGCGAAGGCCGCGAGCGCGCCGAGCGTGTCCGCGGTGACCTGCGCGGCGAGCAGGTTGGCCTCGGCGATCTGCCGGTAGACCTCCTCGCGGTGGATGGTCACCTCGCGCGGGGCCTTGAAGCCGAGCCGGACGGTGCCGCCGCGGACCTCGACGACGTGCACCTCGATGTCGTCGCCGATGCGGATGGTCTCGCCGACGCTGCGGGTCAGTGTGAGCACGGGTACCCCTCCATGGGTGTGTGTGACGGCCTCCTGGCATCCCCGCCCGGGAGCGGGGGTCGAGCGGGCGGACCCGCTCCCCTCCTCTATCGGCGCAGGGGACGCCGGATCGGATGACTGCCGTCGGGGAGCACGACCTGGGTGGCCCGCCAGTTCGCCGGGTTGAGCACGACGGGGGCGCGCAGGTTCACCGTCGCCGCCGCCGGGCCCTCGGCCGGCACGGTGACCAGGCAGAACAGCGAGGCGTCGGCCGGGTCCGCGAGGTCCAGGTCGGCCAGCACCGGGGCCGGCAGCACGGGCGCGTAGTCCGGGAACCACCGGGCCGGGGGGACGGCCAGGAACCGCGGACCGTCGGCGTCCAGGGACTGCAGCCAGAACAGCAACCCGTCCCCGTCGGCCGTGACGAGCACGTAGTCGCGGAAGTCGGGGAAGCCGGGCAGCGAGGACACCATGCCCAGCAGTGGCAGGGTGACGACCGGCGCGAGGGTCACCGCAGGAAGTCCGCGAGCGAGGGCTGGATGACCTGGGCGGTCGCCTGCAGCGCGGCCTGGTAGCCGGTCTGCTGGAACTGCAGCTGCATGATCGTCTTCGGCAGGTCGACGTCCTCGACGTTGGCGAGCTGTTTCTGCAGCGCCAGCGACCGGTCGGAGTTGACCTGCGCGGCGTTGTCGATGCGGGCGGCGCGGGCACCGATCGTCGAGAGCGCGGTGAGCAGCCGGTCCGTCGCCGCGTCGAGGGCGGCGAGGTCGTCCTGGACCGAGGCCCCGGCCCGGACGTCGGTGGCGATCTTCCCCACGACGGCGAACAGGTCGCTCCCGGGCGGGCCGAAGGCCTCGACGCCGGTGACGTCGATGCGGACGCGCTCGTCGTTGGAGATCCGCCGCGTGATGGGGACGACGCCGGTCCCGTCGGCGCTGCCCACTCCGACCCAGGTGCCGTCGTCCCGGTACGCCTGCTTGCCGCTGGTGACGCCGCCGAAGACCGGGCGCCCGTCGACGTTCTCGTTCGCCAGGCCGAGCAGGCTCTCCCGGAGCGCGGCCACCTCGGTGGCGATCGCGGTGCGGCTGCTCTCCGTCATCGTGCCGTTGGTCGCCTGCACGGTGAGGTCCCGGACCCGGCGCACCTGCGTGATCACGGACGTCAGGGCCGTGTCGGTGATCTCCATCCAGCTCTGCGCGTCGGAGATGCCCCGCGCGTACTGCTCGGTCGCGGCCTGGTCCTTGCGGATCTGCAGGGACCGGTTGACGGCGGTCGGCGAGTCCGAGGGCCGGCTGACGACCTTGCCGGAGGTGAGCTGCTCCTGCAGCTTGCCCAGGTCGGCGAGGTTGCGGTTGAGGCCCTGCAGGGCGGTCTGCGCGACGGCCCGCTGCGTGATGCGCATCCCGGTCACCGGCCCACGACGCCGGTGCGGTTGATGAGGGTGTCCAGCGCCTCGTCGATCGCGCTCACCATCCGCGCGGCGGCGCTGTAGGCGTGCTGGAACGACAGCATGTTGGTCATCTCCTCGTCGAGGTTGACGCCGGAGGTCGACTCCCGGGCGGCGTCGACCTGCGCGGACACCACGGACTGGACCTCGGCGTTGCGCGTGGCCACGGAGGACTCGACGCCCAGGGCCACCACGAGCTTGCGGTAGGCCGCGTCCAGGCCGGCGGGGTCCAGGCTCAGCTGGAAGAAGGCGTCGGCGTTGTCGCCGTCGGCCGACGGCGCGTTGCCGGCACCAGACGGCGGCGTCGTCGCCGCGGCGACCTGCTGCGGGGTGAGCGGGCGCAGGGTGAGGTTGGCGGCGGTGACCACGGTGCCGGACCCGCCGGTGTCGAACAGCGCCTGCCCGGGCGCCCCGGTCAGGTCGTACCCGCCGGTGTGCGCGGCGTTGAACGTCGCCGCGACCGAGCGGGCGAACCCGTCGAGCTGCGTGCGGTAGGCCGGGACCGTCTGCGTCAGGGCGGTGAGCCGGCCGGCCGCGGTGCCGCCCACGCGCAGCGTCGAGCCGCCGGGCCGGGTCTCCAGCCGCGGCGCGTCGGCGCCGACGCCGTCGGCGTCGTCCGAGCCGGCCAGCCGGACGGCGGTGGCGGTGCTGCCGGCGACCAGGCTGGTGCCGCCGACGGTCACGTCGACGACGCCGTCGGCCCGCGGCACGGCGGTGGCGCCGATGCTCTGCGACAGCTGCAGGACCAGCGCGTCGCGCCGGTCGGACAGCTCGTTGACCGGCAGGCCGGACAGGGTGGCCTGCCGGATGGCGCCGTTGAGCTCGGCGACCGAGGCGGCCGCGGTGTTCACGTCGGCGACCAGGGCCTGCAGGCCGTCGCGGGTCTGCCCCCACTGCTGGTCCAGCGCGGCGCGGGTGGTGCGGATGCCGTCGGCGAGGACGTCGAGCCGCTCGAGCACCTGGCTGCGCGAGGCGAGGGTGAGGGGGCTGTCGGCCAGGTCGGAGAAGCCGGCCCAGACGTCGGACAGCATGCTCTGCAGGCCGGTGTCGCCGGGCTCGCGGAACGCGTCCTCGATCTGCGAGAGCGCGTCGGCCTCCGCGGTGAGCTGCGCGCTCGCCGAGGTCTCGAGCTGCGCGCGGGCCTCGAGGAAGGCGTCGCGGACGCGGCGGACCCTGTCGGAGTCGACGCCGCCGTCCACGCCGGTGCTGACCGAGTGGATCGCCGGGACGGCGGTGCCGCCCATGGCGGTCTGGTCCACGCGCTGGCGGGAGTAGCCGGCGGTGTTGACGTTGGCGATGTTCTGGCCGGTGACGTCGAGGCCGCGCTGGGCGGCCCACAGCGCCGTCGACGCCGTGTTGAGGCCGGAGAAGGTGCTCACAGGGCTCCGTCCAGGGTGACCGCGCGGGAGGACCCGTGCTCGGAGCGGCCGGTGGCGCCGTAGGTGCCGGCCGTGGGGTGGCGGACCGACAGCAGCGCGTCGCCGATCGCGGACAGGCCGCCCTCGATGAGCTCGCGGTTGGCGTCGGAGAGGCTGCGCAGGTCGGTGACCAGGACGAGCAGGGCCTCGTGGTGCTTGGCCAGCAGGTCGTTCCACGGCGCGGGCGCGGCCTCGGCCAGCTGGCGCAGCGACGGGTTGACCCCGGTGCCCAGCCGGACGGCGATCGCCTCGGTGGCGGCGGCCCGCTCGACCTCGAGGACGCGCAGCTGGTCGAGGACGACCTCGATCTCGTGGGCGATCCGGGCCAGCCAGCGGGTCTTGCCGGACAGGATCAGGTACTGCTTCTCCTCCGCCTTGAACAGCAGCAGGTCGAGCAGCTCCTGCTCGCGCCACAGCAGCGTCGACAGGTGCTGGAAGTCCACGTCCGCCACCGCCTCCCTCGTCTCCCGGCGGTGTCCCCGCCTTCGCGGACAGACGGTCGGCAGCGGGCAAGCGGCCCTCAAGCCGAGTTCCCGGGATTGGCAGGAGTTGTGCGTCCGGGACGGTGCGGTCCCTGCCGAGAGAGGGACCGTGCCAGCAGCCCGCTCCCCGGTGACCGACCGCACGGCCACCGCGCGCACCGCTCCCCCGCAGCAGACCGCCGCCGCGCCCGACGCCGTGCGTCCGGCGTCGGAGGTCGAGGCGCTCGTCACCGAGCACCTGCCCCTGTGCTCGTTCGCGGTCAACGCGGTGGCCTCGCGCATCTCGCTGCCCGGCCACGTCAGCCGGGAGGACCTCCTGTCCTGCGCGAAGGTGGCGCTGGTCGAGGTGGCCCGCCGGTTCGACCCGTCGGCCGGCGCGACGTTCGCCACCTACGCCCTCCCCCGCCTGCAGGGCGCCGTCCTCGACGAGCTGCGCTCGGGCGACTGGGCCAGCCGCTCGGTCCGGGCCGCCGCCCGCCGCACCGACGCCGCGTCCGACGCGCTGACCATCCGGCTGGGCCGGCCGCCGACGCGCGAGGAGCTCGCCGCGGCTCTCGGCGTGCGCCGCGAGGACCTCGACGCGCTGCAGGTCGACGTCCACCGCGCCGTCATGGTGAGCATCGACGCCGAGACCGGCGCGGAGGGCGGCACGCTGGACCTGCCCGACCCCGGCGAGTCCCCCGAGCGGGCGGTGCTGCGCGGCGAGCGTGCCCGCTACCTGCAGGACGCCATCCGCGCGCTGCCCGACCGGCTCGACGAGGTCGTGGAGCGCAACTTCTTCGGCGGGGAGTCGCTCACCGACATCGCCGCCGACCTCGGCGTCACGCTCTCCCGCGTCTCGCAGATGCGCGCCCGCGCGCTGACCCTGCTGCACGCGGCGATGAGCGAGGTCTGGGAGGGCCGGACGGTGCCCGCCGACGGCGGGGTCCGGGCGCGCAACCAGCAGCGGCTCTACGTCGACCGGGTGGCCGGCCGCGTCCCGGCGGACCGTGCCGTGCCGCCGATCCCCCGCCCGCGGACCGGCTGGCAGGCGGCCTACGGAACCGCCCGCCCCGCCTGAGTGAGACCGGCCGGAAAAAGTCGCGGGTTCGCCTCAAGAGCCGGCCGGCCCCAGCCGTAACACCACCTGCAAGGCCCGCAGCACGGATGCAGCGGGAACCAGGAAGACCCCATTCCAAGGAGGAACACCATGGGTCTGCGCGTCAACAACAACATCGCCGCGTTCAACGCCTACCGGAACCTGTCGTCCACCGACACGGCGATGGGCAAGTCGCTGGAGAAGCTGTCCAGCGGTCTGCGCATCAACCGGGCTGCCGACGACGCGGCCGGCCTGGCCATCTCCGAGGGGCTGCGCGCCCAGATCGGTGGCCTGAAGGTCGGTGCCCGCAACGCCCAGGACGGCGTCTCCCTCGCCCAGACCGCTGAGGGTGCGCTGACCGAGGTCCACTCCATGCTCCAGCGGATGAACGACCTCTCCGTGCAGTACAACAACGGCACGCAGAGCACCCAGTCGAAGGCTGCCCTGCAGGCGGAGTTCGACGCCCTGGAGACCGAGATCGGCCGCATCCAGGACAACACCAAGTTCAACGGCAACCTGGTGTTCAACGGCGCCGCCAAGACCTTCCAGGTCGGCTTCGACAACGGTGACGTCATCGCCATCTCCACCACCGCAGCCGCGGACTTCACGGCGGGGACGGCGATGGCTGCGATCGACATCGCCAACAGCAACACGCTGCAGGCCGCGATCACCGAGGTCTCGACCCAGCGTGCGGAGCTCGGTGCGATCCAGAACCGGTTCGAGCACACCCTCAACAACGTGAACGTCGCCGTCGAGAACCTGACCGCGTCGGAGAGCCGCATCCGCGACACCGACATGGCCCAGGAGATGGTGTCCTTCACCCGCTCGCAGATCCTGTCGCAGGCCGGCACCGCGATGCTGGCGCAGGCGAACCAGAGCTCGCAGGGCGTCCTGCAGCTCCTCCGCTGACGCGGGGCCTGAGCGCCTGACAGGCAGCAGGACCAGCACCACCCGGTGAGGGGGGAGGCGTACGCCTCCCCCCTCACTGCACACCTGGACCGAACCACACCCGTCCCACCGGACCCGTCCCCTGGAGGCGAGCGATGGCGAGCCTGAGCGTCGACGGCCTGATCTCGGGTCTCGACACCACGAGCCTCATCGCCCAGCTCGTGGCCGCCGAGGGAACCGCTCAGACACGGCTCAAGACCCGGCTGACCGAGACGCAGAAGGCGGCCGAGGCCTACCGCAAGATCAACACCAAGGTCGACGCGGTGCGCACCGCCGCGGAGGCCCTGGGCAAGGACGCCACCTGGACCGCCGCCAAGGCGACCAGCTCGAGCAGTGCCGTCGCCGTGGCCGTCACCGGCACGCCGCAGACCGGCTCGATCACCTTCACCGTCAAGTCGGTCGCCGCCGCGCACGCCGTCGTCGGCTCCACGGCGCAGCCGTCGACCACGACGGCCGGTGTCTACTCGGGCCTCACCGTCTACGGCCCCGACGGTACGACGGTCAAGGGCACCATCACCGTCGGCACCGGCTCGCTCGACGACACCGCAGCCGCCATCAACGCCAGCAGCTTCGGGCTGCAGGCGACCGTGCTGCAGGTCTCCCCCGGCCAGTACAAGCTGCAGGTCAGCGCCAGGAGCACCGGCGCGGCCGGCGAGTTCTCCCTCGGCAGCGGCTTCACCGAGCTGCGCCAGGGCAAGGACGCGAAGATCGCCCTCGGGGACAGCGGCGGCCTCGAGATCACCTCTGCCACGAACACCTTCACCGGTGTGGTCCCCGGCGGGACCGTCACGGTCACCCGCGAGGACGCCGCCCAGGTCACCGTGGACGTCAGCGCCGACCCCGATGCCGTCGCCGCGAAGGTGCAGGCGTTCGTGGACGCTGTCAACGCCGCGCTCTCCGAGATCGCCACCCAGTCGGCCAACGGGAAGGACTCCGCCGCCGCGCTGGCGGGCGACAGCAGCCTGCGCCAGCTCACCGGCCAGGTCCTCAGGGCGGTCTCCGACGTCGTCGCGGGTCTCGGCTCCCCCGGCACCTACGGCATCCAGCTCACCCGTGACGGGAAGGTCCAGTTCAGCAAGGACACGTTCCTAGGCGCGCTGCAGGCCGACCCGGCCACGACCAGGACCGCGTTCGCCGGCACGGCCACGGGCGCCCCGGGCGTGGCGACTCGCATGCAGGAACTGGCCAAGCGGACCACGGATGCGACCACCGGAACGCTCACCCTGCTCGCCAGGGGTCGGGACGACCTCGCGAAGGACATCCAGGTGCGGATCGCCGACTGGGACCTGCGCCTGGCGGCCCGCAAGGAGACCCTGACCAGGCAGTTCACCGCCATGGAGACCGCCCTCAGCTCGCTGAAGTCGCAGTCGTCCTGGCTGGCCGGCCAGCTCTCCAGCCTGGCCTGACCCGATCTCTCCTGATCCCCGCTCCCCCGTCCCCGATCCAGGAGCTCCCCCGATGACCGCCGCCTCCCTCCGCTCCCGCTACCTCGGCGACGCCGTGAGCACCGCCTCGCCGCAGCAGGTGCTGGTGATGCTCTACGACCGCCTGGCCCTGGACCTCGAGCGCGCCCGGACGGCGCTGGCCGAGGGCCGGCGCGCCGACGCGCGCGAGCAGGTGCGCCACGCCCAGGACATCGTCTTCGAGCTGCTCGGCAGCCTGCGGGTCGACGCCTGGGAGGGCGGCCCCCGCCTCGCCGCGCTCTACAACTGGCTGATCGCCGAGCTCAACCAGGCGATCGTCAAGCAGGACGCCAACCGGGTGCGCTCGTGCCTGCAGGTCGTCGAGCCGCTGCGGGACGCCTGGCGCCAGGCCGCCGCCGGCCTGGCGGGCACCGCATGACCGCGGCGCACTCCGCGGACGCGCAGCGCCGCGCGGAGTGGGCCAGCGTCCTCGAGGAGATGGAGGTCGAGGTCCTCGACGCCGAGCGGGCCATCCGCGGCAACCGCGCCGAGGAGATCGCCGCCTGGGGCCGGCGCATGGAGGACTGGACCCCGCCGACCGTGCTGGGCCCGGTGCCGACCGACCTGCGCGAGCGGGCCGCCCGGTTGCTGCAGCACCAGCTCGCCGTCGCCGAGGAGCTCGTCGAGCGGATCACCCAGTCCCAGCGCCAGCGCGACGTCGCCGCGCGGATGGCCTACCGGCCCCGCCCGGTGGCCGCCTTCATCGACAGGGCGCTCTGACCCCGACTGGCACGACTCCACAACGTCCCGACCCGGCCGGGTCCGCCTCACGGCGGGCCCGGCCGTCGTCGTCCCCGGGCCGGGACCGCCTCCTGC
The DNA here is from genome assembly GCF_054050475.1 of Geodermatophilus sp. SYSU D00525. Classification (NCBI taxonomy): domain Bacteria; kingdom Bacillati; phylum Actinomycetota; class Actinomycetes; order Geodermatophilales; family Geodermatophilaceae; genus Geodermatophilus; species Geodermatophilus sp. SYSU D00525. The sequence continues at coordinate 24,006 of NZ_JBJGZK010000027.1, forward strand.
ACGCGGATGGCGGCTCGGGAGGCGCCACCGGCCCCGTGAGTGCGCACCCGGCCCGTCCTGGCCATCCGTCACACCCGTCACGCGAGTCACGGAACGTGGTCAAGGTGTGACGGACCGCTGCCGAGAACGGTCCTGCACGGACAGCACCACTCTCGCCACGGATCGGCGGCCCCTCCCCTGCGCTCGCGCGCCGGGGTCCCCGACGTACCCGGAGGCCAGTCGTGTCCTGCCGTCCTGCCCGCCGGCGGTCCACCCGATGACGATCAGCGACGTCACGATGACGACGCTGCACGCGGCGCTGAGCGGTCTGGCCCAGCGCCAGCGCGTGACGGCGGACAACATCGCCAACGTCCAGACCCCGGGCTTCCTCGCCGGCCGCACCGACTTCGAGTCCTCGCTGCGCACCGAGCTGCGCCAGGGCAGGACGCCCACGGTCTCCGGCGGCTCGATCGCGCGCTCGTTCGAGCCGACCCGCGAGGACGGCAACAACGTCAACCTCGACAGCGAGACGGTCATCGCCACCGAGACCGGCCTGCGCTACCAGTTCGCGCTCACCGCGCTCGACGGCAAGTACAGCGGTCTGCGCACGGCCCTGAGGACGTCCTGACGTGTTCGACAGCCTCGACATCTCCGGGTCCGGACTCTCCGTCCACCGTCGCTGGATGGACGCCGTCTCGGACAACATCTCCAACATCAACACGGTCAGCTCGACCGACGGCGAGGCGTTCCGGGAGCGCATGGTCGTCGCGCAGGCCGTGGACTACGGCTCCGGCGAGGGCGGCGTGCGCATCGCCCGGGCCGAGTTCGGCAGCGGCGAGGGCCGGCTCGTGTACGAGCCCGACCACCCGCTGGCCGACGCCGAGGGCTACGTCCGGTACCCGGACATCGACCTCGGCGACCAGATGACCCAGCTGATCATGGCCCAGCGCGGCTACCAGGCGAACCTGGCGTCCCTGGACCGGGCGACCACCGCCTACCAGGCCGCCCTCCAGCTCGGGAAGGGCTGACCGTGAGCTCCCCCATCGACGGCATCTCGCTGCCCGGCATCCCGACGATCGGTGCCCTCGGCGGGACCGCCGGCACGGCGGCCGCGGCCCCGGCGGCCTCCACGTCGGGCGAGGGCTTCGCGGCCGCGCTGACCGGCGCGCTCGACCGGCTGGGCAGCCTGCAGTCGGCCAAGGACGCCCTCGCCGTCCAGGGCGCCACCGGCGACCTGCGTGACGTGCACGACTACATGATCGCCGCGCAGGAGGCCTCCGTGGCCACCGAGATGGTCGTGACCATCAAGAACAAGGCGGTCGAGGCCTTCACCGAGATCATGAGGATGCCCGTCTGATGCCTGCCGCACTCGCTGGGCCGCTGGCGAAGCTGCGGAGCACGCTCGCCACCATCAGCCTGGGCCAGAAGGTCGTCATCGGCCTGCTGGTCGTCGGGCTGGCTCTGGGCGGCTTCTTCTTCTACCGCTGGATCACGACGCCGACCATGGCGCCGCTGTTCTCCAACCTGGCCTCGACCGACGCCTCGGCGATCGTCGACGAGCTCAACGCCGCCGGCGTCTCCTACGAGCTCTCCGACGGCGGCGGCACCATCCTCGTGCCCAACGAGCAGGTCTACGACCTGCGGCTGCAGATGAGCGGCAAGGGCCTGCCGGCCGGCTCGGACACCGGGTACGCGCTGCTCGACGAGCAGGGCATCACCACCAGTGAGTTCCAGCAGCAGGTGCAGTACCAGCGCGCCATCGAGGGCGAGCTGGCCAACACCCTGGAGGCGCTCGACGGCGTGCAGACCGCGGTGGTCCACGTCGCGCTGCCCGAGGACGAGGTCTTCGCCTCCGACGAGGGCGAGCCGACCGCCTCGGTGCTCCTGGACCTCGCGCCGGGCACCGAGCTCTCCGGCGAGCAGATCCAGTCGATCACCAACCTGGTCTCCTCCAGCGTCGAGGGCATGGACCCGGCGCAGGTCACCGTCTCCGACTCGACCGGCCAGCTGCTCTCGGCCGCCGGCCAGGGTGTGAGCGCCGCCTCCGGCGACGCCCGCTCGCAGATGGAGACCGACTACGAGGGCCGCCTGGCGTCCAACGCCCAGGCCATCCTCGACACCGTCCTCGGCCCCGGCAACGCCCGCGTCGCCGTGCGCGCCGACCTGGACATGTCGCAGAGCGACAGCACCGCGACGACCTACGGCTACACCGAGGGCACCCCGCCGGTCTCCGAGCAGACCTCGACCGAGCAGTACACCGGCGACGGCACGGCCGTCGGCGGCGTGCTCGGCCCCGAGAACACCGCCGACGCCGCGAACGGCACCGGCGGCGGCACCTCCACCTACTCGACCGAGTCGACGACGGCGAACAACTCCGTGGACCAGACGGTCACCAACACCGTCACCGCGCCCGGGGAGGTCAACCGGCTCACCGTCGCGGTGGTCCTCAACGACACGGTGGCCGGCAACCTCAACCAGGCCCAGGTGCAGGACCTCATCGGCAACGCCGTCGGCCTGGACACGGCGCGCGGCGACGACATCAGCGTCGCCTCGCTCGCCTTCGACACCACCGCCGCCGACGCCGCCGCCGCGGAGATGACCGCGGCCCGCGAGGCCGAGCAGCAGGCGCAGATGTGGTCGCTGGTCAAGAACGGCGGCATCGCCCTCGGCATCGCGCTGCTGGTCCTCGTCGTGTGGCTGCGCTCGCGCCGCCGTGGCGACGACGAGGACGACGAGGACGACGAGCCGCTGGAGCTCGACGAGGGCCTGATCGCCGAGCTCGAGCGGCTGCGGGTGTCCAGCTCGCGGGACGACACCGCCGTCCTGGACAACCGGGCGCTGGAACTGGAGGCCGCGGAGCGGCAGCGGGTGCGGGGGGAGATCGCGACGATGGTCAGCGAACGTCCGGACGAGGTGGCGCAGATGCTGCGCGGCTGGCTGAGTGACGTGAAGTGACCGAGCTCGCGAGATCACTCATGGACGGAGCGACGCGCGTCGCAGTACCGACGAGCGCCGGCGAGGAGGAACTGTGACGCTCGCACCGGTCGAGCAGCTGGTGGGCGCGGGCGGGACCAACCTGCCCGCGCTGCCGCCGGCTCCCCCGCGTCCCGAGATGCCCGGCCTGCGCAAGGCCGCCGTCTTCCTCGCCCAGATGAGCAAGGAGGAGGCCGGGCTGCTGCTGTCCAAGCTGCGCCCGCGCGAGGTCGAGGCCCTCACCCGCGAGATCATGAAGCTCGGCGCGGTCGAGCCCGACGACGTCGACGGCGTCCTCACCGAGTTCTCGCAGATGATGGCCGCGCAGCGGTACGTGGGCCGCGGCGGCGTCGACTTCGCCCGCGAGATCCTGGCCGCCGGCCTCGGGGAGGACAAGGCCGAGGGCATCCTCGCCCGGCTCAACGTCGTCTACACCGAGGTGCCGTTCGCCTCGCTGCGCAACGCCGACGTCCGCCAGCTGGTCACCTTCCTCAAGGACGAGCACCCGCAGGTCATCGCCCTGGTGCTGGCCCACCTGTCGGCCGCGCAGTCGGCCGAGGTGCTCTCGGGCTTCTCCCCGGAGCAGCAGGCCGAGGTGGCCCACCGGATCGCCACGATGGACCGCACCTCCCCGGAGATGGTCCGGCTGGTGGAGGAGGAGCTCGGCCGCCGCATGGGGTCGCTGCTCGCCCACCAGGACATGTCCACCGTGGGCGGCGTCGAGACCCTCGTGGAGATCATCAACCGCTCGCCGCGGCCGACCGAGCGTTCGATCCTCGAGTGGCTGGACACCTCCGACCCGGAGCTGGCCGAGCAGGTGCGCGCGCAGATGTTCGTCTTCGAGGACATCACCACCATCGACGACCGCTCGATGCAGCTGGTGCTGCGCGAGGTCGAGGCCAACGACCTGGCCACCGCGCTCAAGGGCGTGCGCCCCGACGTCCGCGACAAGGTGGTCCGGAACCTCTCCGAGCGCGCCGCCGAGAACCTCGCCGAGGAGATCGAGCTGCTCGGCCCGGTCCGCGCCCGCACGGTCGAGGAGGCGCAGGGCAAGATCGTCGCGGTCATCCGCACGCTCGAGGAGCAGGGCGTCCTGACCATCTCGCGCGGTGGGGACGATGAGTTCGTCGCCTGAAGGACCCCGTGCCCCCCGTCCCTCGCACGCTCGGGTCGGGACCCTGGACGGGGCCGCCCACCGGAGCACGGCACGGGAGTCGGTGCTGCTGCGCGGGGCCTCGGCCAGCGCGGCGGCCCCCTACCGGCAGGTGCCGGGGACGACGGTGCCGGAGCCGCGCCCGACACCGCAGGCGGTGACCCATCCGCCGACCCAGCAGCTGACCCGGCCCCTGGACCTCCCGCCGACCCCTCCGCAGCCCCCGCCGCCGACCGAGCAGCTGACCCGGCCCCTGACGCTGCCCGTCGTGGACGGCGCCCCCGAGGTGGTCGTGGAGCGGCGGTCGGCGGTCCGCCGCGCCGCCGACGTCCCGGTGCCCAACGGCCGCGGCGTGCTGCGGCTCGGCGACGTCTACGCCGAGGAGCTCGCCCGGCTGCGCGAGTTCGCCCGCGCCGAGGGGCACGGCGCCGGCTACGCCGAGGGCATGGCCGAGGCCGGCCGGGTCGTGGCGGAGGCCGAGGCACAGGCGGCCGCCCGGCTGGCCGACGTGCAGGCCCGCTGGGAGCGCCGGATGGCCACGGCCACGGCTGCGCTCGGCGCCGCCGTCGTCGCCCTCGAGACCGCCGCGGTGCCCACAGCCGAGGACGTCCGCGACACGGTGCTCGACGGCGTCCTGACGCTGGTCGAGGACCTGCTCGGCCGCGAGCTGTCGGCCTCGACCACCGCCGGCGTCGACGCGATCCGCCGCGCGCTGACCCTCGTCCCCGCCGACGCGCCCGCCGTCGTCCGGCTGCACCCCGACGACCTCGCCGAGGTCCCGCCGGCCGCCCTGGCCGCGCTGCCGCGGTCGGTCACCGTCGTCGGCGACGACGCCGTGGAGCGGGCCGGCGCGGTCGCCGAGTGCGGCCCGCGCCGGGTCGACGCCCAGCTGTCGGCGGCGCTGGCGCGGGTGCGGGCGGTGCTGTCGTCGTGAGCACCGCCGCGCTGCTGCAGCGCGCCCGCCTGGCCGCCCGCCCGCAGCTCACCGGCTCGGTCGTCGGCGCCATGGGGCTCACCCTCACCGTCGAGGGCGTCGTCGCCGCCGTCGGGGACCTCGTCGAGGTCGGCCCGGGCCCGCGGGGGCTCATGGCCGAGGTGGTCGCCGTCTCCCGGGACCGACTCACCTGCATGCCGCTGGGCGAGCTCGGCGGCGTGCACGCCGGCGCGCCGGTCCGGAACACCGGCATGCCGCTGCAGGTGCCGGTCGGCGAGGCGCTGCTCGGCCGGGTGCTCGACGGCCTGGGCCGCCCGGTCGACGGGCACGGCCCGCTCGGCCCCGGCGTCGACTGGGTCGACCTGGCCAGCGAGACGCCGCACGCGCTGTCCCGCCGCCGGGTGGAGGAGCCGCTGCCGGTCGGCGTCCGCGCGCTGGACACCCTCGTGCCGGTCGGCAAGGGCCAGCGGCTGGGCATCTTCGCCGGCTCCGGCGTCGGCAAGTCCACGCTGCTCGCGCAGATCACCCGCGGCACCGAGGCCGACGTCCGGGTCATCGGGCTGATCGGCGAGCGCGGCCGCGAGGTGAAGGAGTTCCTCGAGGAGAACCTCGGGGCGGAGGGCATGGCGCGCACGGTCGTCGTCGTCGCCACCTCCGACGAGCCGCCGCTGGTGCGGCTCAAGGCCGCGTTCGTGGCCACCCGCATCGCCGAGGGCTTCCGCGACCAGGGCCGCGACGTGCTGCTGCTCATGGACTCGATCACCCGCACCGCGATGGCCCAGCGCGAGGTCGGCCTGTCCGCCGGCGAGCCCCCGGCCACCCGCGGCTACCCGCCGAGCGTCTTCGCGATGATGCCGCGGCTGCTGGAGAAGGCCGGACCGGGCGCGACCGGCTCGATCACCGGCCTGTACACCGTGCTCGTCGAGGGCGACGACCACAACGAGCCGATCGCCGACACCGCCCGCTCGATCCTCGACGGGCACGTCGTGCTCACCCGGAAGCTGGCCACCACCGGCCACTTCCCCGCCGTCGACGTCCTGGAGTCGATCTCCCGGGTCGCCGGCGCGGTCACCGCGCCCGCGCGGATGGCCGACGCCCGCGAGATGCGGCGGCTGATGGGCGCGCTGCGCGACGTCAAGGAGCTGGTGGAGATCGGCGCCTACCAGGCCGGCAGCGACCCGCTGGTCGACCGCGCCCGCGCGCTCTCCCCCGCCATCGACGCCTTCCTGCGCCAGCCGCTGGAGGACACCACCTCCCCCGACGACGCCTGGGCGATGCTGCACCGGCTCGTGACGGCGGGCTGAGGTGGCCCGGCCGGCCGCCTTCCGCCTCGAGCCGGTGCTGCGGGTCCGCCGCGCCGCCGAGCAGGCCGCCGAGCGGGCCGCCGCCGAGGCCGCCGCCGCGGCCCGCGAGGCGGAGCGCCGCGCCGAGGCGCAGGCCGCCGCGCTGGCCGCCCGGGTCCCGCCCGCGTCCGCGCCCGCGCACGTCTTCGTCGCCGCGATGGTCGCATCGGCCGCCGCGGCTGCCGATGTGACAGCTGCACGGGCGACGGCGCAGGCCTCGGCCGAGCAGGCCGGGCTGCTGCGCGCGCGGTGGACCGCCGCCGCCCAGCAGACGAAGGCGCTGGAGAAGCTGCGCGAGCGGCACCTCCTCGCGCTGCGGACCGCCGAGCTCGGCGCCGAGGAGCGCGCGGTCGACGACCTGGTCACCGCCCGGCACGCCCGGACCGGACCCGAGGCAGGAGAGGAGGAGCCGTGGAGGGACTGACCGCGGTGCACAGCCGCATCGCCGAGATCCAGAACCGGATCCTCACCTTCGCCTCGGCGTCGGCCACCTCGACGTCGGCCGCCTGGGCCGGCGCGGCGTCCGCCGCCGGGCTCACCGGCACCGCGGGCACGACGGCGTCCAGCGCGACGGCGTCCAGCGCGACGGCGGCCGCCGGCAGCGGCCCGGAGGGGCAGGCGGTCGCCGCGGCGCAGCGCTATCTCGGCGTGCCCTACGCCTGGGGCGGCACCGACCCCTCGGTCGGCCTGGACTGCTCCGGCCTGGTGCAGCGGGTCTTCGCCGACCTGGGCATCGACCTGCCCCGCACCAGCTCCCAGCAGGCCACCGCGGGCACGCCGGTCGCGAGCCTGGCCGAGGCCCGGCCTGGCGACCTCGTGTTCTTCGACAACTCCCCGTCGCGCCCGGGCATCGACCACGTCGGCATCTACGTCGGCGACGGGAGGATGATCGCCGCGCCGCAGGAGGGTGACGTCGTCCGCGTGCAGGACGTCGGCACCCCGACCGTCATCCGCCGGGTGCTGCCCGCCTCCGCCGCCGCGTCAGCGCCGGTGACCTCTCCCGGCGCCGGCCCGGCGGGCGTCCCCTACGCCGACCTGTTCACCGCCGCCGGGGCGCGGCACGGCGTCGACCCGGCGCTGCTCGCCGCGGTGGCGGAGGTCGAGTCCGGCTTCGACTCCTCCGCCGTCTCGTCGGCGGGCGCCACCGGCCTCATGCAGTTCATGCCGGCCACCGCCCGGGGCCTCGGCGTCGACGCCACCGACCCGGCGTCGTCGATCGACGGCGCCGCCCGCTACCTGCGCCAGCTCACCGACCGGTTCGGCTCGACCGACCTGGCGCTGGCCGCCTACAACGCCGGTCCCGGCACGGTCGCCCGCTACGGCGGCGTCCCGCCGTACGGCGAGACCCAGTCCTACGTCCGCAGGGTCACCAGCGCCGCGGAGGCCTACTCGTGACAGCTCCCGTCCTGACCGCCGCCGCGGCCGCGCCCGCCCCGGCCTCCCCGGCCGGCGGCTCCGACCCCGGCTCGGCCGCCGGGTTCGCGTCCGCCCTCGACGACGCCCTCGACGACGCCCTCGACGATGCCGTCGCCGGGCGCCCCCGTGCCGACCGCGGCGCCGGCCGCGACGGCGACCGGCCCGGCCACGCCGTCGGGCGCGACGGCGACCCCGGCACCACCGCCGCCGGCCCGGAGGACGCCGCCCCCGCCGACGGGCGGCCCGCGGGCGACACCGCGGTCCCGCCCGGCGCGCTCCCGGCCGGCTGGGCGCTGGCCCTCGCCCTCGGCACCGCCGTCCCCGGCGGCGGCGCACCCGGCCCGGCCACCTCCGGCAGCACCGCTCCCGGCTCGGCCGCCGCGCACGGCGCCGTCCCGGCCGGAGCCGTCGCGGTTCCGGGCGTCGCCGCCGGTCTCCCCCGGACCGTCCCGGCACCGGTCCCCGCCGACGCCGGCGTGCCGGCCGGCGCGACCGCTGCGCCCGCCGCACTGCCCGGCACCGCCGTCCCGGCCCCCGCGACCGCTGCGCCCACGGCTCCCGGAGCGGCAGCGCTGCCCGCGGGGATCGTCGTCGTCGCGGCGGACCCGCAGCCGGCACCGGTCCCCTCCGTGGCCGCCGTGCCCGTCCCCGCCGAGGCGCCGGCCGCCGCACCGGTCCCCCCTGCTGCCGCGGACCCCGGTGCGCAGGAGCGCGACCCCGGCACCTCCGGCGGGACCCTGCCGTCGGCGGTCCCGGTGCCCGCCCCGGCACCGGCTCCCACCGCGGCGGCCCCGGCCGCGGCCCCGGCCCGGCCCGACGTGCCCCAGCCGCCGGTGGCCGCCCAGGTCGCCCCCACCATCGCCACGCTGGCCGCCGGCCCCGACGGCACGCACACCATGACGCTGGTGCTCACCCCCGAGACGCTCGGCCCGGTCGAGGTCCGGGTGACCGTCCACCACGGCACGGTCGAGCTGAGCCTGCGCGGCGCCTCCGACGCCGGCCGCGCCGCGCTCCTCGACGCGCTGCCCGACCTGCGCCGCGACCTGGAGACCTCGGGCCTGACCTGCTCGCGGGTGCAGGTGGACCGCGACCCGGCGGGCTCCGGCTCGTCGCAGGCGCAGGCCGGCTGGCAGCAGGCCCAGCAGCAGGCGGGCGAGCACGGCCGCGGGTCCGCGCAGGGCCATGCCCAGGGCCGCGGCGCCGCCGACGACCGCAGCCGGCCGTGGCTGCGCACCACCGACCCCGACGGGAGCCGCCCGGCTGCCGCCGCCGACCACCCCGCGTCGAGCGTCCTCGACGTCCGGGCCTGAGAGGAGCCGACGATGACCGAGCCCGTGGGCGGCGTGGGCGGCAGCCCGGCCACGTACACGGCCACCACCGCGGTCGACCGCAGCGACCAGATGGGCAAGGACACGTTCCTGCAGCTGCTGGTCGCGCAGATGCGCTACCAGGACCCGAACAGCCCGACGAGCACGACCGAGTTCATGTCGCAGACGGCGACGTTCACCCAGGTCGAGAAGCTCGAGGAGATCGCCGCGCAGAACGCCGAGCTGCTGGCCCTGCAGCGCTCGCTCTCGGCCGGCGCACTGGTCGGCCACAGCGTCAGCTGGACCGCCGAGGACGGCACCACGCAGACCGGGACGGTGTCCTCGGTCCGCTTCGGCGGGGACGAGCCGACCGCCGTCGTCGGGGGCACCGAGGTGCCCCTCGGCCGCCTCAGCGAGATCTCCCTCCCCGCCTGACCCCCGCTCTCCCTCCTGAGAGGACCTCCCCGTGCTCCGTTCGATGTTCTCGGCCATCTCCGGCCTGCGCGCGCACCAGACCAAGCTCGACGTGACCGGCAACAACATCGCCAACGTCAACACCGTCGGCTTCAAGAGCAGCCAGACCGTCTTCGAGGACACCCTGTCCCAGGTCATCCGCAACGGCTCCGCGCCGACGGCGGAGACCGGCGGCACCAACCCCGCCCAGGTCGGCCTCGGCGTCCGGGTCGCCGGCGTCACCACCAACTTCGGCCAGGGCTCCACCCAGAACACCGGCCGCGCCACCGACTTCATGATCAGCGGCGACGGCTTCTTCGTGACCCGCGCCGGCAACGAGAACCTGTTCACCCGCGCCGGGTCCTTCGACTACGACGGCGCCGGCAACCTCGTCACCCCCGACGGCGCCCAGCTGCAGGGCTGGACGGCCGGCGCGGACGGCACCGTCAACGCCAACGGCCCGATCGGCCCGCTGACCATCCCGTTCGGCCAGGTCATGTCCCCGACCGCGACGACGACGGGCGCGCTGGCCGGCAACCTGTCGACGGCGTCCGTGGCGGCCGACCCGCTGGCCACCCCGCCGGTCGCGGCCACCCAGGTGCAGACGCAGATCACCGCCTACGACTCGATCGGCACCGCGCACCAGATCGCGCTGACGTTCACCAAGACCGGCACCAACACCTGGTCGGTGGCCGCCGGCGAGAACGGCACCCCGATCGGCGCGGCGCAGACGCTCACCTTCGACCCGGCCACCGGCCGGCCCTCCGGTGGCAGCACCTTCACCCTCGGCGTCACCGGCGCCAACTGGCCGGGCACCATCCCGGTCGACCTCACCGGCATGACCGAGTTCGGCGGCAAGACGGCGCTGACCCCGAGCGGCGTCGACGGCAACGCCATGGGCACGCTGCAGTCGATCTCGCTGAGCAACGACGGCACGATCATGGGCGTCTACTCCAACAGCCTGCGCGAGCCGATCGGCAAGCTGGCGCTGGCCACCTTCGCCAACCCCGGCGGCCTGTCCAAGGCCGGCAACTCCAGCTACCGGGTGGGCGACAACTCCGGCCAGGCCGTCATCGGCGAGGCCGGCACCGGCGGGCGCGGCTCGCTGACCGCCGGCGCGCTGGAGATGTCGAACGTCGACCTCGCCGAGGAGTTCACCGGCCTGATCGTCGCCCAGCGCGGCTTCCAGGCGAACAGCCGGGTGATCACCAGCTCCGACGAGATCCTGCAGGACCTGGTCAACCTCAAGCGTTGAGGACCCCTCGCCCCCACACCTCGCTCCGCTCGGCGCGGGCCCCTGCGAGGGGGCCGTTCCCGCACGGTGCGAGGCCGCGGCCCGGCACCCGTTTCCCCGGGGTGCCGGGCCGCGCCGCGTCGTCCCCCGGTCGCCTCCCGGTACGCGTGTGACGTGCGGGAACGCGGTGCCGGGCTCACCCCCGGGGGTGATGCGGCGGGCCGGGTTCGGCTCAAGCAGTCCCCGCGCGGGACCGATGGTCCCTGTAGCCGGCGCCGCGCCGTCGCGGCCCTCCCCCTTCCCGTACGAGCCAGAGGACCCACCCGTGATCCGAGTGACGCGCCTGAACGGGGAGCACTTCGCGCTCAACCCCGACCTGATCGAGCGGGTCGAGGGCCACCCCGACACCGTCGTCTTCCTCGTCGACGGCACCAAGTACGTCGTCAGCGAGGACGTCGACGAGGTGCTCGACGCGATCCGCGAGTACCGGGCCAGCATCCTCGCGACCGCCTACGCCATGGACCGCGGCACCTACCGCCCGACGACGCCGGCCCCCGACGGCGGCAGCGCCACCCACGCCGCGGTCGTGCCCTTCCCGGCCCGCGAGGAGCGCTGACCCGTGGACCCCGCCACCCTGATCGGGTTCGTCGTCTCGCTGGTCGCCCTCCTCGTCTTCATGGTCCTCGAGGGCTCGGACCCGACGACCCTGATCTTCCTCCCGGCCATCGTCCTGGTCATCGTCGCCACCTTCGGCGCGGCGATGTCCAGCCAGACGATGGACGACCTCAAGAAGCTGCCCGGCTGGTTCAAGATGGCCGTGGTGCCGGCCAAGGTCCCGCCGGCCAGCGCACAGATCCAGACCCTGGTGTCCCTCGCCGAGAAGGCCCGCAAGGAGGGCCTGCTCGCGCTCGAGGCGCAGGTCAAGCAGATCGAGGACCCGTTCCTCAAGCGCGGCCTGCAGATGGGCATCGACGGCACCGACCCCGAGGAGCTGCGGGCGGTCCTGGAGAGCGAGATCGCCGCGAAGAAGGCGGAGGACAAGGTCGCCGCCAAGTTCATGAACGCCATGGGCGGCTACGCCCCGACCATCGGCATCGTCGGCTGCATCGTCGGCCTGATGAACGTGATGGGGAACCTCAGCAACCCGGAGGCGCTGGGACCCATGATCGCCTCGGCGTTCGTCGCCACGCTGTGGGGCGTCATGGCCGCCAACTTCTGGTTCCTCCCGATGGGCGCCAAGATCCTGCGGGTCAGCGAGCTGCAGGCCGCGCAGATGGAGCTGCTGGTCGAGGGCATCGCCGAGATCCAGGCCGGCACCAGCCCCCGCGCGGTGCGGCTGAAGCTCAACTCCCTGATCCCGCCCAGTGAGGTCGCCAAGGAGGCGGCGTGAGCTCCGGCGGCCACGGCGGCCGCCGCCGCGGCAGGAAGCACGAGGAGGAGGAGCACGAGAACCACGAGCGGTGGCTGGTGTCCTACGCGGACATGATGACGCTGCTCCTGGTGCTCTTCGTGGTCCTCTTCGCGATGAGCCAGGTGGACAAGGAGAAGTTCGCCGCGCTGGCCAGCGGCCTGTCCGAGGCGTTCGGCGCCCCGGTGAGCGCCCTGAGCAGCGCGGGCACCAACTCCGACGCGTCGGTCCTCGACTCCCTCGACGCGGCCGTCGACGTGCAGATCCCACCGGCTCCCGCCGCGGAGGCCGACGTCGACGCCGCGGCCGCCCGGGCCGCCGCCCAGGAGGCCGCGAACGTCGCGGCGGAGGCGCGGGCCGAGTACGACCAGCTCGCCGCCGCCCGCGACGCCATCGACGCCGCCCTCGCGGCGGCCGGTCACGCCGGGACGGCGCAGTACGAGATCGACGAGCGCGGCCTGACCGTGCACATCGTGTCCGACCCGGTGCTGTTCGGCCCGGAGGAGGCCACGCTGCAGCCGCAGGGCCGCACCATCCTCGACGCGGTCGCCGGCACACTGGCCACGCTGCCCAACGACCTCGCGATCGAGGGGCACGCCAACTCGCTGCCGGTCACGCCGGGCGGGCCGTGGCCGTCGAACTGGGAGCTGTCGGCCTACCGGGCCACCACGGTGGTGCGCTACCTCGCCGCCGCCGGCGTCCCGCAGGACCGGATGTCCGGGACCGGCTACTCCGACACCCGCCCGGTGGTGCCGGCGAGCGACCCCAACGCCCTGTCCCTCAACCGCCGCGTCGACGTCGTCGTGCTGTCCGACGCCTCCGCCGAGGCCCGGGAGCTCCTGCCCGGCCTCGACGCACCAGTACACGCGGCCCCCGCACAGGAAGGCACCCACGAGTGAGCACCAAGAGCAAGGCGAAGGAGAAGGACGCCCCGGCCGAGGGCGAGGAGGCCGAGGGCGGCCGGAAGAAGCTGGTCGTCCTCCTGGCCCTCCTGCTGGTCGTGGCCGGCGCGGCCGCGTACTTCTTCCTGTTCACCGGCGAGGCCGAGGCCGAGGAACCGGTGGCCGGCGAGGTCGTGGCGCTCGAGCCGGTCACGGTCAACCTGGCCGGCGGCGGCTACCTGAAGATCGGCATCAGCCTGCAGGCGACCGAGGACGCCGCCTCGGGCGGTCACGGGGGCGGCGGGGTCGACGGCTCGAAGGCCCTCGACCTGATCATCTCCACCTACTCGCAGGCCCAGCCGGCCGACGTCGCCGGCGCCCGCGAGGCGCTCAAGGAGTCGCTGGAGCACCAGATCGTCGAGGCCTACACCGAGGACGGCGTCGAGATGGTCATGGGCATCTACTTCACCGAGTACGTCACCCAGTGACGCAGTAGTCCCACCCGTCCCACACTCCCCGGCTGACCGGCGGCGCCCCGCGCCGCCGGTCAGTTCGCGTTCCGGCCCCGCCGATGAGGGGACCGTGACCCGCCCCGACACCGCGACCGCGCCCGCTGGGCCCGGGCCGCAGGCGCCGGCCGGTGGCGGCCGCAGCCGGCGCGGTGCGCCCCGCACCTACGACTTCCGCCGCCCCACCAAGCTCTCCCGCGAGCACGTCCGCGTGCTGCAGATCGCCCAGGAGGCCTTCGCCCGCCAGGCGACGACGGTCCTCACCACGATGCTGCGCACCGGCGCCCGGATGGAGCTGCACGGCATCGAGCAGCACTCCTACGACGACTTCCTCGCCACGCTGCCCGACCCCTGCTTCCTGACGACGTTCACCATCGAGCCGCTGGGCGGCAAGGGCCTGCTGGCCTACCCGCTGGACATGGCGATGGCCGGCGTCGACCACCTGCTCGGCGGCTCCGGCGCCGCGCAGCAGCCCGAGCGGCCGATGACGGCGATGGAGACCACCATCACCACCTCGCTGCTCACCCGCCTGCTGCAGGAGTTCGCCGCCGCCTTCGCGCACGTCACCGAGCTGCAGCCGGCCATCGACGGCATCGAGTACAACCCCGCCCTCGCCCAGGCCGCGGCGGGCTCGGACACCGTGATGGTGGCCCGCTACACGATGTCGATCGGCAGCCGCGAGGGCGCCGCGTCCCTGGTGCTGCCCTTCAGCTCCTTCCAGCAGGCCCTCGACAGCGCCGCCTCCCCGCAGCTGTCGGAGTCGGCCCAGCGCACCCGGCAGCGCGCCGCGGAGCTGCTCGCCGCCCGCCTGGAGCTGGTGCCGGTCGACGTCAGCGTCCGGTTCAGCCCGCTCGAGGTGTCCTCGGAGGACCTGCTCTCCCTGACCGTCGGCGACGTGCTGCTGCTGCGCCACCCGCGGGACGCGCCGCTCGAGGTCACCACCAACGACGCCGTCTTCGCCCACGCCATCGCCAGCAACCACCGCCGCCGGCTGGCCGCCGCCATCGTCCCCACCCCGTCCGCCGTGAAGGACCCCGCATGACCGCCACGCTCGACACCGCCCAGGCCGCCACCCACGCTGCTGCAGAGACCATCACCGCCGTCGTGGTGGCCGCCGCCCGCGCCGCGGCCGCGCTCGTCCCCTCCGGCGCCGAGCTGGTCCCGGGGCCCGCGGTCACCGACCCCGACGCCGTCCCGGTCCCGCCGGCCGCGACCGCCGCCGTCGGCGCCCGGCTGTCCGGCGAGATCACCGGCGACGTCGTCCTGGTGCTCTCGGCGGAGGTCGTCGAGGCCCTCGACAACTCCCCCGTCGGCCCGATGGACGTCGCCACCGCGCTGCGTCCCGCGCTCGAGGCCGCCGCGGCCACCCTGGGCCGGGTCCGGGTGGACGCCGAGCGCACCGAGGACCCGGTGACCGCGCTCGACGGGCTGCGCGACAAGGGCATGTTCGTCGCCGTGCCGCTGGTGGCCGGCGCGGGGCACCCCTCCGCTGATCACATCGCCACGCTCGCGCTGCAGGTGACCCTGCCGACGGCGCCGCGCACCCCGCGCAACAGCCTGGACCTGCTGCGGCACGTGGCCATGGAGGTCACGGTCGAGATCGGCCGCACCCGGATGACCGTGGGCGAGCTGCTCTCGCTCCACCCGGGCGAGGTGGTCGAGCTCGACCGTGCCGCCAGCGCCCCGGCCGACCTGCTGGTCAACGGCACCCTCATCGCGCGCGGCGAGGTCGTCGTCGTCGACGAGGACTTCGGCCTGCGGATCAGCGAGATCGTCAGCGACGCCGCCGCCGAGCTGGGGGCCGCGCAGGCATGACCTGGATGCTGATCCGGCTGGTGCTCTCGCTGGCCTTCGTCGGTGGCGTGCTGTGGTTCGCCGCGCGCCTGGCGAAGAAGCGCGGCCTGGGCTCCAGCGGCGGCCTGGTCGAGGTCGTGGCCCGCCAGCGGATGGGCCGCGCCAGCACGGTCAACGTGCTGCGCATCGCCGACCGGGTGCTCGTCGTCGGCGCCACCGAGGAGCAGGTCACGCTGCTCGCCGAGCTCGACGGCGACGCCGTGGAGGCCACGCTCGCCGAGCGCGCCGCCGCCGCGCCGCCGGCCGCGGGCGGCCCGGCCGTCCCGGCGCCCCGGGTCGGCGGCGCGCTGGCCGGCTCGGTCTTCGACCGGTCGGGCTGGCAGGGCTTCGTCAGCCAGCTGCGCGAGCGGACGGTCCGCCGCTGATGACCGCCACCGTCCCCGCGCACGTCCTCGCGCGCCGGGCCGCCACCGTCCTGCTGGCCCTGCTCGGCTGCGCGCTCGCCGGCGTGCTGCTCGCGGGTCCGGCCGCGGCGGCGCCCACCGCGCCGACCGCGCCCACGGCCCCGACCGTGCCCGCGGTCGACGGCGGGGTCGACATCTCGGTCGGCAACGGCAGCCCGAGCACCTCCATCACGCTGATCCTCGCGATCACCGTGCTGTCGGTGGCGCCGGCGGTGCTGCTGCTGTGCACGTCGTTCACCAAGATCGTCGTCGTCCTGTCGCTGACCCGGAACGCGCTGGGCCTGCAGTCCTCGCCGCCGAACTCGGTGCTCACCGGCATCGCGCTGTTCCTGACGCTGTTCGTCATGGGGCCGGTGCTCTCGGACATCAACGACGTCGCCGTCCAGCCGTACGTGGACGGGGCGATGACGGTCTCCGCGGCCTACGACGCCGGCGTCGTGCCGCTCAAGGAGTTCCTGCTCGACAACACCCGCGACGACGAGCTGCAGCTCATGGTCGGCCTGTCCGGCGAGGAGCAGCCCGAGGACCGCGCCGCGGTGAGCATGACGACTCTGGTCCCGGCGTTCGTCCTCTCCGAGCTCAAGAGCGCCTTCATCATCGGGCTGGTCGTGTTCATCCCGTTCCTGGTGATGGACATGCTGGTCAGCGCCGCGCTCATGTCGATGGGCATGATGATGGTGCCGCCCTCGATCGTGTCGCTGCCGTTCAAGCTGCTGTTCTTCGTGGTCGTCGACGGCTGGGCGATGATCACCACGTCTCTCGTGGGGTCGTACGGATGACCGACGCCGACGTCACCGACATCGCCGTCCAGACCATGATGGTGGCCGCCAAGGTCGCCGCCCCGGTCCTGCTCACGGCCCTGCTGGTGGGCTTCCTCATCTCGCTGTTCCAGGCGGCGACCCAGATCCAGGAACCGACGCTGTCGTTCGTCCCCAAGATGATCGCGGTGAGCATCGCGCTGCTGGTCACCGGCAACTGGGTGCTCTCCGAGCTGGTCGACTTCACCCACACCCTCTTCGACCAGCTGCCGCGCCTGCTCGGGCGGACCTGACCGGCATGGACCTCGAGGTCCCGGCGGTCACCCTCGCGGCCCTGCTGCTGGCCACCGCCCGGGCGGCCGGCTTCGTCCTGCTCGCCCCGCCGTTCACCACCCGCACCATCCCGGCACCGGTCAAGGGCGCGCTGGCCCTGGCGCTCGCGGTCGCCCTGGTCGACCGCGTGGCGCCGGGCCTGCCCGAGCCGACCACCGGCTTCCTCGTCGTCACCGCCGTCAGCGAGGTGGCCATCGGCGCGGCGCTGGGCTTCGTCGTCCAGCTGTTCTTCACCGCGGTGCAGTTCGCCGGGGAGCTCATCGACCTCACCGGCGGCTTCTCCCTGCAGCCGGCCTACGACCCGCTGGCCATGACCACCAACTCGGTCATCGGCAAGCTGCACTACCTGCTCGCGACGACGCTGCTGTTCACCAGCGGCGGCCACCTGGTGATCGTGCGCGGGTTCGCCACCTCCTACGAGGGGCTGCCGGTCAGCGGCGGCTTCCCGGCCGGGGACGTCGGCGAGGTCGTGCTGACGGCGTTCTCGATGATGTTCCTCGCCGCGCTGCAGATCGCCGGCCCGATGGTGGCCGTGCTGCTGCTGGCCGACGTCGCCCTCGCCCTGCTGTCCCGGGCCGCCCCGGCGCTGAACATCTTCGCCATCGGCTTCCCCGTGAAGATCATGCTGACCCTCGCGCTGCTCGGGCTGACCTTCCCGCTGCTGCCGCCGGCGCTGGACGCGCTGGTGGAGCAGGCCACCCGCGCGGTCGTCGGCTTCCGGAGCGGGTGAGGCCGGGTGGCCAAGGACGGTCAGGGTGGTGAGAAGACCGAGAAGCCCACTCCCAAGCGCCTCAAGGAGGCGCGCAAGGAGGGGCAGATCCCGCGGACCCAGGAGCTCGGCACCTGGGCAGGCGTGGCGGCGGCGAGCGTCTTCCTGCCGATGCTGGTCGGGAACGCCTTCGACGCGGTGGGCCGGCTGTTCGTGCGGTTCGGGTCGGTGGTCGAGCACCCGGAGGCCGACGCGGTCGGCGCGCTGCTCGGGGAGGCGCTGAGGGCCTTCCTCGAGACGGTGCTGCCGATGGCGCTCGCGCTCATGCTCGTCGGGGTGCTCGCCTCGGCCGCGCAGGGCGGGGTCGCCCTGGCCACCAAGGGCATGAAGCCGACGCTCAAGAAGCTCAACCCGTTCCCCGGGATGAAGCGGATGTTCGGCACCCACGGCCTGTGGGAGGCGCTCAAGGCGGTCATCAAGACGGCGGCGCTCGGCACCGTCGTCGTCGTCACCAGCGGCAGGGCGCAGGCGCTGGTGTCGGCGTCCGGGGCGCTGCCGCTGTCGGCGGTGGTGGCCACCTTCGCCTCCTCCGCCGTCCTCATGTTCCGCGTCGTGGCGATCACCGGCCTGGTCATCGCGATCGCCGACTACGTCGTGGTGCGCAAGCAGACGATGACCAAGCTCAAGATGACCAAGTACGAGATCCAGCAGGAGCACAAGCAGTCCGAGGGCGACCCGCACGTGAAGGGCCAGCGCCGTTCGATGCAGCTGGCGATGTCGCGCAACCGGATGATGGCCGAGGTCGCCACCGCCGACGTCCTGCTGGTCAACCCGACGCACGTCGCCGTCGCGCTGCGGTACGAGCCGGAGGAGGGCGCGCCGCGGGTGGTGGCCAAGGGCGCCGACGAGATCGCCGCCAAGCTGCGCGAGCGGGCCGCCGAGGCGCGGGTGCCGATGGTGCAGGACGTGCCGCTGGCCCGGGCGCTGCACGCCTCCTGCGAGCTCGGCCAGGAGGTGCCGCCGCAGCTGTTCACCGCCGTCGCCCGGGTGCTGGCCTTCGTCATGCAGCTCGGCGCCCGCGGCGTGCGCGGCGGCTTCCACCGGCCCGGGTTCGAGGCGCCCGACGTCCGGGACCTGCCGAAGGCCGGCCGCCGGAGGAACCCGCTCCCCTCCTGACGCGACCCTGGGACGGCTGTGACTCGTGCGCCGTCAGCGGTCGGCCGGGCACCCCCGGCTGCCGATGGAGTGCCCGTGCGAGGGATGACCAAGGCCGCCGTGCCGATCGGCGTGGTGGCCATCGTCCTCATGCTGGTCGTGCCGCTGCCCGCGGCGGTGCTCGACCTGCTGCTGGGCCTGAACATCACCGCGTCGCTGCTGATCCTGCTGGTCGCGATGCAGATCAAGCGGCCGCTGGACTTCGCGGTCTTCCCGTCGCTGATCCTCATCGCGACGCTGTTCCGGCTCGCCCTCAACGTCTCCTCGACGCGGCTGGTGCTCACCGACGGCTACGCCGGCAAGGTCATCGAGGCCTTCGGGCACTTCGTGATCGGCGGCTCGCTCGTCGTCGGCCTGGTGATCTTCGTGATCCTCACGATCATCCAGTTCGTCGTCATCACCAACGGTGCCGGCCGCGTGGCCGAGGTCGGCGCCCGCTTCACCCTCGACGCGATGCCCGGCAAGCAGATGGCCATCGACGCCGACCTCAACGCCGGCCTGATCAACGAGCAGCAGGCGCGCAAGCGGCGCACCGAGGTCACCGCCGAGGCCGACTTCTACGGCTCGATGGACGGGGCATCGAAGTTCGTCAAGGGCGATGCCATCGCCGCGATCATCATCACGCTGATCAACCTGATCGGCGGCTTCGCCGTCGGGGTCATGCAGCGCGGCATGGCGCCCGGCGACGCCGTCTCCACCTTCTCGCTGCTGACCGTCGGCGACGGCCTGGTCTCGCAGATCCCGGCACTGCTGCTGTCCACCGCGACCGGCATCATCGTCACCCGCTCGGCCAGCGACGGCGACATGGGCAGCGACCTGCTCGCCCAGCTCGGCCGCTTCCGCCAGCCGGTGCGCATCGCCGGCGGCGCGGCGCTGGCGATGTGCCTGATCCCGGGGCTGCCGAAGCTGCCGTTCCTGGTCATCGGCGGGCTGTTCCTGGTCATGGCCGCGCGGATGCAGGAGACCCCGGCCGAGGACGACGACACGCCCGCGCTCGCCGCCGCCGAGGAGCCCGCGCCGGACTCCCCCGAGGCGATCGCCGAGCGCATGCGGGTCGACCCGCTGGAGCTCGAGGTGGCCTTCGACCTGGTCGACCTCGTCGACTCCGCCCGCGGCGGCGACCTGCTCGACCGGGTCAAGGCGCTGCGCCGGAAGGTCGCGATGGAGACCGGCCTGGTCATCCCGCTGGTCCGCACCCGCGACAACCTCGACCTGCCCTCGTCGCAGTACGTCATCTGGCTCAACGGCGTCCCGGCGGCCAAGGGCACCTCCCCCGCCGGCACCGTGCTGGCCATCGGCGACGCCCTCGACGGGCTGCCGGGCCGGCCGACCCGCGAGCCGGTGTTCGGCCTGCCCGCCAAGTGGGTGCCGGTGGAGCTGCAGCGGCAGGCGGAGATGGCCGGCGCGACCGTCGTCGACCGCTCCTCGGTCATCACCACCCACCTGGCCGAGGTGGTCCGCCAGAACGCCGCCGAGCTGCTCGGCCGCGAGGACGTGCGGCTGCTGGTCGAGATGGTCAAGCGGACCCACCCGGTCGTCGTCGAGGAGCTCACCCCGGGGCTGCTCACCCTCGGCGAGATCCAGCGGGTGCTGCACGCGCTGCTGGCGGAGAACGTCTCCATCCGCGACCTGGTGCGCATCTTCGAGGCGCTGTCGCTGCGCGCGAAGACCTCCACCGACCTGGACGGGCTGGTCGAGGCGGTGCGCGCGGCGCTCGGCGCGGCGATCAGCCACCCCTACGTCACCCCCGACGAGCGGCTGCACGTGCTCACGCTGGAGCCCGCCTTCGAGCAGCGGCTGCTGGAGGCGGTGCGGCAGAGCGACGGCGGCCAGGTGCTGGCGCTGGACGCCGGCTCGGTCGACGCGCTGGTCACCGGGTGCAGCGGGCTGCTCGAGGACGCCGAGCAGCACGGCCTGTCCCCCGTCCTCGTCTGCTCCCCCCAGGTGCGGGCCGCGCTGTCCCGCCTGATGCGTCAGGTCCTCCCCCGCCTGCCGGTGATCTCCTACTCGGAGGTCTCCCGGACGGCCCAGATCGAGTCACTGGGAGTGGTGAACGGTGCCGTTGCCATCCGTTGAGGCGCCCACGCCCGAGGCCGCCGTCGCCGCGGCCCGCGAGCGGTACGGCAACGCGGTGCGGATCACCGGCGTCCGCCGCGTCCGGTCCGGCGGCGTGCTGGGCTTCTTCGCCACCGAGCGGTTCGTCGCCGAGGTGGAGGACGTCGAGCCGGCCCGGCGCGGCCCCGCCCCGAAGTCCGAGTCGGCCCGCCGGATCGAGGCCGCGCTCAGCCGCGACCCCCGCCCGCTCGCCGACACCGGCGCGTTCCTGCGCGCCACCGAGCTGCACCGCAGCCGTCCCGCGGCGGCCCGGCCCACCGCGCGCCCGACCGTCCCCACCGAGCGCCCGACGATCCCCACCGAGCTGCCGGACCCGGTGTCCGAGCTGGCCGGCCTGCTCGGGTCCGGCGACGGCGACCCCGGGGTCGGCCTGTACTCCCGGGCGTCGGTGGGCGCCTCCCGCCGGCCCGCCACCGGGGTCTCCGCCTTCCGTCCCGCTGCCGCTCCCCGCACGGCTGCCCCGTCCTCGCCCGCCGCCGCGCCGTCTGCTGCTGCCGCCGCGCCGGCCGCCGCCGCCGGTGCCTCCGCCGCCCGGCGGCCCGGCCGGACCGCGGTGCGCCCGCCGGTCGAGGCCGCCGGTCCCTCGCTCTTCACCGCCGCGCTGGCGCAGGTCGTCGCCGGGGACCGGGAGGTGCGCGAGGCGGTCGACGACGCCGTGCGCTCGGCCGCCGCCATGTCCGCCGCCGAGGCGCTGCGGGCGGTGCAGGCGGTTGCCGCCGCGACCGCCGAGGCCACGGACGAGGAGCTCGCGCCCCCGGCGGTGCTGCGGACCCCGGAGCCCGCTCCCGCCGCGCCCGCGATGCCGCTGGCCGCCGCCCTCGCCGCCGCGATGGCCGCGCCCGCCCGCGCCGCCGCCCCCGCTCCGGCGCCCGTGGCTCCTGAGCCCGTCGCCGAGGCCCCCGTCGCCGAGGAGCCCGTCGCCGAGGAGCCCGTCGAGGCCCTGGTCGAGGAGCCGGTCGTCGAGGAGCCGCAGCACGAGGCTCCCAAGGTCCCGGAGCTGTCCGACGAGCCCGGTCCCGGCGTGGACATGTGGGCCGATCCCGTGCCCGTCCCCCGCCCGGCCGCCGCCGCCGAGCCCGTCGCCGAGCCCGTCGCCGAGGTCGTCGCCGAGGCGGCCGCCGTCGAGGAGCCCGCCGTCGAGGAGCCCCCGGCGGCAGACGGGGACACCGAGGACCCTGCGGACACCGAGGACCCTGCGGACACCGAGGACCCTGCGGACACCGAGGACCCTGCGGACACCGAGGACCCTGCGGAGACCGCGGACGAGGACTCCCTCCTCACCGAGCTGCTCGGCCCGGATCTGGACGAGAGCGCCGCCGACGAGGGCGCCGCCGAGGACGCCGCCGTCGAGGACGCCGCCGTCGAGGCGCCCGTCGCCCTCGCCCTCGCGGCGGAGGACGAGCCGGTCACCGACGTGCTGCCGGCCGTCGTCGCCGAGCCGATCGAGGTGCCGGCGCCCCAGCCGGTGGCCGCCTGGGCCGACCGGGACCTCACCGGCCCGGTCACCGGGCGCGAGGAGGCCATCGCCGAGGTGCTGCGCGCGGCCCTCGCCCACGACACCCCGGACGACGCGCTCACCGACATCCTCCGCGGCGTGCTCGCCGGCGCCTCCACCCAGGGCGGCGTGCACCGCGGCCGCCCGCCGGTCCCGGCGCCGTCGCAGCGCGTGGACCAGGAGCCGGGCTGGGTCGACGCCGCGGCCGAGTCCGACGAGTGGGAGGCCGGGGAGGCGGTGCTCGCGCCGACCGCCAGCGACCCCGCCCCGCTGCCGCTCGACTCCACCGCCGTCCTGCCCCCGCTGTCGCTGCTGCCGCCGCCCACCCCCGGCGCCGAGCTGGCTGTGCCGCGGCTGCTCGGGCGCCCGCCGGTGCCGCCGGCGCGCCGCCTGCCGCCGGTGCCCGGTCAGGCCGTCGCCCGCGTGGCCGCCCCCGCGCCGGGCCTGGCGACCGTCACCCGCCTGCCCGTCGACGCCCGCGCCGGCCGCGGCTGGACGCCGACCCGTGTCGTCGTGCCGTCGGTGCGCGAGGCCGGCGCGGTGCCATCGGGCCGCGGCTGGGTCGACCCGCGGATGGTCGAGGCCGCCGGCACCGTCGCCCGGCTGCGCGCGCTCGGCGTGCCGGAGGACCTGCTCGGTGCGGGCTTCCCCGCCGAGGTCGCGCAGTCCGGCACCTACGCGGCGCTGACCCGGGCGCTCGGCGCGGCGCTGCCCGCGGCGCCGTCGGCCCCGGCCGGTGCCGGCGAGGTGCTGCTGGTCGTCGGGCCCGGCGTCGAGACGCTCGCCGCCGCGCGCTCGCTGGCCGCGACCATGCGGCTCGACGCCGACCGGCTGCAGTGGGCCACCCGCGGCGACCTCGCCGCGCTCGCGCCCCAGTCCAGCCGGATCACCTCGGTCGACACCGCGATCGCACGCAAGCAGGAGGCCGCCGCCGCGGGGACGCCGACCGTCGTCGCGGTGGACGCCCCGATGCGCGCCGGGGGCCGGACGTGGCTCGAGCAGGTCATGGCGATCTTCTCGCCGGTCGCGGTCTGGGCCGTCGTCGAGGCGACCCGCAAGCCCGAGGACGTGGGTCCGTGGCTGGACGCGCTGCCCCGCGTCGACGCGCTCGTCGTCCAGGACACCGACCTGACCGCCGACCCCGCGGCCGTGCTGGGTCGGACGACCGTGCCCGTGGCGCTCCTCGACGGCGTGCGGGCGACCGCGCACCGCTGGGCCTCGCTGCTGTGCGAGCGGCTGGAGACCGCTGAGGCATGAGCCCGCTGCGCTGGGACGTCCTCGCGGCGGGGCTCGTGCTGGCCCTGCCGGTGCTCGCGCTGTACCTGCGCGGCGACTTCACCCTCGACGACGTCGTCACCCGGCTGCCCTGGTGCCTGCTCGCCGGCTGGGGCGCCGTGGCGCTGCTGCGCTACGCCGCGACGCCGCGGACCCGCCCGGACCGGCAGCGCGCGTCCCGGACGCCGGCGCTCCCCGACGAGGGGCCCACCTCCGCCGCCTGACCCACTCCTGCTCCTGGGGCGTCGTCCGGACTCCCGGGGTCCTGCAGCACCCCGGCACCGCGAGGAACGCCCCAGGAGCGGCCGTCCACGACCCAGTGCGTCCTCCACCACCGGGAGCGGTGAACCCTGCCGGACGGGTGAGGACGCCACGGTCGCTCGATGACCGACGTGCCGCCCCGCCTGCTCCTCCGCCGCGACGCGCTCGACGAGGGCTCCACCGACGACGAACTCGGCCGCCTGGCCCGGCGCCGTGAGTGGACCCGCCTGCGGCGCGGCGCCTACCTCGACGGCGCCGCGCCGGATGCCGCGACGACCCGCCACCGTCTCCTGGTGACGGCGACACTCGGACAGCTCCGGCGGCCGGCGGTCGTCAGCCACCAGTCGGCGGCGGTCCTGCTCGGCATGCCGCTTCGGGGCGTGCCGCTGAGCCGGGTGCACGTCACCCGGCGGCCGCCGGCGTGGAACGGCGCCGGTCGCGTCCTGTTCGTCCACGTCGGGCACCTGGACGACGACGAGGTCGTGGATGTCCGCGGCGTTCCCGTCACCTCGCCGGCCCGGACCGCCGTCGACCTCGCCCGGACGCTGCCTCTCGAGCCGGCCGTCGTCGTGCTCGACGCAGCGTTGCACACCGGACTCTGCACCGCGGCCGCGCTGGCCGACGCCCTGGGCCGGTGCCGCGGCCGGCCGGGCGCCCGGCCGGCCGCCCGCGCCGTCCGGTTCGCCGACGGCCGCAGCGAGAGCGTCGGGGACAGCCGCAGCAGGGTGGTGCTGCACGCCCTCGGTCCGGGCCCCAGCGGCCTGCAGTTCCCGGTGCGGACGGCGGAAGGCGTCCTCCTCGGCCGCACCGACTTCGCGTGGGAGCCCGAACGGCTGCTCGGGGAGTTCGACGGGCGGGTCGAGTTCGAGCGGCCGCTCCGGCCGGGTCAGGACCCGGGCGACGCCGTGTTCGAGGAGAAACGCCGCGAGGACGCCATCCGCGACGAGGGCTGGGGCGTCGTCCGCTGGACCTGGGAGGACGTGCAGGACCGGACCCGGCTGGGTGCACGCATCCGGCGAGCACTCGTCCGCGGCGGAGGGTGAGCCCTCCTGGGGTGTTCTCCGTGCTCGAGGGGTGTTGCCGGACCCCAGGAGGACGGAGAACACCCAGCAGGGGCCCGCCGTCAGAGCTCGAGGTCCTCCAGCATCTCGGTGACCAGGGCGGCGATCGGCGAGCGCTCGGACCGGGTCAGCGTCACGTGCGCGAACAGCGGGTGCCCCTTGAGCTGCTCGACCACCGCGGCGACGCCGTCGTGCCGGCCGACCCGCAGGTTGTCCCGCTGCGCGACGTCGTGGGTGAGCACCACCCGCGACCCGCTGCCCAGCCGCGACAGCACGGTCAGCAGCACGCCGCGCTCCAGCGACTGCGCCTCGTCGACGATCACGAACGAGTCGTGCAGCGAGCGGCCGCGGATGTGGGTCAGCGGCAGCACCTCGATGAGGTCGCGCGCGGCGATCTCGTCAAGGACCTCCGTGGACACCAGCGCGCCGAGGGTGTCGTAGACCGCCTGCGCCCAGGGCGACATCTTCTCGCCCTCGCTGCCGGGCAGGTACCCGAGCTCCTGCCCGCCGACGGCGTACAGCGGCCGGAAGATCACGACCTTCTTGTGCGCCCGCCGCTCCATCACCGACTCCAGCCCCGCGCACAGCGCCAGCGCCGACTTGCCGGTGCCCGCCCGCCCGCCGAGCGAGACGATCCCGATCTCGGGGTCCAGCAGCAGGTCCAGCGCCACCCGCTGCTCGGCCGAGCGCCCGTGCAGCCCGAACGCCTCGCGGTCGCCGCGCACCAGCCGCACCTGCTTGTCCGGGGTCACCCGCCCCAGCGCCGACCCGCGCGAGCTCAGCAGCACCAGACCGGTGTGCGCGGGCAGCTCCGCGGCGGCCGGCACGTACACCTCGCCGGTGTCGTAGAGGCCCGACAGCTCGGCGTCGTCCAGCGACAGCTCGGCCATGCCGGTCCAGCCCTCGTCGACGGCGTCCAGCGCGCGGTACTCGTCGGTCTCCAGGCCGACGGCCGCCGCCTTGACCCGCAGCGGCACGTCCTTGGTGACCAGGCAGACGTCGCGGCCCTCGGCCCGCAGGTTCAGCGCGACCACCATGATCCGGCTGTCGTTGCTGTCGTTGCGGAAGCCGGCCGGGAGCACCGCGGCGTCGCTGTGGTTGAGCTCGACGTGCAGCGTGCCGCCGTCCTCCCCCACCGGGACCGGTGCGTCGAGCCGGCCGTGGGTGACCCGCAGGTCGTCGAGCAGCCGCAGCGCCTGGCGGGCGAACCAGCCGAGCTCCGGGTGGTGCCGCTTGTCCTCGAGCTCCCCGATGACGACCAGCGGGAGCACCACGTCGGCATCGCCGAAGCGCAGCAGCGCGCGGGGGTCGGACAGGAGGACGGAGGTGTCGAGGACGTACGTGCGGCGAGTGGTCACGGGTCGTCTCCCCTGGGGCGCGAGACCGCGCCCCGGCTCGAAGGTGGCCGGGCCCCGGCACAGGGGCCGGGTACCGGCCCCCCTGGTCGACGAGAACGTCAGCACCAACCGGGCCTCCCGTGGACGGCGAGGCGGGCCCGTCGTCCACCCCGGACGGTAGAGCTCCGGACCGACAGGAGCGCGCGGTCGCAGCACGCCGAAACGCACTGTTCACCCGATGGGGTCCCACCCGTACCGCCCGTCCCAGGGACGACCGGGCCCACGGCTCAGTACGGCTCGCGCCCCCGCGCGTCCGGGGGCCGGGGCAGCGGGCGCGACACCGGCAGCTCCCACGTGGGCGGCGGGCCGCCGTGCCCGGGCACGTCCCAGGCCTCCTCCCGCCGTCCCCGGCGCGGCCGGACCGCCACCCCCGCCCACAGCACCGGGACCAGCAGCACCGGCCACTGGACGGCGAGGTCGCCGATCCACAGCAGCCCGGCGAGCAGGAGCACGAACAGCCAACCCGCCGTCCACAGGCCGAGGGCGCGGGCCTCCCGGGGGTCGCGGCGGGGCACCGGTCAGGCGTCCGAGAGCTCGGCGGTGACGACGGCGGGGGTCAGCGGCTCGTCGAGCAGGCGCACGAAGCGGTCGGCGACGTCCTGGCCGGCCGGGCGGGCGCCGAGCCAGCGGTGCAGCAGGTCGTAGCCCTCGACGTAGGTGGTGATGTAGGCCCGCCACAGCGGGTGGGTGAGGAACCGCAGCTGCTGGCGGGCGCGGTCGGAGCTGACCAGCGACCAGCGCTGGATGTAGGCGGCGACCTCGTCGGCGTCGGTGCCGCGGTCGTGCAGCAGCACGGCGGCGTCCTGGCGCACCCGGTTCAGGGGGGCTGCGGCCGCGGCGATCCGCTCGGCGAGGTGCCCGTCGAAGCGCAGCCCCAGGTCGCCGAGCACCTCGGCCGACCACGGCCCCCAGCCGTCGCCGACGGCGGCGTCGACGCCGAGGTCGGCCAGCCCCTCGGCCATCAGGCACTCGGGGGTGTTGACGAGGAACACCGTGTGCTCCAGGTGGCCGGCCCGCTCGACCAGCCCGCGCTCCTTGCGGCAGTGCTCGGTGTGGTGGCCGGGGTAGGACTCGTGCGCCACCAGGTGCACCAGCTGGCTGAGCCGGTGCGGCAGGTCGGCGTTGATCGCCACCCGCGAGCGGAAGTCGCCCTCGTAGTAGTTGAAGCCCGACCACGGCTTGTCGGTGACCACCTCGTAGCGCACCGTCTCGGCCTCGGGCAGCCCGTACCGGCCGCGGACCCGGTCGCGCAGCGCGCTGGACAGCGCGTGCACCGCGGCCTCCAGCCGCTGCGGCGGGCACTCCTCGCGGCGGCGGTGCGCGGCGTAGCGCTCCGCCAGCGACCCCTCGCCGGGCAGCAGGGCGTCGAGCTCGGCGTGCGCGGCGGCGTAGGCGGCCGGGTCGCCGAGGGTGAGGTCGACCTGGAAGTAGCTGCGCACCTCGTCGAGGAAGCCCACCGGCTCGCCGCTCATCTTCCGGGCGCTGCACTCCAGGCCGGTGAGCTGGCCGCGGAGGAACGCGGCGCGGTCGGCCGGGAGCACGGTCGAGTCCAGCTCCCGCAGCAGCGCCCGGGCCTGGTCGCGCAGGCCCTGCGGCGTCGGCGCCGGCTCGCTCTCCACCCCGGCGCGGATCCGCTTCTCGCCGGTGTAGGCGTCGACGAAGCCGGACTCCAGCCGGTCGAACCGCAGCCCCAGCCGCACGTACTCGAGGGGGACGTCGACCGCACCGGCTGCCATGGGCCCGAGTCTGTCACCCACCGAAACGGCGGTGCCGCGCCGCGTAGGCCCGCAGCGCGCGCAGGAAGTCCACCCGGCGGAAGTCGGGCCAGTAGACGTCGGTGAAGTAGAACTCCGAGTGCGCCGTCTGCCAGAGCAGGAAACCCGACAGGCGCTGCTCGCCGCTGGTGCGGATGACCAGGTCCGGGTCGGGCTGGCCGCGGGTGTAGAGGTGCTCGGCGATGTGCTCGACGTCGAGCACCTCGACCAGCTCGTCCAGCGACGTCCCGCGGCTCGCGTGCTCGGCCAGCAGCGAGCGGACGGCGTCGGCGATCTCCCGGCGGCCGCCGTAGCCGACGGCGAGGTTCACCGTCGCGCCCGGCCGGTCGCGGGTGGTCTCCTCGGCCTCCTTGAGCACGGTGACCGTCTCGGGCGGCAGCAGGCCCAGGGCGCCGACCGGGTGCAGCTGCCACCGGCGGTCCGGCGCCGACAGGTCCTCGACGACGCCCTCGATGATCCGCAGCAGCGGCGTCAGCTCCGGCTCGGGCCGGGACAGGTTGTCGGTGGAGAGCAGGAAGAGGGTGACCACCTCGACGCCGGCCTCGTCGCACCAGGCGAGGAAGGAGGCGATGCGGTCGGCGCCGCGGCGGTGCCCGGCGTTCGGGTCGAGCAGCCCGGTGGCCCGCGCCCAGCGGCGGTTGCCGTCGATGATCGCGCCCACGTGCCGGGGGACGTCGGCGCCCACCAGCTGCCGGGCCAGGCGACGCTCGTACATCTGCGTCAGGACGTCGCGGACCCACTGACGCGCCCCCACGGAGCCACACCCTAGGCGCCCCGGGACACCGTCGTTCCGCTGGCTCCCGGGCAGCGCGCCGCCCCTCCGGGAGGCTGCCCGGGGAACTCACGGGTCTCTGGCGGTGCAGGCGCACCTACGCCTCCGTAACCTCGGTGCGTGACCTCTGCTGCCGACGAACTGGAGCCGGTCCGGGTAGAGGCCGACGGAGCCGAGATCGAGGCCCCGCACGGCCCTGCCCTCGCCACCGTCCTCGAGGAGGGCGAGCGGGTCGAGCACACCTGGACCGCCGCGGACTTCGCCGACGGGGACTGGGAGCATCCCGACACCCGGCCGCGGCTGCGCGGCTGGCTGCACCTGTTCGCCTTCTTCGGCGCGATCGCCGCCGGCGCCGTCCTCGTGCCGCTGGGCTCGGTGCTCGGCGCCCGCGCCGGCTTCTCGGTCGCCGTCTACTGCCTGACCATCTGCGGCCTGTTCGGCATCAGCGCGCTCTACCACCGGCGCCGCTGGTCACCGCGCGGCTGGAAGGTCATGAAGCGGCTCGACCACTCGATGATCTTCCTGTTCATCGCGGGCACGTACACGCCGTTCTCGCTGCTCGCCGTCGACCAGCCGCTGGGCTACTGGGTCCTCGGCGGCGTCTGGGCAGGTGCGCTGGCCGGCGTCTGCCTCAAGCTCACCTGGCCGACGGCGCCGCGCTGGGTGGGCGTGCCGCTCTACGTGGGCCTGGGCTGGGTGGCCGTCTTCATCCTCACCGACATCCTGCACATCGCGGGCGTGACCTCGCTGGTGCTGCTGGCGGTGGGCGGCGTGCTCTACACCGTCGGCGGCGTGGCCTACGCGATCAAGAAGCCGAACCCGTGGCCGGGCGTCTTCGGGTACCACGAGGTCTTCCACGCGATGACCGTCGTGGCCGCCATCTGCCACTACATCGCCGTCTACTTCGCGATGTACAACTCCCCGTTCGTCTGACCTCCGGTCAGACACCGCGGCCAGGTGCCGTGCCCCTGTCGCGCTGAGCCCCTCCCCGTCCGACGTCGGGGACCCCTCCGGGCCCCCGCTCAGGCGAACAGGGGGCGGTCGTCGAAGCGGCGTGAGACCCGGCCGGCCGCGCGCCAGGCCCGGGCGACGACGTCGCGGTCGGCGTCGGTGACCAGGTTGCCCATCACCCGCAGCGCCACGGTCATCAGCGCCCGCGAGCGCATGCCGACCGGCCCCGCCGCGGGCAGCAGCCGCGGCAGCGTCAGCAGCCCGGCCAGGCGGCGGGCGACGGAGAACGCCTCGCCGTAGTGCCGGCGCAGGGTGGCCGGCCAGGCCTCCGACCAGTCCTTCTCCTCCAGCAGGCCGGCCAGCGTGCGCCCGGTCTCCAGGCCGTAGTCGATGCCCTCGCCGTTGAGCGGGTTGACGCAGCCGGCGGCGTCGCCGACCAGCGCCCAGTTCCGCCCCGCGACGCCGGACACCGCCCCGCCCATCGGCAGCAGCGCCGAGGCCGGCGCGTGCACCGGGCCGTCCAGCTGCCAGTCCTCGCGGCGGGCGGTGGCGTACGTGTCGAGCAGCGCCCGGAGCTGCACGCCGGCCGGTCGGCGCGCGGTGGCCAGCGTGCCGACGCCGATGTTCACCTGCCCGGACGCCGCCCCCAGGGGGAACACCCAGCCGTAGCCGGACAGCAGCGCCCCGTCGGCGTCGCGCAGCTCCAGGTGCGAGGAGATCCACTCGTCGTCGCTGCGCCCGGAGGCGACGTAGCCGCGGGCGGCGACGCCGTAGGCGGTGTCGCGGTGCCACTGGCGGCCCAGCACCCGGCCCAGCGGCGAGCGGGCGCCGTCGGCGACGACCAGCCGCTCGCAGCGCACCGCCGTCCGCTCCCCGGCGACGTCGAGGACCACGCCGGTCACCCGGTCGCCCTCGCGCTCGACGTCGACCGCCCGCGCGCCCTCCAGCGGCGTGGCGCCGCCGGCCAGCGCGACGTCGCGGACGCGCGCGTCGAGCTCGGTGCGCGGCACCGCGCTCCCGTGGTCCGGGAAGGCGCCGCCCGGCCAGGGCAGCTCCCACACCCGCCCGAACCCGGCGGCGCGCAGGCCGCGGTTGCGGGCGCGGGAGCGGGCCCAGTCGCCGAGGCCGAGGTGGTCGAGCTCCGCGACCGCGCGGGGGGTCAGCCCGTCGCCGCAGGTCTTGTCGCGCGGGAAGACGGCGGCGTCGGCGAGCAGCACGTCACGGCCGGTGCGCGCGGCCCACGCGGCCGCGGCCGAGCCCGCCGGCCCGGCCCCCACCACGAGGACGTCGGTCGCGGCGGGGACGGCGGCAGCTGCTGGCACGCCCTCCAGTGTCCCCGACCTGCGCGGGGGGCTAGCCGAACAGGGGGAACCGGGCGGCCGCGCCTCCCAGCGCGGCGCGGTCGGCGTCGGTCAGCGGCTCCCGGCCGGTGCCCCGGCGGACGGCGGTGGCGTCGTCCCACCCCGGCGGCAGCGGGCCGCCGAGCAGGCCCTCCAGCACCCGGCGCACCTCGGCCAGCGCCGCGGGCCCGGGTCCGGGACGGTCGAGGGCGGCCACCAGGTCCAGGTGGTGGACGGCGGCCTCGACGGTGAGCGTGGACAGCAGGTCGGCCACGGTCATGACGGCGCCCTGGGTGCGCACCAGGTCGCCGTCGGCCACCCGCCCGGCGGCCACGAGCACGGCCGCCGCGGCCTCGGCGTGGCTGCGCTGCACCGCCGCGAACCCGCCGTGCAGGCTGGCCGCGGCGCGGGTGGCCCACAGGCCGTCCTCGTCGTCGGGCGCCGGCGGGCGCCACGAGCGCCAGTAGTCCACCGCGCTCGTGTCCGCCGGGCCGCCCGCCGGGGTGGCCAGCGCGACCAGCGCCCGGCGGGCGTCCTGCAGCAGGTGGTGGGTCAGGTCGACGACCGCCCAGCCGGTGCAGCCGGTCGGCGCCCACCCCTCGGCGCGGGTGAGCGTGAGCAGCACCCGGGTGAGGTCCTCGTACGCGGTGTGCAGCAGCTCCCGTGGGCCCACCCGGGCAGCGTGGCAGAGGTCTACACCTCCGGCCCGCGGGCGCGGACCTCCTCCACCGACGCCATGGCGTCGCGCAGCTCGGTCAGCCAGGCGTCGGCGTGCTGCCCGACCAGCCGCACGGCCCACACCAGCGCCTCCGAGCGGGAGCGGGCGACGCCTGCGTCGACGAGCGTGTCGAGCACCAGCCGCTCGGGCTGGCGCAGCCGGGTCATCACCGGCACCGAGGCGTTGGTGAACACCTCGCGGACGTCGCCGCACGAGGCGCCCCAGGCCACCGAGCGGCCGTAGCGCTCCTGGGCGGCGTCGGCGATGGCCATCCGCTGCCCGCGGGTGTCCTCGCGGAAGCGGGCGATCCGGCCGGCGCGGGCGGCGGTCGGGTCGCCCTCGCCGGCGTCGGGCTCGGCGAGCGGGCCGACGACGGTGATCTCGTCCCGGTCGACCGTGATGTCGGCCGGACCGGTGAACCAGCCGTCGGGCAGCCGCCCGGCGAACCAGCCGGCGACCTCGGCGCGGTCGACCGGCGGGGTGTCGCCCCCGCGGCCGCCCGGGCCGCGGCGGCGCCAGCCGGGGGCGCCCATGCGGGCGAAGGGCGAGTCGGCGAAGCGGTGGTGGTGTCCGTGCACGACGGCCTCCAACGGTGCGGTGCTTACGGGATTACACGGTAAGACCGCATACCGGCGTCAGGAAGGGGCCATCGCTGCGCTGAGAGCGGACACGTCCGTGACCGGCGCGGAGCAGACGAAGCCCCGGCACACGTAGGCGGCGGGGCGCCCGCCGACGGCCGGCCGGTCGGCCAGCAGCGGCACCCGGGGGGCGTCGGGCTCCCCCACCACGACGACGGCGCCCGGGCTGGTCGAGGCGCGCGCGGCCGCGGCGAGCTCGTCCCGCTCCGGCCCGGCCGGCCCGCTGACGGCGACCTCGAGCGGCCCGGCGAGCAGCGCCTCCCCCACCGCCGCGGCCCAGCCGGCGGCCCGCGGCGCCCGGCGCACCAGCAGGCCGAGTTGCCCGATCGCGGCCTCGCCGAGCTCGCGGTGCCGCGGCGACCCGGCCAGCGCCGCGTACGTGACGAACGCCCCCGCGGCCGCGGCGACCCCGGCCGGCGTCGGCCCGTCCGCGGGATCGAACGGGCGGTGCACCAGTGGCTCGGCGTCGGCGGCGGTGTCGTGCCACCCCTCGGCGTCCAGGAACTGCTCCGCGACGACGTCGAGCAGGTCGCCCGCCCACTCCAGCCACCGGCCCTCGCCGGTGGCCTGGTGCAGCGCGAGCAGCCCCTCGGCGAGGTCGCCGTGGTCCTCGAGCACCGCGGCCGGCGCCCCGGCGACACCGTTCCGCGAGGCCCGCCGCAGCCGCCCGTCCACCCAGTGCACGCCGGCGAGCAGCTCCGCCACACGCCGGGCGGCGTCCACCGACGCGGGGGTGCCGGTGAGGACGCCGTGCTCGGCCAGTGCGGCGATCGCCAGCCCGTTCCAGGCGGTGACCACCTTGTCGTCGCGAGCCGGCTGCGGGCGCCGGGCGCGGGCGGCCAGCAGCCGCTCGCGCACGGAGGCGAGGCGGGCGGGGTCGTCGGGGTCGCGGAGCAGCTGCAGCGTGGAGGTGCCGTGCTCGAACGTGCCGCGTCCGGTCACCCCGAACAGCTCCGCCGCCCAGCGGCCGTCGTCGTCGCCGAGCACCTCGGTCAGCTGCGCCGGCGTCCACACGTAGGTCAGGCCCTCGACGCCGTCGGTGTCGGCGTCCAGCGCGCTGGCGAGGCCGCCCTCGGGCGTGCCGAGGTCGCGGACGAGGAAGGCGGCGGTCGCGTCGGCCACGCGCCGCGCCCAGTCCTCCCCCGTGGCCCGCCACAGGTGCAGGTACAGGCGCAGGAGCAGGGCGTTGTCGTAGAGCATCTTCTCGAAGTGCGGCACCACCCAGCGTTCGTCGACCGAGTAGCGGGCGAAGCCGCCGGCCAGCTGGTCGTGGATGCCGCCGCGGGCCATCGCCTCCAGGGTGCGGCGGGCCACCTCCAGCGACCGGGCGTCCCCGCTGCGGGCGGCGTGCCGGAGCAGGAACTCCAGCAGCATCGACGGGGGGAACTTCGGCGCGCCGCCGAACCCGCCGTGCCGGTCGTCGTGGTCGGCGGCGACCGCGGCCGCGGCGGCGTCGAGGTCGGCGGCCGACAGCGCCGTGGGCGGGCCGAGGTCCAGGCGGCGGGAGATGCCCTCGGCGATCCGGGTGCCGGCCTCCTCGAGCTGGTCGCGGCGCTGGGTCCAGGCCTCGGAGACGGCGGTGAGCACCTGCCGGAACGCGGGCATGCCGCCGGCGGGGCGCGGCGGGTAGTAGGTGCCGCAGTAGAACGGCCGCCCGTCCGGGGTGGTGAAGACGGTCATCGGCCAGCCGCCGGAGCCGGTGAGCGCCTGGGTGGCGGTCATGTAGACGCTGTCGACGTCGGGCCGCTCCTCCCGGTCGACCTTGACGCACACGAACCCGGCGTTCATCTGCGCCGCGGTCGCCTCGTCCTCGAACGACTCGTGGGCCATCACGTGGCACCAGTGGCAGGCGGCGTACCCGACGCTCACCAGCACCGGGACGTCCCGCTCGCGGGCCTCGGCGAAGGCCTCCTCACCCCACTCGCGCCAGTCGACCGGGTTGTCCGCGTGCTGCAGCAGGTAGGGGCTGGTCGCGGTGGCGAGACGGTTCGACACGGCTCGGGGATACCCATCGTCACCCCGCGGCAACGGGAAGGCGATGTGCCACCTCGTGTCGCCCCCACAGGGCCGTTTCCTGTCACTTCTGCACAGCGGAAGACCTCTCAGATCGACGTCCGTGGGCGATCCGGGCCATGGTCTGCGCGCGGTCGTCGGCGCATCCTCACCTCGTCCGCATCCCCCTGACCCGGGAGCCCGCCATGAGCACCACCCGCACCCGCGCCGCCGTCGTCCTGGCCGCCGCCACGGCCACCCTCGGCGTCGCCCTGCCGTCCGCCTCCGCCGCCTCCTGCAGCACGGCGTGGGGCTCCCTGCCGGAGGCCGTCGCGGACCGCGGCGGCGGCACCCTCGACGACGTCCGCACCGGCCGGCACGACTGCTACGACCGGCTGGTCCTGGACCTCGACGGGATCGACGCCGCCGACGTCGGCCACGACGTCCGGTACGTGCCCCGGGTCGTGCAGGACGGCTCGGGCCGGCCGGTGCCGCTGCGCGGTGCCGCCGACCTGCAGGTCGTCGTCCACACCCCCGGGTACACCGACGCCGGGGCGGCGACCTACGACCCGCGGAACGACGCCGAGGCCGTCGCCGTGGGCGGGTACCGCACCTTCCGGCAGGTCGCCTGGGCCGGCTCGTTCGAGGGCAGCAGCACCGTCGGGCTGGGCGTGCGCGCCCGCCTGCCGTTCCGCGTGCTGGTCCTCGACGGCCCCGGCGACGGCTCGCGCCTCGTCGTCGACGTCGCACACACCTGGTGAGCACCGCGGCCGGGCCGGACCGCCCCCGGCCCGGCCGGCCCGCCGGCGTCAGTGCGCCGGCGGGTCCGTCCGGTCGTCGCGCTCGGGGCCGCTGCGCTTGGGGCCCTCGATGGCGCGGGGCGCGCGGCGCAGGTCGTCGAGCAGGTCCTGACCGGGCCGGCGCGGCGGGTCGACCAGCTCCGCCGGGGTGTCGGGGACGACGACCTGCGGCTCCCGGTCCTCCGGCTCGAAGCTGCGCGGGATCCGCTTGAGGTGCCGGTTCATCGACCGGACCAGCAGGAAGACGGCGAGCAGCAGGACGAGGGTGAGGAACAGGCCGAACGGGCCGGACTTGCCGACGTCCTCGGGCAGCTGCTCCTCGGCGGCCAGCACCGCCCCGGTCAGCGCACCGCCCAGCAGCCCGGTGGTCACGGGACCGGCACCTCGCTGCGGATGCCGGCGAACAGGTCGTCCTCCGGCAGCGCCGAGTCGACCAGCGAGCGGGCCAGCTCGTAGTCCTCGGTCGGCCACACCCGCTGCTGCAGGTCCATGGGGCAGGCGAACCAGCGGCCGTCCGGGTCGATCTGGGTGGCGTGCGCGATCAGCGCGGCGTCCCGCACCGGGAAGTACTCCGCGCACGGCACGCGGGTGGTGACGCGGTGGCTCGTGTCCCGCTCCGGGTCCCAGTTCGCCAGCCACTCGGCGTAGGGCGACTCGGCGCCGGTCTCGAGCATCGCCTCGTGCAGCGCCCGCGTCCGGGTCAGCGTGAAGCCCATGTGGTAGTAGAGCTTGCTCGGCTGCCAGGGCTCGCCCAGCTCGGGGTAGCGCTCCGGGTCGCCGGCCGCCTCGAAGGCGTGCACCGAGATCTCGTGCGTCTTGATGTGGTCGGGGTGCGGGTAGCCGCCGCGCTCGTCGTAGGTGAGCACGACCTGCGGCCGGAACCGGCGGATCAGCGCCACCAGCGGCGCCGCCGCCTCCTCGGTGGGGACCAGCGCGAAGCAGCCCTCGGGCAGCGGCGGCAGCGGGTCGCCCTCGGGCAGGCCGGAGTCGACGAACCCGAGGAACTCCTGCTGGACACCCAGGATCTCGCGGGCGCGCGCCATCTCCTCGACGCGCAGCTGCGGCAGGCGCTCCCAGATCTCCGGACGGTCCAGCGACGGGTTCAGCACCGAGCCGCGCTCACCGCCGGTGCAGGTCGCCACCATCACCTCGACGCCCTCGGCGACGTACTTGGCCATCGTCGCCGCGCCCTTGCTCGACTCGTCGTCGGGATGGGCGTGGACGGCGAGCAGGCGCAACGGGTGGGCGTCGGTCACCTCCCCAGTGTCCCCCGGCGCGCCGACGGATCGCCGCCGACCGGTCCCCCGGAGGGCCGGATGTGGTGCCTGTCACGGTGCGGTCCGGTACCGTCCGCTCCCCGACAGGGAGCGCATCAGGTCCCTGCACGGGCCACCCGGCCGGTGTTAGCTTGGCCGGATCGACGTCGTCGCCTCCCGACCGGGACGCGGCCCCCGAGCTGTGCAGGAGTACCCCGCGTGACCACCCCCACTGAGAACGAGCAGGGCATCTGGCTGACCCAGGAGGCCCACGACCGGCTGAAGGCCGAGCTCGACCAGTTGGTGGCCGGCCGGCCCGCCATGGCCGCCGAGATCAACGCCCGCCGCGAGGAGGGCGACCTCAAGGAGAACGGCGGTTACCACGCCGCCAAGGAGGAGCAGGGCAAGCAGGAGGGCCGGATCCGGCAGCTGACCGACCTGCTCCGCAAGGCGCGCGTGGGCGAGCCGCCGACGACGGCCACCACCGCCGAGCTCGGCACGGTCATCACCATCCGCTTCCAGGGCGACGACGAGACCGAGAAGTTCCTGCTCGGCTCCCGCGAGATCGCGGGCACCACCGACCTCGCCGTCTACTCGCCGGAGTCGGCGATGGGCTCGGCGATCCTCGGCGCGAAGCCGGGCACCTCGGTCACCTACCAGGCGCCCAACGGCCGCGACATCACCGTCGAGGTCGTCGCCGTCGAGCCGTTCGTCCCCTGACCCGGCCCCGCGTCGTGGCCCGCTCCCGGCGGGCGGAGAACACCGGCTTCGTCTGCGTGCACTGCGCCGCCGACGTCCCCGCGAACACCGACGGGCACTACCGCAACCACTGCCCGGTGTGCCTGTGGTCGCTGCACGTCGACGACCTGCCCGGCGACCGGGCCAGCGAGTGCCGGCAGCCGATGGAGCCGATCGGCCTGGTCGAGAAGTCCGGCAAGGGCTGGCAGGTGGTGCACCGCTGCACGGCGTGCGGCCACCGCCAGCCCAACCGGCTCGTCCGCGACGGCGACGCCCCCGACGACCTGGACCTGGTCCTCTCGCTCCCCTGGTTGTGACGCCGCCGCTCCTGGGGTGCTCCTCGCGGTCCAGGGGTCCTGCAGGATCCTCGGAGGACGAGGAACGCCCCAGGAGCAGGCGCCGTCAGGCCGGCGCGAGGCCGCGGCGGCGGAGCAGGGGCGCCGGGTCGGCGTCGCGGCCGCGGACGGCGCGGAAGGCCTCCAGCGGGTCCACCGAGCCGCCGCGGGACAGCAGCCGCTCGCGGAAGACGTCGCCGTTCTCCCGCCGCAGGCCGCCGTTCTCGCGGAACCACTCGACGGTGTCGGCGTCGAGCACCTCCGACCAGATGTAGGAGTAGTAGCCCGCCGCGTAGCCGCCGGCGAAGACGTGCTGGAAGTACATCGTCCGATAGCGCGGCGGGACCAGGTCGGAGGCGACGCCGGCCGCCTCGAGCGCCCGCCGCTCGAACTCCGCCGGGTCGTCGATCTCGGTCTCCGGGGTGATCCGGTGCCAGGCCTGGTCCAGCAGCGTCGCGGCGAGGTACTCCAGCGTCGCGAAGCCCTCGCCCCACAGCCGGGCGGCGTCGAGCGCCTCGACGGCGGACGACGGCAGCGGCTCCCCCGTCTCGACGTGCCGCGCGTAGTGCGCGAGCACCTCCGGCCACAGCGCCCACATCTCGTTGACCTGGCTCGGGAACTCGACGAAGTCCCGCGGCACCGCGGTCCCGGCGAAGCGCGGGTAGGTCACCGCGGAGCTCAGCCCGTGCAGCGCGTGGCCGAACTCGTGGAAGAGCGTGTCGACCTCGTCGAGGGTGAGCAGCGTCGGCCGGCCCTCGGGCGCGCGGGCCACATTGAGGTTGTTGACGACGACCGGCCGGGTGCCGAGCAGCCGCGACTGGGTGACGAACGAACTCATCCAGGCCCCGCCGCGCTTGCCCTCGCGCGCCGTGAAGTCGCCGAGGTACAGGCCGACCGCCTCGCCGTCGGGACCGCTGACCTCCCACACGCGGACGTCGGGGTGGTAGCCGGCGAGGTCCGGGCGGGGACTGAACCGGAGGCCGTAGAGCAGCTCCGCGGCCCGGAAGACGCCGTCGACGAGCACCCGGTCCAGCTCGAACCACGACCGCAGCGCCGCGGTGTCGACCGAGTACCGCTCGGCGCGCACCCGTTCGCTGTAGAAGGCCCAGTCCCAGGGCGCCAGCTCGGCGACGCCGTCGCGGGCGGCGGCCTCGGCCAGCACCGCGGCCTCGGCCCGCGCGTTCGCCGTCGAGGGGCCGACCATCGAGGAGAGCATCGCGTCGACGGCGTCGGTGCTGCCGGCGGTCTGGTCGGCGAGCACCAGGTCGGCGTGGGTGGCGAAGCCGAGCAGCCGCGCCCGCTCGGCGCGCAGCCGGGCGATCCGCGCGGCCACCGGCCCGTTGTCGTGCTCGCCTGACGACGCGCGGGTCACCGACGCCTCGAACACGCGGCGGCGCAGCTCCCGGTCGCGCAGCTTGGCCAGCACCGGCTGGCCGGTGGGCAGCAGCAGCGGCAGCACGTACCCGTCGAGGCCGCGGTCGGCGGCGGCGCGGGCCGCGGCGGCGACCTCCTCCTCGGAGAGCCCGTCGAGCTCGGCGGGGTCGGCCACCCGGACGGCGGCGGCCTCGGTGGCCAGCTGCAGGTTCTGCCCGAACCGCGTGGACAGCTCCGACAGCTCGCGGTTCAGCTCCGACAGCCGGGCGCGGCCGGCCTCGTCGAGGCGGGCGCCGGCCAGCACCCGGTCGAGGTGGTGCCGCTCCACCAGCCGGACCGCCTCGGGGTCGAGCCCGGCCTCGTGGCGGGCGGCGTGGACGGCGTCGACGCGGGCGAACAGTTCGGGGTCCAGCCGCAGCGCGTCGGCGTGCGCGGCCTCCAGCGGCGCGAGCTCCCGCTCGATCTCCCGCAGCCGCGGCGTGGACAGCGACGAGGACAGGTTGCCGAACACCGCCTCGGCCCGGCGCAGCAGCGCGCCGGAGCGCTCGAGGGCCTCGATCGTGTTCGCGAAGGTCGGCGGCTCGGCCGAGCCGGTGATCGCGGCGATCTCGGCGCGCTGCTCGGCCATCCCGGCCAGCACCGCCTCGCGGCAGTGCTCGAGCGTGATGTCGGCGAACGGCGGCAGCCCGTACGGCAGCGGCGACTCGGCGAACAGCGGGTTGGACACGGCGGGGGCGGTCTCGGCGCTCATCACCGTCCATCCTGCGCCGCGCCGCACGAGGTCTGTACGCCGGGGGGGGGGGGGGGGGGGGGGGGGGGGGGGGGGGGGGGGGGGGGGGGGGGGGGGGGGGGGGGGGGGGGGGGGGGGGGGGGGGGGCGGGGGGGGGCGCCTGGGGGTCGGGGTGGAGCGGGATCCGCCGGGGCTGGGTGTTGTGAACGGAG
>NZ_JBJGZK010000028.1:0-62665 GCF_054050475.1 Geodermatophilus sp. SYSU D00525
GGCCCCCTCCCCGGCCGGGGAGGGGGCCGCTGCCGTTGCTCGGGCGGTCAGCGCACGCGGGTGGTGCGGTCGACCAGGTCGATCGCGGTGCACAGGCCCAGCGCCATCGCCCGGCCGCTGGTGGAGCCGGTGGCCAGCAGGCCCTCGATGGCCGGGCCGAGCGGGCGCTCGCCGACCAGGCCCTGCAGCACCGCGGCGTACTCGCCGCTGACCCGGCCGGCCGCGGCGTGCCGGAGCAGCGCCCGGGACAGCTCGGTGGTGCGGCCGGCGGCCAGCGAGTAGACGCCGGCGGCGAACCGCTCGGCGGCCGGGTGCCGCAGCAGCACCAGGCCGGCCATCGTGCCGGCCATGACGTCGTCACCGGCCGGGGTGAGCCCCGGGCCCAGGCCGATCAGCCGGGCGGCGGTGCGCAGCGCGGCGTCGAGGTCGGCCCGGCGCACCGCGCCCCGCAGCGCGGCCAGCGGGCCGCCGGGGCCGGCGGGCAGGCCCGGCAGCGTGAACGCGCTGTGCGGGACGCCCTCGCCGTAGAGGGT
This sequence comes from Geodermatophilus sp. SYSU D00525, assembly GCF_054050475.1. NCBI lineage: Bacteria > Bacillati > Actinomycetota > Actinomycetes > Geodermatophilales > Geodermatophilaceae > Geodermatophilus > Geodermatophilus sp. SYSU D00525. The sequence continues at coordinate 534 of NZ_JBJGZK010000028.1, forward strand.
GGTGCGCAGCTGGCGCACGCCCTCGGGCAGCAGCGCCGGGCGCGGGCTGGGCAGCCGCGGCCGCGGGTCCCACCAGGCCGCGGCGCGCACGACCAGGTCGCCGACGACGATCCGGCCGCCGCCGACCTCGGCGGGCGCACCGCTGGGCAGCGCGACGAGGGGACGGCCGTTGCTGGGCCGGAAGAGGACGCAGCCCAGGGGCAGCCGGGCGGCGTCACTGGTGAGGACGCCGACGACGTCGCTGCCGCGCTCGGTGGGCACCTGGAGGTACACCGCGGCGGGCATGCTCATCAGCACCCGGGCCGGGCGCACGGGACCGCGCAGCAGGTCGGCCACGCCCGTGCTGGCCGAGGCCGGGACGGCCGAGGCGGCGCGTGCCGGCGACGCGGTCCGCAGGGTCTCCTGCACCGACGAGCGGGGCAGGGGGATCGTCGGGACCCCGGCCCGGGCGGCGCGCCCCGGCACGCCGTTCGGAGAACCGGTGGTCGTGTGGTCGATGGTGCGCATCTGGGCAGCCCTTCCCCGTCGGACAGCGGAGCGACCTTCCCCTCGGCCCCTCCACCCCTCGGACCGGCCGCCGGAGGGTGAGACGCACCACCTCAGGGGAGCGCCTACCATCCAGCGGACGGACCGACTGGCTCGAAGCTAAGCGGCGCGTCGCACGTCCTCTTATGGCGAATGTGGCCAAGAATGGGGGTGCCCGTCCAGGCACACCTGCCAGATTCCCGCAACTCAGGATGGACGACGGGTGAGGAGGAGGGCGAGTCGTGACTCACAGTGAGACGCCGATGACCTCGGCGATGTACCCGACCGCGCCGCTGCAACTGCCGCACGGGTGGCAGAGCTCCTTCCCCTCCCGCGCCGTGCCGCCCCGCGACGAGCGCGCCGGGTGGCGCGACCGCGTCGGCCTGCGGCTGGACGAGGCGCTGCGCCTGCCCCGCCTGGTGGGGGCCGAGGTGGTCGCCGGCCGCGCCGGGACCGGCCGCGTCGTCCGGCACATGGTCGTCGACGACCCGGCCGCCCCGCTGGCCACCGCCGGCCCCGACGTCCTCGTCGTCCTCGGCGCCCGGCTGCCCCCGGCCGACGCCGCCGCGGCCCGCGCCCTGGTGGACCGGCTGCTGCAGGTCGGCGCCGCCGCGCTGGCCTTCCGCCGCACGGAGGGACCGCCCCCGGTGCCGGCCGAGGTGCTCGCCGAGGCCGAGCGCCACGGCTTCCCGGTGGTGGCGCTGCCGGCCGCCGTCCGCATGGACGAGGCGGTCTCCGAGGTGCTCGGCGCGGTCGTCCGCCGGCAGGGGGAGGCGCTGGCCGTCTCCGCCCGCATGCACGACCAGTTCATCGACGTCGCCCTGAGCGGCGGCGGCCTGGCCGAGGTCACCGAGCAGCTGGCCACCTACCTCGAGGGCGCCGCCGTCCTCGGGCTCGGCCCCGACCGGGAGATCGTCACCAGCGCCGGCCCGCCCGCCGACGTCGCCGAGATCAGCGACTGGCTGTGGCTGCTCGACGCCGAGGCCGAGGACGAGCTGGCCATGATGGCGCCGGCCCACCGGCTGTCCGGGGTGCGCGCCGACCAGACCGTCGTCACGCCCGCCGACGTCCTCGCCGACGCCGACCTGTCCCCGGCCGACGGCATCCTGCTCGTCCCCGGCCACCACGAGCTGCCCGGCGGGGTGGGGGAGTACGCGGTCGCGCCGATCATGGCCGGCGACCAGCGGCACGGCTGGCTGGTCGCGGTGCACCGCAGCGGCCAGATGGTGGTCGGTGCCGGCGGCGTGCTGGAGCGGGCCGCCGTCGTCTCGGCGCTGTCGGTGATCCGCCAGCAGGCGGTGCACTCGGTGGAGCTGCGCTTCCAGGGCGACCTGGTCCGCCGGCTGGTCGGCGGCTCACTGCGGCACACCGAGCGGGCGCTGGCCCAGACCCGCTCGTTCGGCTGGCGGCTCGACGGCCCCGTCGTCGTCCTGGTCACCGCCACCGAGACCGCCGCCGACCCGGCGGCCGACCCCACCCGCGCCCTCGACGTCCTGGACCGGCTGGCCGACGGCTGGCGGGCGGCGCTGGAGACGGAGGTCAGCGGCGCCGCCGTCGCGGGGTTGTCCACCGAGATCGTCACCGTGCTGCCGCTGGACGGCCGGACGCCGGAGGAGATCACCTCGCTGGTGACCGCGGTGACCTCGCGGGTCAATGCGCGGGTGCGCCGGGTGGGCCGGGTGCTCGGCACCGGCATCGGGCGCCCCGCCGGGTCGATCTCGGCGCTGGGCGAGGCGCACCAGCAGGCGCAGCGGGCTCTCGGGGTCGGGCAGGAGATCCACGGGACGGCCGCGGTCACCCACTTCGACCAGCTCGGGGTGTTCCGGCTGCTGTCGCTCATCCCGGACAGCACGGAGCTGCGCTCCTACGTGGACGAGGTGCTCGGCTCGCTGGCCGACGCCGCCGACCCGGACTCGGCCGACCTGCGCGAGACGCTGCGGGTGCTCCTGGAGACCAACCTCAACGTCGCCGAGTCCGCCCGCCGGCTGCACTTCCACTACAACACGATGCGCTACCGGATCGGCAAGCTCGAGCGGCTGCTCGGGCCCTTCACCACCGATCCCACGCTGCGGCTGAACCTGCTGCTGGCGCTGCACGCCGCGCGCATGCGCGGGCTGGACCAGCCGCACCGCCCGCCGGTCGACTCCGGGCTGCTGCCCCCCGACGACGGCTACGACGCGCTGATCTGAGGGCGGGTCAGCTCCAGGCTGGCCTCCCACAGCTCGCGGGCGCGGCCGGGGTCGCGGCTGTCCGGGGACGACGGCGCCTCGACGCCGCGCTCCAGGTAGCGCCCGCTGGTGCCGTGCGGCCCGGTGACCGCGGCGGCGAGCCGGGCGGCGGCCTCGTCGACGCCCGACGCGAACGGCAGCCGGGCCAGCAGGGGCGCCAGGCCGGTGTAGAGCGCGCGCGCCGGGGCGGGGTACCGGTGGTGCAGCCCGGTGCCGGGGACCAGCCCGGGGTCGAACACGGCGACGTCGACCTCCGGGTGCCGGCGGGCGAGCTCGGCGCCGAAGAGGACGTTGGCGAGCTTGGACGTCGCGTAGGCGCGCTGCCCGGACTCCCGGCGCGGGCGGGCCAGCTCGCGCGGGTCGGCCCAGCGCGGCGCCGGGAAGGGGCCGGACTTCCGCCAGGTGCCCCAGTGGGTGCCGCTGCTGACCACGACCACGCGCGCGCCCGGCGCCAGGTGCGGCAGGAGCTCGACGGTGAGCAGGAAGTGCGCGAGGTGGTTGACCGCGAAGGTCAGCTCGTACCCGTCGGCGCCGGCGCGGTCGGCCACCGGCAGCTGGACGCCGGCGTTGAGCACCAGCGCGTCCAGCGGCTCCCCGGCGGCGACCCGGGCCGCGGCCGCCCGGACGGCGTCGAGGGAGGCCAGGTCCAGGTCGACCACCTCGGCCGGCGGCCCCATCCGGGCGGCCACCGCGGCGCCGCGGGCGGCGTCGCGGGCGCCGAGCAGCAGGCGCCACTCCCCGGTGGCGGCGAGGTGCCCGGCGGCGGCCCGCCCGAGCCCCGACGTCGCCCCGGTGACCAGTGCCGTGCGGGTGTCGCCCATCGTCCCTCCCGGGGCTCGCGGGACGTCGTCCCGATGTGAGACTCTGTGCCAGAACGGGATGCCGTGTCAACAGGAGGTGGCGGTGACCGAGACGGCCGCGCAGCGACGGCGCCGGCGGCTGCGTGCCGAGATGACCCGCCGCGCGGTGGCGCTGTTCGCCACGCAGGGCTACGCCGCCACGAGCACCGGGCAGGTGGCGGCGGCGGCCGACGTCTCGCGCAGCACGCTGTTCCGGCTGTTCGCCGACAAGGAGGACCTGCTCTTCGGCCTCGAGGACGACCTGCTGGCCGCCGCCGCGACGGCGGTGGCCGACGCCCCGCCCGGCCTGTCCCCGTGGGCGGCGCTGCGCGCGGCCGCCGTCGCGATCGCCGGGCAGGTGGCCCCGCTGCGCGACCTGCTGCTCGCCCGCGAGCAGGTGGTGGCCGGGGTGCCGGCGCTGCGGTCGCGGGCGGCGGCCAAGCTGCGCCGCTGGGAGGCCGCCCTCGCCGACGGGCTGGCCGCCCGCGAGGTCCCGCCCGGGGACGCGCTGCTGCTGGCCAAGCTCGTCGTCGCCTGCTTCGAGGTCGCCCAGGCCGGCTGGCTGGCCGGCGAGGCCGGGGACCTGCCGGACCTGCTCACCGCGGCCCTCGACCGGCTGCCCGGCCTGCTGGAGGCGTGACGGGCGCGCGGCGGCCGCCGCGGGGACGATCGCGGGTGTGACCGCACCGGTGGACGAGCTCGTCGCCCGCATGCAGGACCTGCTCGACGCCCTCGTCGCCGCCGGCGACCCCGCCCGCCACTTCCTCGGCACCTACCTGCGCACCACCGAGGCGGTGAACGCGGCGATCGACGCCGGCCGGTTCGAGGACCCGGACTGGGTGACCGCGTGGGACGTCGACTTCGCCGGGCTCTACCTCGACGCCCTCGAGGCGCACCGCCGGGACCCGGCCACTCCGCCGGCGCCATGGCGGGCCGCGTTCGGCACCGACCCGGCCGCCCGGCCGGAGGCGCACGTGCTGCTCGGCATGAACGCGCACATCAACTTCGACCTGCCGCAGTCGCTGGTGCGGGTCATCGGCCCGGCCGACTTCGCCGACCCGCCGCTGCTGGACTCCCGCGGTCGCGACCACGAGCGCATCGACGAGGTGCTCGCCGGCCGGGTGGCCGCCGAGGACCTCGCCCTGCAGGCGTCGGGCAGCCGCCGCACGCCGGTGGACCGGGTCATGGCGGGGCTCAACCGGACGGCGGCCCGGGTGCTGCTGCGCGAGTCGCGGCGCCGGGTGTGGGCCAACACGACCGTCCTGCACCGGGCGCGCCTGGAGGGGCCCGGGGCGCTGGCCCGCCGGGTGGCCCAGCTCGAGGCCGCGGCCGCCGCGCGGGTCACCGACCTGCAGCGCGGCGGGCCGGTGCTGCTGCGGCTGGCCGTGCGCGGCTTCGGCGTCGTGCTGGCGGAGGACTGAGCCGCCCCGCCGCCCAGGAGCGCTCAGGCACGGGAGCGACACGCACGTCCGGCCGGGGGACGTGCGTGTCGCTCCCCGAGCCGGGATCAGTCGGAGAAGACCTCGATCGAGGCGCCCATCTCGACCAGTCGCTCGTAGAGGTGCTCGTAGCCGCGGGCGATGATGTCGACGTTGCGCAGCACCGACGTGCCGCGCGCGGCCAGCATCGCCAGCAGGATGCACACCGCGGGCCGCAGCGCCGGCGGGCAGACGACCTCGGCGCTGCGCCAGCGGGTCGGGCCGGTGACGAGCACCCGGTGCGGGTCCATGAGCCGGACGTCGGCGCCCAGGCGGGTCAGGTCCGACAGGTGGATCGCGCGGTTGTCGTAGACCCAGTCGTGGATGAGCGTCGAGCCGGTGGCCGAGGCGGCGATGACGGCGAAGAACGGCAGGTTGTCGATGTTCAGCCCCGGGAACGGCATCGGGTGGATCTTGTCGATCGGGGCCTTGAGCTGCGACGGGCGGATGGTGACGTCGGCGAGGCGGGTGTGGCCGTTGGCGGCCAGGTACTCCGGCGACAGCTCGTACCGCAGGCCCATCTCGGCCAGCACCGCCAGCTCGATCTCGAGGAACTCGATCGGCGCGCGGCGGACGGTGAGCTCGGACCCGGTGACGATGCCGGCGGTCAGCAGGCTCATCGCCTCGACCGGGTCCTCGCTGATCGTGTAGTCGACGTCGGCGTCGAGCACCGCCCGCCCGGTCACGGTGAGCGTCGTCGTCCCGAGGCCCTCCACGCCGACGCCGAGCAGCTGCAGGTACAGGCACAGGTCCTGGACCATGTAGTTCGAGCTGGCGTTGCGGATGACCGTGGTGCCCTCGGTGCGGGCGGCGGCCAACAGCGCGTTCTCGGTGACGGTGTCCCCGCGCTCGGTCAGCACGATGGTGCGCCGCCCGGTGGCCCGCGGGTCGACGGTGGCGTGGTACTCGCCGGCGTGCGCCTCGACCTCCAGGCCGAAGGGGCGCAGCGCGATCATGTGCGGCTCGACGGTGCGGGTGCCGAGGTCGCAGCCGCCGGCGTAGGGCAGTCGGAAGGAGCGGGCCCGGTGCAGCAGCGGGCCGAGGAACATGATGATGCTGCGGGTCCGGCGGGCGGCGTCGGCGTCGATGCCGGCCAGGTCGAGCTCGTCGGGGACGACGAGGGTGAGGTCGCGGCCGGCGCCGTCCCAGGTGGCCGAGACGCCGATCGAGCGGAGCACGTCGAGGATCCGGTCCACCTCGACGATGCGGGCCACGTTGCGCAGCGTCGTCCGGCCGCGGTTGAGCAGCGCGGCGCACAGCAGCGCGACGGCGGCGTTCTTCGACGACTTCACCGTCACGCTGCCGCGCAGCGGCGTGCCGCCGGTGACCCGCAGGTGGGTCGGGCCGGCCGGGCCGACGCTGATCAGCTCGCTCTCGAGCGCCTCGGACAGCCGGCCGAGCAGGTCGAGGGTGAGGTTCTGCCCGCCCTGCTCGATCCGGGCGATCGCGCTCTGGCTGGTGCCCAGGCGCTCGGCCAGCTGCTGCTGGGTCAGCCCGCGGTGCCGCCGCGCGTCGCGGACCAGCAGGCCGATGCGCTGGGTGGCGCTCGTCGCGGGGGAGGGGGAGAGAGGGGTGGTCGTGGTCTCGGCCGGGAGCTCGGTCGCCGTCACGGTCGACGACGGTATCTCGCACGTGAGATACGGGGCGCGCGGCACGCCGGTGGATCGATAAGGACCGGTCCGGTCAGACTGCACCCATGGACGTCGTGGTCACCGGAGGTACGGGGAGGCTGGGCCGGGTCCTGGTCCCGTCGCTGCAGGCGGCGGGGCACCAGGTGCGGCAGGTGTCGAGGCGGGGGACCGGCCCGGGAGGGGTCCGCGCCGACCTGGCCACCGGCCGGGACCTCGCGACGGCGGTGCGCGGCGCCGAGGTGGTCGTGCACGCCGCCACCGACCCGCGGGGCAACCCGTGGCAGGTCGACGTCGCCGGCACCCGGCGGCTGGTGCAGGCGCTGGACCGCGACCGGCTGCAGCACCTGGTGCACGTCTCGATCGTCGGCGTCGACCGGGTGCCGTGGAACTACTACCGGGCCAAGTTCGCCGCCGAGCAGGTGGCCCTGGCCTCCGGCCTCCCGGTGACCATCGTGCGGATCACCCAGTGGCACGACTTCGTCGACGACATGCTCGGCACCGCCCGCCGCGGGCCGGTGCTGATCGTGCCGATGGGCTGGAGCGCGGCGCCGGTCGACGTCGGGGAGGCGGCCGGGTTCCTCACCGGGGTCGTCGCCGGGCCCCCGTCCGGCGGGGAGGTCGTCGAGTTCGCCGGGCCCGAGGACCTCTCGGCCGCCGACCTCGCCCAAACGTGGGTGGCGGCCCGCGACCCCTCGGTGCGGGTGGTGTCCACCCCGCTGCCGGGCCGGCTGTCGGCCGCCTTCCGGGAGGGCGGCGTGCTCCCCGGGCCGCAGGCGGCGCGCGGGCGACGGACCTACGCCGAGCACCTCCGCGGCTGAACGCGCCGTCCCTGCCGATCTGCGCAGGGACAGCGCCAGGTCCGGAAACCGCCGGTGCGCGGGCGGGCGCGGCCCCTACGGTCGGCTGGTGCCCCCCCGTCCGGTGTCCCTGCCCGTCCTCGCCGCCGTCTCCGTCACCGTCCTCGCCTGGGCCTCGGCCTTCATCGGCATCCGCGCCGTCGGCGCCGACCTGTCCCCGGGCGCGCTGGCACTGGGGCGGCTCCTGGTCGGGACGGCGGTGCTCGCGCTGCTGTCGCTCGGCCGCGGCTGGGTCGCCCCCACCCGCCGCGAGTGGGGGCTGCTGGCGGTCTGCGGGGTGGGCTGGTTCGCCGTCTACAACGTCGCCCTCAACGCCGCCGAGCGGCACCTGGACGCCGGGACGACGGCGATGCTGGTCAACATCGGCCCGATCCTGATCGCGGTCCTCGCCGGGGTGTGGCTGCACGAGGGCTTCCCGCGCCGGCTGGTCGCCGGGCTCGCCGTCGCCTTCGCCGGCGTGCTGCTCATCGGGGTGGCCGGGCGGGGGAGCGGCGGCGACCTGCTCGGCGTGCTGCTGTGCCTGGTCGCGGCGGTGACCTACGCCGTCGGCGTGGTGGCGCAGAAGCCGGTGCTGCGCCGGCTGCCGCCGCTGCAGGTGACCGCGACCGCCTGCGCGATCGGGGCCGTGTGCTGCCTGCCCTGGACCGGGGCGCTCGTGTCCGACCTGGCCGCCGCGCCGGCGTCGTCGGTGCTCGGGATGGTCTACCTGGGCGCGGTGCCGACGGCGCTGGCCTTCAGCACCTGGGCCTACGCGCTGGCCCGCACCGAGGCCGGCCGGCTCGGCGTCACGACGTACCTGGTGCCGCCGCTGGTCGTCGTCCTCGGGTGGGCGCTGCTGGACGAGGTGCCCCCGGCGCTCGCCGTCGCCGGGGGTGCGGTGTGCCTGGCCGGGGTGGCGCTGTCCCGCCGCCGCGGCCGGGTGCGGCAGCCGGAACCGGTGCTGGAGGCGGCCGCTCAGAGGTAGGCGCGGGGGTCCACCGCGGGCGGCAGTTCGCCGGGCACGATCCGCCGGCCGGTGACCGCCGTGGGGATCAGCCGCACCCAGTGCCCGTGCTCACCGGGCGCCCACGGCCGGAGGCCCGTGGCCCGCGTGCGCGCGACCAGGTCGGCCCGGTGCCCGGGGCCCACCTCCTCGGCGACGCCGCGCACGAGCACGCTCCAGCCGCTGCGGGTGCGCCGGTCGATCTCGTCGACCTCGAAGCTCACGTTGGCGTGTTCCGCGGCGGCCAGCTTCGTGCCGGGGGCGGTGCGGATGACGATCGTGGTGCCGTCCATCGCGTAGTTGACCGGGAAGATCAGCGGGTGGTGCTCGGCGTTCACCCCGAGCCGGCCGATCTCCTGCGTGGCCAGCAGCCGGTGGCACTCCTCGACGGGGATCTCCTGCAGCGTGGGAGCGGTCTCCTCGGCGGTCATGGCCCCATCGTGGCCGTGCCCCGGGACGCACGCGAGCGGGTCAGCGCTCCCGGCGCCGGCGCGGGCCGGCCCACGGGTCGTCGGGGTCCAGGTCGTCGTCGAGGTCGGCGGGGGAGTCGGTGGCGGCGGCCGTGTCCGGGGTCGCGCGGGTGGTGTCGGCGCGGCGGGCGGCGGCCTCGAGCGCGTCGTCCCGCTCGGCCGCGCGCCGCGCCCGCTCCAGCCGCTCCCGCTCGCGCTCCCGTGCCCGCAGCTGCCGCCGGGTCGGGCGGCTGGTGTCGGGCTCGGCGCGGGTCCGGCTGAGCCACCACAGTCCCGCGCCGGCCAGGGCCAGCCCGATCGGCAGCGGGTACGCGGCGGCCCGCTCGGTGCCGCCCTCGCCGAGCAGCTCGACCACCCCGGCGCCGTAGAAGACCGTCAGCGCGGTGGCGAACAGGCCGAGCAGCACGACGGTGGTGCCCAGCGCCTCCGACCACGGCCGCACCGCGTAGGCCAGCGCGATGAGCCCGAGCCCGCCGCCGACCAGGTACAGCACCGTGCCGGCGGTGTGCAGGCTCGGCGAGGTCAGCCGGGGGAAGACACCGACCAGCAGCACCCCGAGCGCGGCCGCGCCGAGCAGCGCCACCGCCGGGCGCGCCGCCCGACCGCGCAGCACCGGCAGCACCGCCACCGCCCCGGCGCCGATGAGCCCGGCCTGCACCACGAACGAGGCGTTCATCAGCGCGTGCGCCGGCTGGGTCGGGTCACCGAGGGCGCTGATGGGATCGGCCGAGCGCGAGTACGGCAGCACCGACTGCACCTGCACGATCGTCTCGACGACGAAGAACTGGAGGGTCAGCAGCCAGGCGACCGCGCCCCAGGTGATCCGCTTGCCGGGCATGCACCCCATGGTCCCAGCCGGTGCGGGGAGGTCAGCCGAGGTGGGCGAGGACGGCGGCGTGCTGCACGCGGGTCAGGTAGGAGGGGTTGCTGCCGGCCGGCATGCGCAGCACCTCGGCGTCGCGGGCGGCCGGGTCGGCCAGCAGGTCGGCGCGCGGCACCGGGGCCGCGAGCAGGGTGAGCCGGACGACGACGAGCGGCCCGCCCGCGTCCTCGCCGACCTCCCCGGCGAGCTCCCCGGTCGCGTGCACCCCCGGGCGGTCGGGGCCGCTGAGCCAGAGCAGGCACGCGTCGCCGGGGCGCATGAGCCCGAGCCGGTAGGAGCGGCGCAGGCAGCGGGAGAACGTCGCCGGCTCCCCGGGGCGCCAGCCGGGGACGACGGCGCCGGGGGGCAGGGCGGTCTTCACCACCCAGCAGGCGACGTCATCGGGCCGGAGGCGGGGCACGGGACCATCCCAGCACCCGGGCACGATGGGCGCGTGCCGTCCCCGCCCGCCACCGCACCGGGCGGGGAGGAGCCGCTGCCGCGGGGGCACCGGGCCGGCGACCCGGCGCTGCGCCGCGCGTCGGGAGCGGTGTTCCTGGCCGGCGTCGCGGTGTTCGCCGTCCTGTACGCCCCGCAGGCGCTGCTGCCCGAGCTCACCCGCGCGTTCGCCGTCTCGCCGGCCGCGGCCACGCTGTCGGTCTCGGTGGCGACGGCGGGGCTGGCGCTGGGGCTGCTCGTGCTCGGCCCGCTGTCGGACCGGATCGGCCGCCGGCCGGTGCTGCTCGTGGCGCTGGCCGCCGCGAGTGGCCTGGCGGTGCTGACGGCGGTGGCGCCGGCGTGGGAGGTGCTGCTCGTCCTGCGCGGCCTGCAGGGGTTCGCGCTGGCCGGGCTGCCCGCCGTCGGCGTCGCCTACCTGCGCGAGGAGCTGGACGCCTCGGTGAGCTCCCGGGCGATCGGGCTGTTCGTCGGCGGCACGGCGATCGGCGGGCTCAGCGGCCGGGTGGTCGCCGGGGCCCTGGCCGACCTCGGCGGCTGGCGGGCGGCGGTCGGCGGCATCGCCGGGCTCGCGGTGGCGTGCACGGTCGCCGTCCGGGTGCTGCTGCCGGCCTCGCGCCGGTTCGTCGCGGTGCCGCGGGAGACGCCGGTGCTGCACCAGCTCGCCCGCGGCCTCGGCGACCCGGTGCTGCTGGGTCTCTACGGGCTGGCGGCGCTGCTGATGGGCGGGTTCGTCGCGGTCTACAACGCGGGCACGTTCCGGCTGGAGGCACAGCCGTACGGGCTGTCGCCCGCGCTGGCCGGCCTGGTGTTCCTGACCTACCTGCTGGGGTCGGTGGCCTCGCCGGTCGCCGGCGGCCTGGCCGAGCGGGCCGGGCGGCGGGTGGTGGTCCCGGTGGCGCTCGCGGTGACCGTGGCGGGCCTCGCGCTGACCCTCGCCGCGCCGCTGGCGCTGTTCGTCGCGGGGCTGGCTGTCCTGACGGTCGGCTTCTTCGCCGCGCACGGCGTGGCCAGCGGCTGGGTGGCCGCGCGGGCGGCGCTGGGGGAGCGGCCGGTCGGGCAGGCCGCGTCGCTGTACTCGTTCTGGTACTACGTCGGCTCGTCCGTGGGCGGCACGCTGGCCGGCCGGGCCTGGGCGACGGCGGGGTGGCCGGGCGCGGTGGCGGTCGCGGGCACCGGCATCGGCGGTGCGCTGGTGCTGGCCCTGCTGCTGGGGCGCAGCACCGCGCTGGGCCGGGGCTGAGGGGCGGGCGCCGGTCGGCGCCCGCCCCGAACAGGGGACGTGCTGTCCGGCCCTCCTGCTGTCCGGCCCTCCTGCTGTCCGGCCCTCGGGCAGGGGCCCGCCCCGAGCGGAGCGAGGGGTGGGGGCAGGAGTGTCCTGCGTCAATCGGTGGCGGAGTGGAACTCCGCGCCGGCCGGGTCGGCGTCGTCGGAGCCGACAGCCTGCCGCTCCTGCTCGGTGCGGAACTGCAGCGCGTCGTCGTTGGGCCGGGGGTCGGCCTTGCCGTGCTCCTGGCGGTCGCGGGGTGCCGACTCCTCGGTGTCCATCACGTCGTCGAGGGTCGGGCGGTCGGGCTCGGTCATCGCGGTACCTCCGCTGCGTCGTCGATCGGTCCCGGAGGCCATAGCCGTCGCAGAGGGCGGGAAACCCCTAGCGCTGCTCCAGCGAGCCCGCCGGCAGCCACGCCTCGACGAGCACCGGACCGTGCGGCCCGGGGACGGCGTAGGCGACCCGGCCCTGCCAGCCGCCGGCGGACTGGCGCCACTCCACGAGCAGGCCGGGGACGGTCCCGTCGGCGCCGGGCGGGGTGCGCACCCAGCAGTGCCGGCCCGCTGCCGGCTCCCGGGCGGGCGGGGGCTCGGGAGGCGGGGCCGCCGCGACGCCGGAGTCCGCGGCCCGTTCACCGAGCGACGGCCGCGACCTGCCCCGCTGCATCCCGCCTGCCACCCCGGCAGTCTGCCACGGTGATCGAACACGCGTTCGAACGGCCGGCTCCGGCGTCATGTCGCCGTGTCGGCGTGTCGACTCGGGGACACGCCGACATGTCGGTGATCCCGGTCACAGTGTGTGCGGGTGGTCACCTACTCGTTACGAACCGTTGTTGGAGTGTGCACGGCGGCTGCTTAGCGTCGCTCACGTCCTGGCACCTGTCCGAAGGGTCCTCAGTGCTCTCATCAACCGGCTCCCGGCGCCTGCTCGCGCGCCGGGCGGCACTCGGCGCCGCTGCCGTGGCCGTCGCCGTCACGGGTCTCCCGACCGCCGCGTCGGCCGCACCCACCACGCCGTTCATCTCCGAGATCCACTACGACAACGCCGGTGACGACACCGGCGAGTTCGTCGAGGTGCAGATCCCCGCCGGCGCCACGTCCGCAGGGCTGGCCGTCGTCCTCTACAACGGCAACGACGGCAAGGTCTACGACACCGACGCCCTGCCTGCGGTGACCGCTCCCGCCGGTGCGCCGGCCGTGGCCGTGATCGACTACCCAAGGGACGGCCTCCAGAACGGCGCCCCCGACGGCATCGCGCTCGTCCGGGGGGACGAACTCGTCGAGTTCATCTCCTACGAGGGTGTCCTCACGGCTGCCGACGGACCTGCGGCCGGGGTGACCAGCACCAACATCGGTGTCAGTGAGTCCAGCTCGACCCTCGTCGGGCAGTCGCTGTCGCGCACCTTCGACGCTTCTGGCGTCTCCGTGTGGGCTCGTCCGGCGACCGCGACCAAGGGTGCCGTGAACGGCAGTGGCAGCACGACGCCACCGCCCACGACGAGCGGCTCCTGCGAGACGACGCCCACGCACGAGATCGGCGCCGTCCAGGGCACCGGCGCCGCCACCCCGCTGGCCAACGCACAGGTCACCGTTCGTGGCGTCGTCGTGGGCGACGTCCCGGGCCTGTCGGGCTTCTACCTCCAGGACACCGACGGCGACGGGAACGCCGCCACCTCCGACGGCGTGTTCGTGTTCAGCTCCGTCGCGGTCGACCTCGGCGACACCGTCGCCGTGACCGGCCAGGTGCAGGAGTACAGCGGCCAGACGCAGATCAGTGCGCGCACGACCGCCGCGGTCTGCGCCGACGGCACCGCCGAGAACCTCCCGGCGGCCACGCCGCTGGAACTCCCCGCCGACGCCGCCGCCCGCGAGCGGCTCGAGGGCATGCTCGTCGCCCCGGCCGACGAGCTCACGGTCAGCGAGGTCTACGACCTCACCAGCTACGGCGAGCTGACCCTCTCCGAGGGCGGCCTGCTCGTGCAGCCCACCGAGCTCGCCCGCCCGGGCACCGACGAGGCCGAGGCCGTGGCGGAGTCCAACGCCCTCCGCAAGATCACCCTGGACGACGGCGTCAGCGCCCGCGTCTCGGTGACCACCCGCCCGTATCTGTCGCCCACCACCCCGGTGCGGGTCGGTGACGTCCTCGACTTCCAGGAGCCGCTCGTCCTCGGCGAGGGCTTCGGCACCTACCGCCTGCAGCCGGCCGACGGCAGCGCCGCCGGCGTCCTCACACCGCAGAACACCCGCCCGGCGGCGCCGCAGCCCGTCGGCGGCGACGTCCAGCTGGGCACCTTCAACGTGCTCAACTACTTCCTGACCTTCGACGAGGACAGGGGTGGCCGCGGCGCCACCAGCCAGGCCGAGCTCGAGGAGCAGGCGGCCAAGGAGGTCGCGGCCATCCGCGGTCTCGGCGCCGACGTCGTCACCCTGCTCGAGATGGAGGACACCGACTCCACCGGTCTGACCCCGGGCAACGCCGACACGGCGCTGACCGACCTGGTCCGCCGGCTGAACGAGGCCGAGGGCTCGCCGGTCTGGAGCTATGTGCCGATGCCGGAGGAGCTGTACGCCGTCGACCGCGACGTCATCCGCAACGCGATCATCTACCGCAACGACGTTGTCCAGACGGTCGGCGCCCCGGTCGGGCTGGTCGACGAGGCCGTGTGGTCCAACGCCCGCGAGCCGCAGGCGCAGACCTTCGTCAAGGACGGCGACGCGTTCACCGTCATCGCCAACCACTTCAAGTCCAAGAGCACCGGCGACGCGACCGGCGACAACGTCGACGACGGTGACGGCCAGGGCCAGTGGAACGGCGACCGCGTCCGCCAGGCGCAGTCGGTGGCGGCGTTCGCCGCCCAGCTGGCGGAGTCGACCGGCGACACCGACGTCGTCCTCCAGGGCGACCTCAACGCCTACTCGCAGGAGGACCCGATCGAGGCCCTGCGCGAGGCCGGGTTCACCGACCTCGGCGAGGAGTTCGACCCCGGTCGCTACAGCTACGTGTTCGACGAGCTCTCCGGCTCGCTCGACCACGCGCTGGCCAGCCGCTCCCTGGCGGACAAGGTCACCGACGTGGCGCACTGGAACATCAACTCGGTCGAGTCGTTCGCGTACCAGTACACCGGTGACCCGGCCCTGTACGCGCCGGACGCCTACCGCTCCAGCGACCACGACCCGCTGGTCATCGGGATCGACCTGCAGGAGCGCTGCAACGGCCTGCTCCCGACGATCAAGGGGGACGACGGTCCCGATGTCCTCCAGGGCACCAACGGCGTGGACGTGATCATGGGCCTCGGCGGCGACGACGTCATCACCGGCGGCAACGGCGACGACGTCGTCTGCGGCGGTGCCGGCGACGACCGGCTGTCCGGGGAGAACGGGAACGACCGGCTCTCGGGTGGCTTCGGCGACGACCGGCTCGACGGCGGCAACGGCGACGACACGCTCGTCGGCGGGCCGGGCACCGACGGGCTGAACCAGGACCGCGGCGCCGGGAGCACCGAGCAGGAGGGCGCCGAGTCCTGACGACCGGTCCCTGGACGCGCGTCCGGCGCGGCACCCCGAGCGGGTGCCGCGCCGGACGTGTCCCCGGGGCCGGATCAGACGCCCTCGCGGGCCTCCCCGCCGGCCTGCTCGCCGATCGCGTCCTCCTCGGGGTCGGTCGTCGCGAGCACGCCCGCGGCGAGGGTCCGCGCGACCTCCTGCAGCAGCGGGTGGCCCGCCAGGTCCTCGACGGGCACCGGTAGCGGCAGCGACCAGTTGGGCCGGTCGGTGGTGCCGGGCATGTTGGGCCGGCGCCGCACGGCGAGCGCGTCGTCGAGGGTGGCCGACAGCAGCAGCGACGGCGCCCGGCCGAGCAGCTCGTGCGCCCGCGTCACCGCCGTCTCCGGCCTCGCGTCCTCGCGCAGCCCCGGCAGCCGTTCCAGCAGCGACCGCCGGCCGCGCTCGAGCTCCTCGTCGCTGCCGGTGCCGTGCTCGCGCTGCTCCTCGACGTCGGCCCCGGTCCACAGCCCCGCCACCGTCGGCAGGTCGTGCGTGGTGACGGCGGCCATCGCCTCCTCGGGCCACTCGGCGGGGTCGTCGTCCTCGAACCACAGCAGTCGGTAGCTGAGGATGCCGTGCTCGGCCAGGGCCTCCCGGACGCCGTCCTCGACCGTGCCGAGGTCCTCGCCGACGACGACCGCCTGCGCCCGGTGGCTCTCCAGCGCGACGATGTCGAGCAGGTCCTCGGCGGGGTACCGGACGTAGGCGCCGTCGGCCGCGCTGCCGCCCGAGGGCACCCACCACAGCCGGAACAGGCCCATGACGTGGTCGATGCGCAGGCCGCCGGCGCCGGCCATCGTCGCGCGGATCGACTCGACGAACGGCTCGTAGTCCCACTCCTGCAGGCGCCACGGCACCAGCGGCGGGGAGCCCCAGTCCTGGCCCTGCGCGTTGAACTCGTCCGGCGGCGCCCCCACGGTCGCGCCCTGCGCGAGCACCCCCTGCCAGGTCCAGGCGTCGGCGCCGCCGCCGGCCACGCCGATCGGCAGGTCCTGGATGACGGTCATGCCCTCGGTGGCGCGCTCGAGCTGCAGCGACAGGCACCACTGCAGCCAGGCGTGGAAGGCGACGTCGCGCTCGTGCCCGGCCACGAAGGAGCCGACCGCGCCGCTGCGCGGGTCGCGCAGCTCCTCGGGCCAGGTGTGCCAGTCGGGGCCGTGGACGTCGGCCAGCGCGCACCAGGTGGCCCAGTCCTGCAGCTTCTGTCCCTGGTGCCACCACCAGTCGGGGAAGGCGGGGTCGTCGCGGCCGGTGGCGTCGAACACCCGGCGCAGCACCTCGCGCTTGCGGGCCCAGATCGCGTCGCGGTCGATGAGGTCGCCCTCGGACAGGGCGCGGCCGGCGTCGCCGCCGAGGTCGACGCGGTCGGCGCCGGGCACCTCCTCGACGCGCAGGTACACGGGGTTGCGGAAGCGGCGGGTGGCCGGCAGGTAGGGGCTGGCCTCCTGCTGGGGCGTCGGGGCGACGGCGTGCAGCGGGTTGATCAGCACGAAGCCCGCGCCCTGCCCGGCGGCCATCTCGCGGACGGCACGCAGGTCGGCGAGGTCGCCGATGCCCCAGCTGCCGCGGCTGCGGGTGGCGTAGAGCTGCACCGCCCACCCCCACGCGCGGTCCTCGGGCAGCCAGCACCGGCCGGGGGACACCACCAGCCGGCGCCGCGGGCCGCCGGGCTCCTGGAGCCAGTGGTAGCCCAGCGGGAAGTCGGCCGGCAGCTCGCCGTCGACGTGCCGGGTCGACCCGTCCTCGAGGGTGACCTCGGCCTCGTCGACCTCCAGGACGTCGCCGGGACGGGCGACGATGGGCGCCCGGTGCTCGAGGTCCTCCGGGGGTTCGCCGATCACCTCCCGCAGGCGGTCGATGGTGGCCTGGGCGACCTCGTGCTCCTCGTCGAGGGCGTCGAGCCAGGTGGCGTCGATGCCCCAGCGGTCGGTGCTGCTGGTGCGTGTCACCCCCCGATCCTCACGGCGGGCCGGGCGGATCGCAGCGCAGGACGCGGCGTGGTGCCGCTCTCCTCCCGTCCGCCCGTCCGCGGTTCCGGCACGGGGCGGTCCCGTGGCCGCCGACCAGGTCCTGGGGTAGGCACGACCGGTGACCGTGATCGGCTTCCACAACTCGCACGAGCAGGTCCACCCGGCCGAGCTCCTGGCCGCCGTCCAGCACGCCGAGGAGGTCGGGTTCACCGCCGCGATGTGCTCCGACCACCTGACGCCGTGGAACCCGCGGCAGGGCGAGTCGGGCTTCGCGTGGTCCTGGCTCGGCGCGGCGCTGGCCACCACCGGGCTGCCCTTCGGCGTGGTCAACGCCCCGGGGCAGCGCTACCACCCGGTGGTCGTGGCGCAGGCGATCGCGACCCTCGGTGCGATGTTCCCCGGCCGGTTCTGGGCCGCGCTGGGGTCGGGCGAGGCGATGAACGAGCACGTCACCGGGCACGTGTGGCCGAACAAGGACATCCGCGACGCGCGGCTGCGCGAGTGCGTCGACGTCATCCGCGCGCTGCTGGCCGGCGAGGAGGTCAGCCACGACGGGCTGGTCGTCGTCGACCGCGCGCAGATCTGGACCCTGCCCGAGCAGCAGCCCGCGCTCATCGCCCCCGCCGTCACCGCCCGCACCGCCGCGCGGCACGCCGAGTGGGCCGACGGGCTGGTCACCATCAACCAGCCGCACGACGTGCTGCGCGACGTCGTCTCCTCCTACCGGGACGCCGGGGGGCAGGGGACGCTGACCATCCAGGTGCACGTCTCCTGGGACCCCGACGAGGACCGCGCGCTGGCGATCGCGCACGACCAGTGGCGCAGCAACGTGTTCGCCCCGCCACTGTGCTGGGACCTCGACACGACGACGGCCTTCGACCAGGCCAGCGCGCACGTGCGCCCCGAGGACGTGACGACGGCGGTGCGGGTGTCCTCGGACCTGGGGCAGCACGCCGCGTGGATCGCCGAGTACGTGGACCTCGGCTTCGACCAGGTCCACCTGCACCACGTGGGCAAGGAGCAGAAGCCGTTCCTCGACGCCTTCGGTGAGCACGTGCTGCCGCGGCTCGACGTCACCCGGCCGGCGCCGGCCGTCGCGGTCCACCCGCTGCGGCCGCACCAGGAGCCCCAGCCCGCCGTCCTGAAGTAGGCGCCCGCCGGTCGATCACCGGCTGCGTGCACGATGCCCCGGCGTGTCCGCGCGTGTCCCGTGCACGCAGCCGGTGATCAGCCCGGATGCCGAAGCGGCCCCGCGCCGTCCGGTTGCCGCGCGGGGCCGTGATCGACAGGCTCGCCGGGTGCGGATCACGGACACGGCGGACCTCTGGTGGAAGACGGCGGTCGTGTACTGCCTCGACGTCGAGACGTTCATGGACTGGAACGGCGACGGGTGCGGCGACCTCGCGGGCCTGGCCCAGCGGATCGACCACCTCGCCGACCTCGGCGTCACCTGCCTGTGGCTGATGCCCTTCTACCCGACCGCCGAGCGCGACGACGGCTACGACATCACCGACTTCTACGGCGTCGACCCGCGGCTGGGCACGCACGGCGACCTGGTCGAGGTCGTCCGCACGGCCACCGACCGCGGCATCCGGGTGATCGCCGACCTCGTCGTCAACCACACCTCGATCCAGCACCCCTGGTTCCAGCAGGGCCGGCAGGGCCGCGACGCGCCCTTCCACGACTACTACGTGTGGCGCGACGACGAGCCGCCGGACACCTCCGACCAGGTCGTCTTCCCCGACCAGGAGGACTCGGTCTGGACGCGCAACGAGCCGACGGGGGAGTGGTACCTGCACCGCTTCTACAAGGAGCAGCCCGACCTCGACGTCACCAACCCGCGGGTGCGCGACGAGGTCGCCAAGGTCATGGGCTTCTGGCTGCAGCTGGGGCTGTCGGGCTTCCGCGTGGACGCCGTCCCGTTCTTCCTCGAGACCCAGGACGGCGCCGACGACGAGCACTTCCCCGACCCGCACGAGTACCTGCGCGCGCTGCGTTCGCTGGTCGGCCGGCGCACCGGCAGCGGCGTGCTGCTCGGCGAGGTGAACCTGCCGCACGAGCAGCAGAAGGAGTTCTTCGGCGGCGACGACGGCGACGAGCTGACCATGCTGTTCGACTTCGTCGGCATGCAGGCGATGTACCTGTCGCTGGCCCGCGCCGACGCGGGCCCGCTGGTGCAGGCGCTGACCGGCCGGCCCGAGGTGGACCCCGACAGCCAGTGGGCCACCTTCGTGCGCAACCACGACGAGCTCACCCTGGACAAGCTCTCCGAGGACGAGCGCGAGGAGGTGTTCGCCGCCTTCGGCCCCGAGGAGCGGATGCAGGTCTACGGCCGCGGCCTGCGCCGCCGGCTGCCGCCCATGCTCGACGGCGACCCGCGGCGGGTGCGCATGGTCTACAGCCTGCTGTTCTCGCTGCCCGGCACCCCGGTGCTCTTCTACGGCGAGGAGATCGGCATGGGCGAGGACCTCGACGCCGAGGGCCGGCTCGCCGTCCGGACGCCGATGCAGTGGACCGCCGGGCGCAACGGCGGGTTCTCCACCGCCGACCCCGACCGGCTGCCCGGGCCGGTGGTCACCGGCGGCTTCGCGCCCGAGTTCGTCAACGTGGCCGACCAGCGCCGCGACCCGGACTCGCTCCTGTCGTTCACGAAGCTGCTCATCCGGCGCTACCGCGAGTCGCCCGAGCTGGGCTGGGGCTCGTTCCGGGTGCTCGAGCAGCCGCACCGCGAGGTGCTCGCGCACGTCTGCGAGTGGGACGACGGCACGCTGGTCGCGGTCCACAACCTCGGTCCCGAGCCGCGGGTGGTGCCGCTCGTGCTCGACGGCTGCGACGCCTCGCACCGGCTGGAGGACCTGCTCGTCACCCAGACGACGCCCCTGGGCGACGACGGCGCGGTGGAGCTGGCGCTCGAGGGCTACGGGTACCGCTGGCTGCGGGTGGTCGCCGAGGACAGCCGCCGGCTGCTCTGACGCCGCGTAGCCTCGGGATGACACCGCGTGGTCGCGCGCCGTGTCATCCCATCCCGGGACCGGCGCGTCCCGCCGCGCGCGGTGGACCTGCGCGGGCCTGTCGGAGGGGCGTCCTAGCGTCCCCGCCGATGACCGAGCCCGCCGTCCCCGCGCACCCCGCCCCGCCGACCGCGCCCCAGACCGCCCCCGTGCAGTACCCGGCCGCCGAGCCGGGCCCGGGCGGGGCGGCCGCCGCCGGTCAGGCGTCCCCCGGAACCGCCGCCCCTGCCCCCGGCGGCCCTCCGGGCGGGCCGGTGCGCGGCGGATCCCCGGGCGGGCCGGTCGCCGGGCCGCCGCCGGTGGTCCGCGCCCGCCAGGGGGACCCGCTGACCCGGATGGGCCCGTGGGCGCCGGCCGCCGGCGCGGTCCTCGGCCTGGTGGCCGGGGTGGTCGCCGTCCTGCTGCTCGGCGGGCGCGCCGAGGCGTTCGCCGAGCGCCTGGCGCTGGTGTTCCTCGTCGTCGGGCTGGTGGTGCTCGGCGTGGCCGGCGCGCTGCTGGCCGACGAGGTGCGGCTGGTCCGCCGCGGCACCCGGGAGGCCGGGGTGCGGCCGGCCTGGGTGGAGGCGACCGCGGGGCTGGTCAACGGGCTGACCCCGGCCCGCCTGCTGCTCGCCACCGGCGCCTTCGTGCTCTTCCTCGCCGCCTACACGGCCCGGTAGGGGCTCAGCCCACCGCGTCGGGGTCGCGCAGCGCGGTGGGGTCCAGCCGGCCCTCGACGATGTCGTCGGCGACGTCGTCGACCACCCGCCCCGTGGCGAAGGCGTGCGCGCGCAGCACGGTGAGGGTGTCCACCACGTCGAGGCCGAGCGCCACCGTGGCCACGCCGGTCGCCTGCCACACGCGGCTGCGGCGGCGGGCGTCGGGGGAGTCCCACCACCGGGTCCCGCCCTCGTCGGCCACCCCGCCGGAGGACCGCACCAGCTCCTCGGTCAGGCACACGACGACCGTCTCGACGTCGTCGCGCGGGACGCCGGTGAGGGTGGCCAGCTCCCGCGCGTAGAGGTCGACGATCACGGTGGGGCCCAGCGGCGGGGCCAGCGGCACCGAGAACACCGCGCGGAAGGGCGTCTCGCCGAGCAGCGCCTCGTGCAGCTCGGGCCAGTTGCGGTGGATGTCCTCGATGTCGAAGACGATGGCGCTGCCGGTGTCGTGCGCGCGCAGGCACGGGCCGTCGCCGGCGGTGAACTGCAGCTGCTCGGCCCGTGAGGTGGTGCGGTCGCTCGCGCCGATAGGCGTCCGCAGCCCGGCGCCCTCGTGGATGCTCAGCGCCACGCCGTCCACCCGCACCGCCTGCGCCGCCGCCCGGGCCAGCCGGGAGGGCACCATCTCCGGGCCGTCCTCCCCGGTCCCGGCCGGCTCCTGCAGTGCGTCCAGGAACCGCGTCGCCGCGTCACTCGCCGTCACCCGTCCACTCCCGTCGTCGCGGTCGCCGGTCCTCCGGGTGGCTGCTCACCGGACCTCGTCGTGCCGCCACCCGTGGTCACCTTGGTCCAGCGGAGCCGCCCGCACCACACCGGGCCCCCCGTGACTCATCGGAACGTCTGCACGGCGAGGACGACGGCCAGGCCCAGCCCGGCCAGCGCGATCAGCCGGCGCAGCAGGGCCTGCGGCGCCCGCCGCACCAGGCGCGGCCCGAGCCGCCCCCCGGCCAGGCAGCCCAGCGCCAGCGGCAGGGCGGCGCTCCAGGCCACCGGCGCGAGCACCACGAACCCGACGGCGGCCACCGCGTTGGCCACCCCCAGGAGGACGTTCTTCAGCGCGTTGCTGCGTGGCAGGCCCTCGCCGGTGCCCAGCAGCATCAGCGCGAGCAGCAGCACCCCGGCGGCGGCGCCGAAGTAGCCGCCGTAGACCCCGATGACGCCGGTGCCGGCGACCAGCCACCACGGGTCCCGGGCGCCGTGCAACCGGCGGCCCTCCTCGGCCAGCTCCGCCGGCGGCCGCTGCAGCAGGATGGCCAGCGCCGCACCGCCGATGAGCAGGGGGACCAGCCGCTCGAACGCCTCGGCCGGGGTGAGCAGCAGAAGCGCCGCGCCCGCCGCCCCGCCGGCCACCCCGGCGGCGGCCAGCGGCACCAGCCGCCGGCCCTGCCCGGCCAGCTCCGGCCGGGACGCGCTCACCGACCCCACGCTGGTCAGCACCAGCGCGACGGTGTTGGTGACGTTGGCGGTCACCGGCGGCAGCCCGGCGGCCAGCAGCGCCGGGTAGCTCACCAGCGAGGCCAGCCCGGCGATGCTGCCCGCCAGCCCGGCGCCGACCCCGGCGAGGACCAGCAGCAGCCACTCGACGGCGTTCACCGGGCCACCAGCACACCGATGGCCACGCAGCCGAGGACGACGATCGCCGTCCGCAGGACCGCCGCGGGCAGCCGGCGGCCGTAGCGGGACCCCAGCGCGCCGCCCACCACCGAGCCGCCGGCGACCAGCCCGGCCGCCGCCCAGTCGACCCGGTCGGTCGCGACGACGACGTAGGCCGTCGCCGCGACGGCGTTCACCGCGGCGCTGAGGACGTTCTTCAGCGCGTTGAGGCGCTGCAGCGGCTCGGCCAGCAGCAGCCCGAACACGCCCATCTGCAGCACGCCCTGGCTGGCGGCGAAGTAGCCGCCGTAGCTGCCGGTCGCGTACGCGCCGGCGACCAGGCCGGCCAGCCGCCACCCGTGGGGCGTCGCGCCCTCGTCCGTGCGGCGGGCGGCCAGCCGGCGGGTGAGCAGCGGCTGGACGGCGACCAGCACGACGGCCAGCCCCACCAGCACCGGCACCACCGCCTCGAACGCCGCCGCCGGCAGGTGCAGCAGCAGGACCGCCCCGGTCAGCGCGCCCAGCGCCGACGCCGGCAGGAGCCGCAGCACCAGCCCGCGCTGCCCGGCCAGCTCGCGGCGGTAGCCGACCGCGCCGCTGACGTTGCCGGGCACGAGCCCCAGCGTGTTGGACACGCTCGCGGTGACCGGCGGCAGCCCGGTGGCCAGCAGGACCGGGAAGGTCACCAGCGTCCCGGACCCGACGACGGCGTTGATCGCCCCCGCCGCGCACCCGGCGGCGAGCACGGCGAGCACCTCGGCGACGGTCATGCGCACATCGCCGTCGAGCGTGGCACGTCCGTCCGCACGGCTCGGCCGGGGCTCCCGGACCGTGGTGGGATCGGCCCGTGACGGGGTCCCCAGCACGTCCGCCGGTCCACCTGCTCCGTGTCCCGTTCGACTCCGGCCACGAGGAGCTCCGGATGGGGGCGGGACCGACCGCGCTGGCCCGGGGCGGGGCCGCCGACCGGTTGCGCGGGCGCGGGCACGTCGTCACCGAGCGGGTGGTCCGGCCGGACGGTGGGTGGCGGGCCGAGGTGGCCACGGCCTTCGAGCTGTCCCGCGTCGTCGCCGGCGCCGTGGCCGCCGCCTGGGTGTCGGGAGCGGTCCCGGTGCTGCTGTCGGGCAACTGCGGCACGACCCTCGGCGTCCTCGCCGGGCTGACCGCGACCGGCCGGCGGCTCGGGCTGGTCTGGCTCGACGCCCACGGCGACTTCGACACCCCCCGAGGAGGACCCCCGGCGGCTTCCTCGACGGGCAGGGCCTGGCGGTCGTGGTCGGCCGCTGCTGGCGCGCGCTCGCCGCGCGCGTCCCGGGGTTCACGCCCCTGGCCGAGAGCGACGTCGTCCTGGCCGGCGCCCGCGACCTCTCCCCGGCGCAGCAGGCCGTCCTGCGGGCGTCGGGCGTCGCCTGGCTCCCGCCGGCGCGGGTGCGCGACGGCGCGGCGCTCGACGCCGCCCTGGCCCGCCCTGGCCGCCCGCGTGGACGCCGTCCACCCGCACGTCGACCTCGACGTGTACGACCCGTCGATCGCCCCGGCCAACGGCTACGCCGCGCCGGACGGGCTCGGCGCCGGTGAGGTGCTCGACCTGGTGGCCAGGGCGGCGTCCCGGCTGCCGGTCGTCTCGCTGACGCTGGCGTCCTACGACCCCGCCCTCGACCCGGCGGGGCGGCTGCGGGCGACGGCGCTGGCCCTGCTGGAGGAGGTCTGCGCCCGCGCCACGCCGCTGCCGTCCTGAGGTCAGGCGTCCTTGCGGCCGGCGTCGACGACGCGCAGCACCAGCTCGCCGGCCTCGTCGGAGGCGGTGAGGTCGACCTCGGCGTCGATGCCCCAGTCGTGGTCGCCGGCCGGGTCGTCGACGATCTGCCGCACCCGCCAGACGCCGGGCTCGCTCCGGTCCCACACCAGCAGCGCCGGGCCGCGGGCGTCGGCGCCGGTGCCGACCTCGGCGTGCTCGGCGAAGTAGCCGCGGACCACCTCGCCCCACCGCTCGGCGTCCCAGCCGGAGCCGGCGTCGAGCTCGCCGAGGTCGTACCAGCGGCGCCGCGCCCACAGCTGCACCCGGGCGAACAGCGCGTTGCGGACCATCGCGGTGAACGCCCGCTCGTTGCCGGTGAGCGGCCGGGCCCGCGCCGGGACGGCGACCGGTTCGTCCAGCGGCTGGTCGGGACTGGTCAGCTGCTCCCACTCGTCGAGCAGCGAGGAGTCCACCTGCCGCACCAGCTCGCCGAGCCACTCGACGACGTCGGTGACCTCCTCGGTGCGCGCGGCCGCCGGCACCCCGGACCGCAGCGCCTTCACCGCGTCGGAGAGGTAGCGCAGCACCGCACCCTCGGAGCGGGTCAGCCCGTAGGTGGAGACCAGCTCCTTGAACGTCATCGCCCGCTCCCACGTCTCGCGGACGACGGACTTCGGCGAGGGGTGCGCGTCGGCGGCCCACGGGTTGCTGCGCACGTAGACGGCGAAGGCGTGCTCGAGCAGCTCCTCGAGCGGCTTGGGGTAGGTGACGTCCTCGAGCAGCTCGATCCGCTCGTCGTACTCGATGCCCTCGGCCTTCATCTGCGCGACCGCCTCGCCGCGCGCCTTGTTCAGCTGCGCGGCCAGGATCTGCCGCGGGTCGTCGAGGGTGGCCTCGACGACGCTGACGACGTCGAGGGCGAAGGTGTCCGAGGCGGGGTCGAGCAGCTCGATCGCGGCCAGCGCGAACGTCGACAGCGGCTGGTTGAGCGCGAAGTCCGGCGGCAGGTCGACCGTCAGCCGGTACCGGCGACCGTCGGGCTCCGGCTCGGGCAGCCGCTCGAGGACGCCGGCCTGCAGCAGCGAGCGGGCGACGCCGACCGCCTCGCGGATGAGCCTGAGCTGCCGCTTGCGGGGCTCGTGGTTGTCGGTGAGCAGCCGGCGCAGCGCCGCGACCGGGTCGCCGGGCCGGTCGACGACGTCGAGCAGCATCGCCGTCGTCACCCGCATGTGGCTGGTCAGCGGCTCGGGCTCGGCGGCGACCAGGCGCTCCATGGTCGCCTTCGACCACGGCACCATCCCCTCGGGCGCCTTCTTCCGGACCAGCTTGCGGCGCTTCTTCGGGTCGTCGGCGACCTTGGCGAACTGCCGGAGGTTCTCCACCTCGTGCTCCGGTGCCTGGACGACGACGGTGCCCGCGGTGTCGTAGCCCGCGCGCCCGGCGCGCCCGGCGATCTGGTGGAACTCGCGGGCGTTGAGCAGCCGGGTGCGGCTGCCGTCGTACTTGCTCAGCGCGGAGAACACGACGGTGCGGATCGGCACGTTGATGCCGACGCCGAGGGTGTCGGTGCCGCAGATGACCTTGAGCAGCCCGGCCTGGGCCAGCTGCTCCACCAGCCGCCGGTACCTGGGCAGCATCCCGGCGTGGTGGACGCCGATGCCGTGGCGCACCAGCCGCGACAGCGTCGTCCCGAAGGCCGAGGTGAACCGGAACCCGCCGATCGCGTCGGCGATCGCGGCCTTCTCCTCCTTCGTGCACACGTTGACGCTCATCAGCGCCTGCGCCCGCTCCAGCGCCTGGGCCTGGGTGAAGTGCACGACGTAGACCGGCGCCTGCCTGGTGTCCAGCAGTTCCTGGATGGTCTCGTGCGCGGGCGTCGTCGCGTAGTAGTGGTGCAGCGGGACCGGGCGCTCGGCGCCGGCGACCAGTGCGGTGGGCCGGCCGGTGCGGCGGGTGAGGTCCTCGCGCAGCGCGTCGGTGTTGCCGAGCGTGGCGCTCATCAGCAGGAACTGGGCCCGCGGCAGCTCCAGGAGCGGCACCTGCCAGGCCCACCCGCGGTCGGGGTCGCCGTAGAAGTGGAACTCGTCCATGACGACGAGGCCGATGTCGGCGTCGGCGCCCTCGCGCAGCGCCACGTTGGCGAGCACCTCGGCGGTACAGGCGATGACCGGGGCGTCCCGGTTCACCGCGGCGTCCCCGGTCAGCATCCCGACGTTGGCCGCGCCGAACACCCCGCACAGCGCGAAGAACTTCTCGCTGACCAGCGCCTTGATCGGCGCGGTGTAGAAGCTGCGCCGCCCGGCCGCCATCGCCGCGTACTGCGCCCCGGTGGCGACCAGGGACTTGCCCGAGCCGGTCGGCGTCGCGAGGACCACGTTCGCGCCGCTGACCAGCTCGATCAGCGCCTCCTCCTGGTGCGGGTACAGCGGCGTGCCGCCGTCCTCGGCCCAGGCCGCGAAGGAGGTGAACAGCTCGTCGGGGTCGCTGCCGCGCGCCCGGAGGGCGGTGAGGTCGCCGGGGTCGTCGAGCAGGGGGAGGGGCGCGGTCGCGGTCATCGTGAGGGACAGCGTGCCCGACGGTCCCCGCCTTCCCGGACGCCGGGGCGGCATAACGAAACGGTCACGACTCCCCTGATGGAGTGTGGCGCCGGTCGCTGTCGTCTATCAAGGTGAACAGAAGGTGAACGGAAGGTGGATGAGACGCATGCTGGAGAAGAACTGCCCCGAGTGCCACTGGGTGACGGTGACCGACGCCGACGGGCGTCGCCGGATCGAGATGCGGTGGGGCTCCCCGCAGCCGGCCGCGCAGGCGCGGCCGCGGCGCGCGGCCTGAGGACGTCACCCGGGTTCCGCACGGGATCGCACGGGTAGGCGCTCGGCGAGGGCGGGACGGGGAGCAGACCCGGCCCGCCGGTCCCGCCGCGAGCAGGAGGAGCCCCCGTGTCGTCACCCCGCCCCGAGTCCCAGCCCGAGCAGCAGCAGACCCCGCCGGGCACGCTCGGCGAGATGGAGCCGAAGCCCGACCACGGTGAGGAGACCTACCGCGGATCGGGCCGGCTGGCCGGCAAGGCCGCGGTCATCACCGGCGGCGACAGCGGCATCGGCCGCGCCGTCGCGATCGCCTTCGCCCGCGAGGGCGCCGACGTGCTCATCTCGTACCTCTCCGAGCACGAGGACGCCGAGGACACCAAGAAGTACGTCGAGGAGGCCGGCCGCCGGTGCGTGCTGGTGCCCGGTGACATCTCCGACCGGGCGCACGCCAAGACGATCATCCCGAAGGCCGTCGAGGAGTTCGGCAAGGTCGACGTCCTGGTGAACAACGCCGCCTTCCAGATGTCGCACGACAGCCTGGAGGAGGTCTCCGACGAGGAGTGGGACCACACGGTGGCCACCAACCTCACGGCGATGTTCACCCTCTGCAAGGACGCCGTCCCGCACATGCCGGCGGGCGGGTCGATCATCAACTCGTCGTCGGTGAACTCCGACATGCCGAGCCCGAGCCTCGCGCCCTACGCCATGACCAAGGCCGGCATCGCGAACTTCACCGCGAGCCTCGCGCAGATGTACGCCGAGAAGGGCATCCGGGCCAACAGCGTCGCGCCCGGGCCGGTCTGGACGCCGCTGATCCCCGCGACCATGCCCGAGGAGAAGGTGGCCAGCTTCGGCCAGCAGGTGCCGATGGGCCGCGCCGGTCAGCCGGCCGAGCTCGCGCCGGTGTACGTGCTGCTGGCCAGCGACGAGGCGTCCTACGTGTCGGGCGCGCGCGTCGCGGTGACCGGCGGCAACCCGATCCTGTAGCGCCGGACCGCGCTCCGCGGTGCGGTCAGAGAGCTCCGATCGCGCCGGCGAGCGCGGCGACGCCGGCCGGCCCCACCCGGCAGCAGCCGCCGACCAGGCGCGCGCCGGCGGCCACCCACGCCGCGGCGTCGCCGGGGTCGATGCCGCCGGTGCCCGTCCAGCGCCGGGCCGCGGCGTCCCACCCCTCGCCGCTGTTCGGGTACGCGACCAGCGGGACCCCGGCGGCGGCCGCGGCTGCCAGGGCCGGGAGCACCCCGGCCGGGTCGGTGCAGTTGACGCCGACGGCGACCACCTCGGGCACGCCGCGCGCCATCGCGAACACGTCGGCCGCGCGCTCGCCGCGGCGGGTGCGCGCCACGCCGTCGGCGTCGACGACGGTGGTCAGCGACAGCCACACCGGCACGCCCAGCGCCGTCGCCTCGGCCAGCACCGCCTCCGCCTCGGCGGCGGCCGGCAGCGTCTCGCAGGCGAGCACGTCGGCGCCGGCGTCGGCGAGGGTGGCCATCCGCGGCCGGTGGAAGGCGCGCAGCCGGTCGACGCCGACCCCGGTCACGTAGGCGCCGGTGTACTCCGAGCCGTCGGCCAGCGCCGCGCCGTACGGCCCGACCGACCCGGCCACCCACGCGCCCGGCGCGCCCTCGCGGGCCAGCGCCACCGAGCGGGCGACCAGCGCCAGCGCCTCGTCCCGGTCCACCCCCACCGCGGCGAACCCCTCGACGGTCGCCTGGTAGCTCGCCGTCGTCGCCACCTGTGCCCCGGCGGCGGCGAACGCGGCGTGCGCGGCGACGACGGCGCCCGGGTCGTCGCGCAGCAGCCGCGCCGACCACAGCACCGAGGCGACGTCGTGCCCGCGGGCCTCGAGCTCGGTGGACAGGCCGCCGTCGAGCAGGACCGGGCCGGCGGCGAGCGCGGCGGGCAGGGAGGTCACCACCCCATCGTCCTCAGGAGGGCTGGTACGGCGGCGCCACGCCCCAGCCCCAGCGCGGCACCGGGGCGTGCTCGACGACGGCGGCGCCGTCCTGCGAGTTGGCCAGCGCCAGCCGGGTGCCCCACTCGACGTAGCCGACGAAGGCCGCGCGGAACTCCGGGTCGTCGGGCAGGCCGGCGTCGTCGGCGGCGCGGCTCATCAGGGTGGCGAACCGGAACCGCTGCTCGCGCACCAGCCCCAGCCGGCGGTGGTGGGCGAGCATCCGCTCGTAGCCGCCGAGCTGCTCGGTGTAGAGCGGCGGGCCGCCGAACACCTCGCACCACCAGGCGGTGACGTGCGCGCGGTGCGCCTCGGACACGCCGCCGGGGAACAGCGGGCCGAGCAGGTCGTCCCGCTCGACCCGGTCGTAGAACGCGTCGATCAGGCGCCGGAAGGCCGGGGCACCGCCGGCCCACTCGTAGAGCGTGGGTGGCACGCCGGCCAGCGCACCACGGCCCCGGCGGGCGGGGAAGGGCTCAGCGCGCGAGGCGGTAGTGGGACAGGACGACGCCGGTCGTCGTCGGCACCGACTCGACCAGCTCCCAGCGCAGGTGCGCGCCGGCCGGGAACAGGGTGCGGCCGCAGCCCAGGGCGACCGGCGCGACGGCGAGCCACGCCTCGTCGACCAGGCCCGCCGGGAGGAGGGTGGCCAGCAGGTCGGGGCTGCCGAGCACGGTGAGGTCCGCGTCGACGGTGGCCTTCAGCTCGGCGACGGTCGCGGCCGCGTCGCCGGCGAGGACCGTGGTGTTCGCCCACGTCGGCGCGTAGCCCGGGTCCCGGGTGACGACGTACTTCCGCTTGGCGTCGAGCACCGGGCCGAACGGGTTGTCGGTGGTGCCGGCCCACGCGGCCTGCATCGACTCGAACGTGCGGCGGCCGAACAGCATCGCGCCCTCGGCGGCCATCCCGCGGCCCATGACCTCGCCGAGGACGCCGTCGGGGTAGGGCGCGAACCAGCCGCCGTGGGTGAACCCGCCGCGGGTGTCCTCGTCCGGCGACCCCGGCGCCTGCACGACGCCGTCCAGGCTCGTGTTCTCGACGATGCTGAGCGTGCCCACGGCTCCTCCTCGGATCGGTTGCTACGGAATCAGTAGTAGCGACTAGGTGCGACATAGTGCAAGGGGTAGCCTCGGCGGCGTGCCGGACCGACGCAGCTACGACGACCCGTGCGGCGTCGCCCGCGCCCTCGACGTCGTGGGGGAGCGGTGGGCGCTGCTCGTCGTCCGCGAGCTGCTGCTCGGCCCGAAGCGGTACACGGACCTGGCCCGCGGGCTGCCCGGCAGCAGCCCGACCGTGCTCAGCCAGCGGCTGCGCGACCTGGAGGCGGCCGGGATCGTCACGCGGTCGGTGGCCGGGCCGCCGGTGGGCGGGCGGGTCTACGCCCTCACCCCGCGCGGCCGCGAGCTCGAGGACGTGCTGCTCGCGCTCGGCCGGTGGGGCTCGCGCACCGCGCAGACCGCCGCCGGGGACCTGGGCACCGACGCGTTCGTCCTCGCGCTGCGCACGCTCGCCGACCCCGCCGGGCTGGCCGGCTGGTCGGCGCGGGTGGAGCTGGTCGTCGACGACCCCGCGGCACCCGACCGGGTCACCCTGACCGTCGGCGGGGGCCGGCTGTCCGCCGTCCGGAGTGGCTCCGAGGCACCCGACGCCGTCCTGTCCGGCGCGCCGGCGGTGCTGCGCCCGGTCGCCTTCGGCCGCCGCTCCCTCGACGACGCCCTGGCCGCCGGGGAGCTGCGCGTCGACGGCGACGAGGCGGTCGTGCGCCGGCTGCTGGGCGCCCTCGTCCCGCCGCTGCCGGCCTGACCCCGCGATCCCGGACTCCGCCGGGCGACACGCCGGGTGCCGTCGGCGTGTCCTCACCGGAAGGCCGTGATCGCGGCGGGCGGGGGCGTCGGCGAGACTGGGCGCGTGCCCGGCAGCGACGACACCAGCGGCGACCTCCCGGTCACCCGCTCCCTCGTCGTCCCCGCCGCGGCGCTGGCGTGGCGCTTCTCCCGGTCCTCGGGGCCCGGCGGGCAGGGCGTCAACACCGCCGACTCGCGCGTCGAGCTGTCGGTCGCGCCGCTGGAGCTGCGCGGGCTGACCGACGCGCAGCGGGACCGGCTGGCCGAGCGGCTGGGCCCGCGGCTGGTCGACGGCGTCCTGACGATCGCGGCCAGTGAGCACCGGCAGCAGCTGCGGAACCGGGCCGCCGCCCGCGAGCGGCTGGCCGCGGTGCTGCGTGCCGCCCTCGCCGCGCCGCCACCGCCGCGCCGGCGCACCAAGCCCACCCGCGGCTCGCAGGAGCGGCGGATCGCGGAGAAGAAGCGCCGTGGCGAGCTCAAGCGCCGCCGGGGGAGCTGGGACTAGAACTCCGGCATCGGCACGCCGGGCGGCCGGACCGCGACCCACAGCGGCAGCTGCCCGTCGGCCGAGCGGGTCGCCCGCGTCACCTCGAAGCCCAGGCCGCGGGCGAAGCGCACCACCGCCCAGGCGGGGGCGACCAGTGCGGCGGGCACGCCGTCGGCGTCGCAGCGGGCCAGCACCGGCGCGAGCACCGCGCCGCCGAGCCCGCGCCGGCGGGAGCGCGGCCGGGTGGCCAGCGCGCGCAGCCGCCAGTGCGGGCCCTCGGGCAGCGCGGCGGCGAGCTCGGCCTCGGTGCGCGCGACGGCGTCGGCGCGGTCGGCGTGCAGCCGCGGCACCTCCCGCTCCAGGGCCGCGAGGACGTCGGCCGGCACCGGCGTCGCGGCCCCGGCGGGGGCGTCCCAGGAGGCGACCGCGTCGACGTCCTCGCTGACCCAGGTGGTGCCGGTGGCGACCCCGCGGTGCCCGGCGTCGAGCTCGGCGAGCCGGGTGAGCCGCTGCGTGCGCCCGTCCAGCGGCAGCGCCCAGCGCACCCACCGCGACTCGGCCAGCGCCACGGTGAGGGTGGCGGCGATGCGCGGCACGTCGCGCGGCTCGGCCGCCCGGACGACCGGGACGCCGACGTGGACCGTCGGCCCGGGTTCGCTCACCCCACCATGACACCACGCGGGGTCAGGGGCCGCGCTGCTCCCGCCGGACCCCCTCCAGCCGCTCCAGCAGCGCCTCCAGGGCCAGCTCGAACTCCGCCGCCGACTCGTCGCGCGACAGCAGCTCCTCGTAGGCCACCACGTGCGGGTAGCGGCCCAGGTCGAGCGAGGTGCGCGGCCCGGCGTCGTCGGCTCGGTCCTCGGCGGTCACCGGCACGCCGCGCTGCGACACCTCCAGCAGCAGGTGACCGAGGAGGAACCCCGAGTAGGCGCGGTAGGCGCTGACCGCCGCCTCGGCCGAGAAGCCGCTGGCGGTCAGCGCGGCGAGGAAGGACTCCACCCAGCGCAGGCTGCGCAGCGGCGGCCGTACCCAGGGCGCGTCGGGCGGCCGGGTGGCCACCAGCGGGAACACCTCGGGGTGGGCCAGCGCGATCCGCCGGACGCCGTGCGCCAGCCGCTGCAGGTAGTCCTGCCAGCCGTCGGAGGGCTCCAGGTGCACCTCGGGGTCGCCGTACAGCTCGTCGACGACGGTCTCCACGACGCCGTCGAGCAGCTGCTCCCGCCCGGGCACGTACCGGTAGAGCGCCATCGCCTCGACGCCGAGGTGCGCGCCCAGCCGGCGCATGGTGAGCGCGGCCAGGCCGTACCGGTCGATGAACTCGACCGCGCCGGCGAGGATGCGCCGCCGGCCCAGCCCCGGCCGGGCGGACGCCGGCGCGACGGCGTCGGGCCGGGGCACGGGCACCGTGTCGTCCGACGCCACCGCGCACCACCTCCCGTCCTCCGGCGCCCCCATCCTGACCGTCGGGCGGCCGCACCGGGCCCCGTGCCCGCCCGTGAGGTCTCCGGAACGCAGCCTTGACGTCGTCGTGGCCGCGGGGAAACCGCCGCACCCGACGCTCGGAGCCGTGTCCGCACCCCTCCCGTCCGGCGCCGCCGCACCGGCCGGTCCCCGCACGCGGACCACCGCGACGCACTGTCCCTACTGCTCGCTGCAGTGCGGCACGGCGGTCACCGCCGGCGACCGTCCCGCGACGCTCGTACCCCTCGACTTCCCGACCAACCGGGGCGGGCTGTGCAGCAAGGGCTGGTCGGCGGCCGAGCTGCTCGACCACCCCGAGCGGCTGACCCGCCCGCTGGTCCGCGCGGTGCCCGGCGACCGCACCAGCCCGCTGGTCGAGTCCTCCTGGGAGGAGGCGCTCGGCCGCGTCGTCGCCGCGGTCGGGCGCACCCAGGCCCGGTACGGCCGCGACGCCGTCGGCTGCTTCGGCGGCGGGTCGCTGACCAACGAGCAGGCCTACCAGTTCGGCAAGTTCGCCCGGGTCGCGCTGGGCACCAGCGCCATCGACTACAACGGCCGCTTCTGCATGTCCTCGGCGGTCGCCGCGGCCACCCGCGCGTTCGGCCTGGACCGCGGGCTGCCGTTCCCGCTGGCCGACGTCGCCGAGGCCGACGTCGTCGTGCTGGTGGGCAGCAACCCGGCCGACACCATGCCGCCGGCGATGCAGCACCTCGACGCCGGCCGGGAGCGCGGGGCGCTGCACGTCGTCGTCGACCCCCGCCGGACGGCGACCGCCCGCAGCGCCGGGCTGCACCTGCAGCCGCTGCCCGGAACCGACCTCGCGCTGGCCAACGGGCTGCTGCACGTCGCGGTGGCCGAGGGACTGGTCGACGAGGCGTACGTGGCCGCGCGCACCACCGGCTCCGACGCCGTGCGCGCCGCGGTGCGGAGCTACTGGCCGGACCGGGTCGAGCGGATCACCGGCGTGCCCGTGGAGCAGCAGCGGCGCACGGTGTCCGCGCTCGCCCGGGCGGAGCGGGCCGTGGTGCTGACCGCGCGCGGCGCCGAGCAGCACAGCGCGGGCACCGACACCGCGACCGCGTGGCTGAACCTGGCGCTGGCCCTCGGCCTGCCCGGCCGGCCCGGCAGCGGCTGGGGCACCCTCACCGGCCAGGGCAACGGGCAGGGCGGCCGCGAGCACGGGCAGAAGGCCGACCAGCTGCCCGGCTACCGCCGGCTCGCCGACCCGGCCGACCGCGCGCACGTCGCCGCCGTCTGGGGCGTGGACCCCGACGACCTGCCGGTGCCCGGGCGCAGCGCCTTCGAGCTGCTCGACGCGCTCGGCAGCGACGGCGGCGTGCGCACCCTGCTGGTGCTCGCCTCCAACGTCGCCGTCTCCGCCCCCGACGCCCGCCGGGTGGTCAGCCGGCTCGGCGACCTGGACTTCCTCGCCGTCAGCGACTTCTTCCTCTCCGAGACCGCCGAGCTGGCCGACGTCGTCCTGCCCAGCGCGATGTGGGCCGAGGAGTCCGGGACGATGACCAACCTCGAGGGGCGGGTCATCCGGCGGCGGCGCGCGCTCGACCCGCCCGAGGGCGTCCGCGACGACCTGGCACTGCTCGCGGAGCTGGCGGAGCGGCTGGGCGCGCGGGGCTTCTCCGCCGACCCCGAGACCGTCTTCGCCGAGCTCGGCCGGGCCAGCGCCGGGGGAGCGGCCGACTACTCGGGCATCACCTACGACCGCATCGACGCCGAGCAGGGCGTCTTCTGGCCCTGCCCCGGCCCGGACCACCCCGGGACGCCGCGGCTGTTCACCGAGCGCTTCGCCACCCCCGACGGCCGCGCCCGCTTCGTGCCGGTGCACCACACCGGCGCGCGCGAGCAGCCCGACGCCGAGTACCCGTACGTGCTCACCACCGGCCGGGTGCTCGCGCAGTACCAGTCGGGCACCCAGACCCGGCGGACGCGCAGCCTGCAGCTGGTGGCCCCGGTCCCGCGGGCGGAGCTGCACCCCGACCTCGCCCGCCGGCTCGGCATCGCGCACGACGACGTCGTCGAGCTGGCCACCCGCCGCGGCCGCGCCCGCTTCCACGCCGCGGTCACCGACGCCATCCGCCCCGACACCGTCTTCGTGCCCTTCCACTGGGGCGGCGGGGCCAGCGCCAACGCGCTCACCGACCCCGCGCTCGACCCGGTCAGCCGGATGCCCGCCTTCAAGGCCTGCGCGGTCGCCGTCACCCGCGTCGGCGGCCCGGCCGAGCGGCCGCCCGCCCCCGACGCCGCGACCCAGCCCGTGCCGCAGCCGCACACCCGCACCGTCCCGCCCGCACCCCGGCCCCCGGCCCGGAGCCCGAGGAGGAGCCATCCCGTGAAGAGCACCCCGAGATTCCTGCAAGGCGTCTTCCCGGTCACCGGGGAGGGCCTGGCCGAGCCCGGGCCCATCGACCCGGCGCTGCGCTACCAGGTGCCCGCCGGCGCCACCGCGCAGGCGCTGTACTTCCGCGGCGGCAACTCCACCCCGGAGCTGGTCTACGTCCTGCTGGTGCGCGACGGGGAGCCGGTGCGCTGGTTCCCGATCGGCGCGAAGGGCGACGTGCACGTGCCGCTGCGGGTGGTCGAGGACCTGCCCGGCGGCTGCGTCGTCGAGCTGCACGCCGCCGCGCCCGAGGGCGTCACCGGCGAGCTCGTCGTCGACCTGGGCCTGGTGGAGGTGTGATGACCGCCGTCCTGGGCGGTCGCCCGGAGGGGCTGACCACGATCGCGATGGACGCCGACCTCGACACCCGCGCGCGGCTGGTCGTCGTCGGCAACGGCATGGCCGGCGCCCGGTTCGTCGAGGAGGTGCTCGAGCGCGGCGGCGGCGAGCAGTTCCGCACCACCGTGTTCGGCGACGAGCCGCACGGCAACTACAACCGGATCCTGCTCAGCCCGGTGCTGGCCGGGGAGACGCACGAGGACGACATCGTCCTCAACAGCCACGACTGGTACGCCGACAACGGCGTCACGCTGCGCGCGGGCGTCCGGGTGGAGCGGATCGACACCGCCGCCAAGGTCGTCCACGCCGCCGACGGGACCACCGCCGCCTACGACCACCTGGTGCTGGCCACCGGCAGCTACAGCTTCGTCCCGCCGATGACCGGCGTCCGCCGCGACGACGGCAGCCTGCTGCCGGGCGTGTACGGCTTCCGCACCATCGACGAGACCCGCGAGATGCTCGCCGCCACCGGCCGCTGCCGGAAGGCGGTGGTCATGGGCGGCGGGCTGCTGGGGCTGGAGGCCGCCCGCGCGCTGCAGGGCCACGGCCTCGAGGTCGACCTCGTGCACGCGATGCCGTGGCTGATGAACGCCCAGCTCTCCCGGGAGGCCGGCGCCGTCCTCGAGCGCAGCGTCACGGCGCTCGGCATCACCGTGCACCTCGACGTGCTGGCCACCGAGGTGCTCGGCGACGACGCCGTCGAGGGCGTGCTGCTGAGGGACGGGCGGCGGATCGACTGCGACCTGCTCGTCGTCGCCGCCGGGGTCCGCCCGCACACCGACGTCGCCGTCCGCTCGGGGCTGGAGGTGGAGCGCGGCGTCGTCGTCGACGACCAGCTGCGCACCGACGACCCCGACGTCTACGCCATCGGGGAGTGCGCCCAGCACCGCGGCTCGGTCTACGGCCTGGTCGCGCCGGCCTGGGAGCACGCGAGGGTGCTGGCCGACGTCCTCACCGGCACCGACCCGACGGCGGAGTACCACGGCAGCCGGACGGCGACCAAGCTCAAGGTCGCCGGGGTCGACGTCGCCACGATGGGCGTGAGCACCCCCGAGCGGGACTCCGACGAGTTCCTCGTCATCTCCGAGCCGCGGCGCGGGGTGCACATGTCGGTGGTGATCCGCGACGACCGGCTGGTCGGCGCGACGCTGCTCGGCGACACCCGCAAGGTCGCCTACCTGACCCAGGCCTTCGACCGCGGCACCGCACTGCCCGGGGAGCGCATCCGGCTGCTGGTCGACCTGTCCGACGGCAAGGAGGAGGTCGGTGTCGCCGACATGCCGGCCGAGTCGCAGGTCTGCAACTGCAACGGCGTGACCAAGGGCGCGATCTGCGGGGCCGTGGCCGACGGCTGCGGCAGCGTCGGCGCGGTCATGGACCGCACCCACGCCGGCAAGGGCTGCGGGTCCTGCACGTCCCTGGTGGAGCAGATCGTGGAGTGGGCCGCCGGCGGAGAGGTGGCCGAGGACCCGGCCGCGTCCTGGTACGTCCCCGGCATCCCGCTGGCCAAGCCGGCGCTCATGGCCGCGATCCGCGAGCAGGACCTGCGCAGCGTCTCGGCCGTCTTCGCCGCGCTCGCCCCCGGCGGCAAGGAGGACGCCCGCTCGAAGACGGGCCTCACCTCGCTGCTCAAGACGGTGTGGGGCAGCGACTTCGTGCGGGAGAAGGACGCCGAGTTCGTCAACGACCGCGTGCACGCCAACATCCAGCGCGACGGCACCTTCTCCGTCGTCCCGCAGATGAAGGGCGGGGTGACGACGCCGGCCCAGCTGCGCCGCATCGCCGACGTCGCCGAGACGTACGAGGTGCCGATGGTGAAGGTCACCGGCGGCCAGCGGATCGACCTGCTCGGCGTCCGCAAGGAGGACCTGCCCGCGGTGTGGGCCGACCTCGGGATGCCCTCGGGCCACGCCTACGGCAAGAGCATGCGCACGGTGAAGACCTGCGTGGGCAGCGACTTCTGCCGCTTCGGCCTCGACGACTCCACGCAGCTCGGCATCGACCTGGAGACGCGGTTCCAGGGCATCGAGAGCCCCGCGAAGATCAAGATGGCCGTCGTCGGCTGCCCGCGGAACTGCGCCGAGGCCTACGTCAAGGACGTCGGCGTCGTCGCCGTCGGCAGCGGCCGGTGGGAGGTGTACGTCGGCGGTGCCGCCGGGGCCACGGTCCGCAAGGGCGACCTGCTGGCCACCGTCGACTCCCCGGAGGCGGTGACGACGCTGGTCGGCCGGTTCGTGCAGTACTACCGGGAGCACGCCAACTGGCTGGAGCGGACCTACGACTTCGTGCCGCGGGTCGGGCTGGAGCGGGTCCGGTCGGTGGTGGTCGACGACGCCGAGGGCACCTGCGCCGACCTCGACGCCGGCCTGCAGCGCTCGATCGACGCCTACACCGACCCGTGGGGGCAGGACGGCCCCGAGCCGGCCACGCCGGGGCAGTTCCGGCCCGCGCTGCCGCTGGTCCCGCTGCCGCAGGTGCCGGTCCGATGAGCGTCGTCGACACCCGGCCGGCCAGTCCCGCCGCCGTCCGGGCGTACGCGGTCGGCCGGGCCGGGGACGTGCCGCCGGGGGAGGGGCGGGCGTTCGTCGCCGGGGACGTGCAGGTCGCCGTCTTCCGGCTGCGCGACGGGTCGCTGCACGCCACCCAGGCCGCCTGCCCGCACGCCGGCGGCCCGCTCGCCGACGGGCAGACCGACCCGGACGTGCTCGTCTGCCCGCTGCACCTCTACGGGTTCCGGTGGGCCGACGGCGCCCCGACCGCCGGCGACGTCGGCCCGGTGCGCGTGTACCCGGTCCGCGAGGTGGACGGGATGCTCGTCGTCGACGTCTGAGGCGCAGGGTGTGCACGCAGCGCGGTCCCGGGGTCCTCCGGATCGCGCTGCGTGCCCACACCGCTCAGTCCTCGATGACGTCGAGGCCCTGCTCGCGCAGCCGCGCGAGGGACGCGAGCATCCCCGCCACGACCTCCGGAGCGTGCCCCTCCCGGCCCTCCACCTCGCCGACGACGCGCAGCGGGGGAGCGGGTCCGGTAGGACCGCGTGGGGTTGCCGGGGAACCGCTCGTCGGTGACGTTCGGGTCGTCCTCGAACGGGCCCAGCGGCGCCACGACGTGGACGTGTCCCCGGTGCCCGTCCCCGGCCGGCGCCGTCGCCGGCTCCGCGCCCGCAGGCGGCGGTGTCGACCAGCGACGTGGAGTACACGTGGTCCATCACCCGGCCCGCCCGGACGTCGGGGCCGCGGCCGGGGACCAGCTCGTCGCCGACGGCGAGCGTCGCCCGCGTCCCGTGGAAGGAGGGCCCGGGGACGTCCGCGCAGTCGGTGTGGGTGACGGGGACGTGCGGCGACTCCTCCATCCCGGCGATCCTGCCCTCACGGGTGCATGCGGGCGCCCCTGGTGACCTTGTCGACGGCGTTCCGCGGTCCGTGCACGGCGATCCCGACCAGGTCGAAGTCGGCGCCGGCGACCGCGCGCACGGCGGCCCGGTTCTCGGCGTCGCCGCCGGTGGCGAACAGGTCCGCGGTGGACAGCGACGTCGGCAGCCCCCGCTCGAGCGCCCGCGTCCGCGCCCGGGCGAGCAGCTCCCCGGGACCGGTGAGGACCAGCACCGGCTGGCGGAAAATCGCGAGGTACCGCGTGCCGTCGGCGTCCTCGTAGGGCCGGCCGACCAGCTCCGGCACCGCGGCGGCGACCGCGCCGGCCAGGAACGCGGTCACGTTGAGCTCCTGCCACGGCAGCAGGCCCTCCCGCAGCAGGACGGCGATCTTCGTGGGCCACGGCGGGCCGACGTCCACGGTCTCCTCGAGGGGCAGCGTCTCCACGCCCTGCAGCGTCGGGCCGGGCGGCGGTCCCGTTCTCGTACGTTCCTGACGTGACGGCCGAGGTGGTGGCCTGGCGGCCTCCGGTCCCGGGCCTGATCGAGGTGTTCCACGCCCGGTTCACCGACCACGTCCACCCGCCGCACACCCACGACGCCTGGACGCTGCTGCTCGTCGACGACGGCGCCGTCCGCTACGACCTCGACCGGCACGCCCACGGCGCGTCCCCGGCCGGGGTCACCCTGCTGCCGCCCGGCGTGCCGCACGACGGGCGGTCCCAGTTCCCCGGCGGCTTCCGCAAGCGGGTGCTGTACCTGGAGCCGGCGACCCTGGGCGAGCGGCGGATCGGCACCGCCGTCGACCACCCCGCGTACGCCGACCCCGTGCTGCGCGACCGCGTCTCCCGGCTGCACGCCGCGCTCGCGCCGCACACCGAGGCGCTGGAGGCGGAGAGCCGGCTGGCGTTCGTGCTCGAGCGGCTGGGCCGGCACCTCGACCGCGCCGTCGTCGCGGCCCCGCCCGTGCGGGACGACCCGCTCGCCGACCGGCTGCGCGACCTGCTCGACGCCCGGCTCGCGGACGGGGTGTCCCTGGAGGCGACGGCGGCCGGGTGGGGCGTGCACCCGACCCACCTGGTCCGCGCGTTCACCCGCCGGCACGGGCTGCCGCCGCACCGGTACCTCACCGGCCGGCGGGTCGACCGCGCGCGGCGGCTGCTGCTCGACGGGCTGCCCGCCGCGGAGGTGGCGACGGCGGTCGGCTTCTTCGACCAGGCGCACCTCACCCGGCACTTCCGCCGGATGCTGGCGACGACGCCCGCCGCCTACGCCCGCTCGGCCTGACCGCTCAGGGTGCCGGGACGGCGACGGTGGCCGCCATCGGGCCGCCGCACTCCTCGCTGCCGCCGACCCGCACCCAGTCCAGGTCGACGCCGACCTCGGTGAGCGCGCCGCCGCCGGCCGCGAGCACGGTGACGGTCGCGGCGTCCGGTGTCTGCATGTCCGTCGGCACGCCGGCCGTGGCCCCGGTCAGCGGCGCGGTGACCTCGGTGACCGGCTCGGGGTCCCGGTCGAGGCGGACGGCCTGCCCGCACGAGGGCTCGCAGACCACCCGCACCGACGACGGCGCCTGCCCGGTCCAGTCGCCGGTGAGCTCCACCCGCACCGCGTTGACCCAGCCGATCGCCGGGCAGACGACCTCGCCCGGGCCGCCGGACCCGCCCGCGCAGCCGGTCGCCAGCCCCGCCGCGAGCAGCACCCGTCCGGCGGGCAGCGGCACCGGCCGCCGCCGGCGCGGGGCGGTCCGGCGGTCCCGCGCCTCCTCGGCCGGCTGCCGGGCGGCGACGACGGAGGCGGGCTCGGCGGGCACGTCAGTCCCAGCCGTGGGTCGCGGCGAGCCGCTCGAGGCCGTCGAAGCCGAGCTCCTCGGCGGGGGCGAGCACGGTGCCGTCGGCGGCCAGGAACAGGACCTCGGCGCCGTCGCCCGGAACCGCGGCGACCCGGTCCCGCAGCGGCACGTCCGTGCCGTCCACCCGGGCGGTCACGGCACCCGGCGGGCCGATCAGCACGGCGCCGTCGGCCTCCGGGCACCGCAGCACGAACCCCCGTGCGGTCACCGGTGCGCCGGCCGGCAGGAGGTCGGTGGCGCACCAGGTGCCGGACGCGGCGCCGGTGCCCGCGCTCCCGGTGAGCGTCGCCTCCAGGTAGGCCGCGCCCGAGGGCAGCGTCGCCGCGAGCAGCCGCAGCGTCCCCGGACCGTCCCCGCCCGGCACGCTCCCGGACCACACGAGGTCGAGGGTGACCTCCTCCGGCCGCAGGCCCGTGACGACGAAGACGTGGTCGACCGCCGCGTCCAGGACGGGGTCCGTGCCCACCGCGAGCGCCGGGCTCGGCGGGGTGGAGTCCTCCGGTCGCCAGGTCATCGGCATCGCGGTCACCACCGTCGCGCCGTCGCGGACCACGCGGTAGCGCAGCGCCTCGTCGTAGGACCCGGTCGCCGGGTCCAGCGCCAGTGCCGCGACGCCGTCGGGCGCGTCGACCGGGACGAAGTCGCGGCCCACCGTGCCGTCGGCGGCCACCTCCGGACGGCGGGACACCTCGACGACGTCCCCCGGCGCGGCGACCACGAGCAGGGCGCCGGTGCTCGCGTCCGACAGCGCCACCGGCCGCCCCGCCGCGAGCCCCGACATCGACCCGGCCCGCTGCAGCTGCTCCGGGGCCGCGCCCTCCGGGCCGGTGAACCAGACGGCGGCCAGGGTGCCGGCGGCCGTGGGGTCGGCGGGGTCGACGGGCCGGTTCGCGGCCATCGCCGGGTCCTCGCCGGCGACCAGCACCCACCGCCGGCCGGCGGCGTCCCCGGCGTACACGACGCGGCGGGCCTCCGGCGGGGAGTCGGGGGCGTGGTCGCCCGGGCTGTCGGTCCACGGCAGCTGCCGCACGCCCTCGACGAAGGCGGCGTCCCCGGCCAGCGAGCCGCGGGTCGGCCCGGTGAGGACGTCGGCGGAGGCGGCGGCCGGCCCGGGCGCGGCCACGCCGACCGCGGGCACGTCCCCGTCGCCGGGGTCCCGGAGCGCGACCGGGACGGCGACCACCACGGCCGCCACCGCCGCGGCCACCGCGGTCAGCCCGAGCGTCTGCCGGCGCCGCGCGCGGTGCCGGGTCACCACGGCCCGGGCGAGGTCCTCCCGCGGCGGGGGAGCGGTGCGCTCGGCCAGCCGGGTCAGCCGGTCGGTCAGGTCGTCCATCAGGAGTCCTCCCCGCTCACGAGGACCGGCGGCACCAGCAGCGCGCGCAGGCGGGCCAGCCCCCGGGTGGTGTGGGTGTTCACCGCGCTGGTCGAGCAGCCCATCGCCTCGGCCGCCTGCTGCTCGGAGAGGTCGGCGTAGTAGCGCAGGACGACGGCGGCGCGCATCCGCGGCGGCAGCGAGCGCAGCGCGGCGCGCAGCTCCTCGTCGTCCTGGCGCGGCACCGCCGGGTCGGCCCGGTCGGGCAGCGCCTCGACCACCTGCTCGGTGCTCGCGAGCCGGCGCCGCCAGCTGGTGTGGGTGGTGACGACGACGCGGCGGACGTAGGCGGCCGGGTCGCCGCCGCGGGCGACCCGGTCCCAGTGCCGGTAGGTCTTCAGCAGCGCGGTCTGGACCAGGTCCTCGGCGTGCCCGCGGTCCCCGGCCAGCAGCACGGCCAGGCGCAGCAGCCCCGCCTGCTCGCGGGACACGAAGTCCTCGAAGCCCCGCTGGTCCACCCCGTGCCTCCCGCCGGTCGCCGTCACCCTCTACACGCGGCGGGGCCCCCGGCAGACCCACAGCGGCAGGTCACGGGTCGATCACGATCCGCGAGGGAGGGTCAGGCCAGGTCGGCGAGGGCGGCGGCGACCGCCTGGTCGCGCACGAAGTCCAGCGCCAGCAGCCGGTGCACGAGCACGCCGCGGCGGGTCAGCCGCAGGTCGGCCGGGCGCAGCCGGGGGAGCGCCGCGCCGCCGGGGCGCGGGGTCGCGGGCGGCGGGTCGAGCAGGCCGCGGCGCTGCAGGTCGGTGAGGTCCTCGAGCGCGCCCCACGCCGTCCAGCCGCGGGGGTCCTGCGGGACCGGCGCCATCGGCAGCGGGGTGCGCTCGCGCCGGCCGACCGCGGCCAGCAGCACCCACTGCCGCCCCGTGAGCTCCGTGGCCAACCGCAGCCCGCGGAACACGACGGCGGCGTCGAGGTCGGGGGAGACGGCGGCCTCGGCGAGCAGGTAGCCGAGGTGGCGCACCCGCCACTCCTCGGTGACCGCGCGGGCGGCGAGCACGGCGGCCTCGGCCACCTCGTCGGCGGGCGCCCGGTCGCCGGGGCCGGAGGCGAGGAAGCCGTCGGTGCGCACCGCGCGGCCCTGGGCGGCGCGGGTCACCGACAGCTCGGCGGCGAAGGCCAGCGCGGCGCCGGCGCGGCACCGGGCGCGGGAGGACACCGGCGCGGGCGGGTCGGCGTCGGCCGCGGTCGCGGTGCGCCGGAGCCACGCGGCCAGCCCGCCGTCCAGGCGCACCTTCGCCGAGCCGTCGTCGAACACCAGCCCCGCGGCCGTGCGCGCCATCGTCCCGGCGACCAGTTCCCCGGACTCCACGAGCGCGCGTCCCGGTGCCGCCTCCGTGTACTCCGCCACGCCGTCGATCATGGCCGAGCCGGCCGCTCCGTGTCGGCCCGGCGGCCGGACCCTCACCACAGCGGGGCAGGGCCGGTGAGCACAACGGAACACACGGTCAGCCCGACGGCGACGGCGGGGAAATCGCGGCCCGCGACGCTTCCGGGCCATGGCCGCCCCCACGCGCACCGCGCCACCCACCGCCCCCGCGCCGCCGAGCCCGCCGCGCGGCGGGCGCTGGATCGACGACTGGCGTCCCGAGGACCCGCTGTTCTGGGAGACCACCGGCCGGCGGGTCGCCCGCCGCAACCTGTTCTTCTCGGTGTTCTCCGAGCACGTCGGCTTCTCGGTCTGGAGCCTGTGGTCGGTCGTCGTGCTGTTCCTGCCCGAGCCGGTGTTCGGCATCGACCCGGCCGGCAAGTTCCTGCTCACCACGCTGCCGACCGCGCTCGGCGCCGTCGTGCGGCTGCCCTACACCTTCGCCGTCGCGAAGTTCGGCGGCCGCAACTGGACGATCGTCAGCGCCGCCCTGCTGCTGGTCCCCACGGTCGCCACCGCGGTCGTCCTCGAGCCCGGCGTCTCCTACACGACGCTGCTGGTCGTCTCCTGCCTGGCCGGCGTCGGCGGCGGCAACTTCGCCAGCTCCATGGCCAACATCAACGCCTTCTACCCCGACCGGCTCAAGGGCTGGGCGCTGGGCCTCAACGCCGGCGGCGGCAACCTCGGGGTCCCGGTGATCCAGCTCGTCGGCCTGCTCGTGCTCGCCACGGCCGGCGTCGAGCACCCGCGGATCGTGCTGCTCGTCTACGTCCCGCTGGTCGTCGTCGCCGCCGTCGGCGCGGCGCTGCTCATGGACAACCTGACGACGGCGCGCAACCAGCCGCGGGCCATGCGCGAGGCGACCCGCGAGCCGCACACCTACGTCGTGTCCTTCCTCTACATCGGCACCTTCGGCTCGTTCATCGGCTTCGGGTTCGCCTTCGGGCAGGTGCTGCAGAACCAGTTCGGCGCCGACTTCGCCACCCCGCTGGCGGCCGCGTCGCTGACCTGGCTG
Source organism: Geodermatophilus sp. SYSU D00525 (assembly GCF_054050475.1). Lineage (NCBI taxonomy): Bacteria > Bacillati > Actinomycetota > Actinomycetes > Geodermatophilales > Geodermatophilaceae > Geodermatophilus > Geodermatophilus sp. SYSU D00525. The sequence continues at coordinate 44,958 of NZ_JBJGZK010000028.1, forward strand.
GGCCCGCTGCTGGGCAGCCTGGTCCGCCCGCTCGGCGGCTCGCTGGCCGACCGCTACGGCGGCGCGCGGATCACCTTCTGGACCTTCGTCGCGATGGCGGCCGGTGCCGCGGTCGTGTTCACCGCCGGCCAGGTGGGGTCGCTGCCGCTGTTCGTCGTCGGGTTCGTGCTGCTGTTCGTGCTCAGCGGCGTCGGCAACGGCTCGACCTACAAGATGATCCCGGCGGTCTTCCGCACCCGGGCGCTGCAGCAGGTCGCCGCGGGCGCCGACCCCGCCGCCGCCGACCGGCAGGCGCTGCGGACGTCCGGGGCGCTGATCGGCATCGCCGGCGCCGTCGGCGCGTTCGGCGGCGTGCTGGTCAACCTGGCGTTCCGCCAGTCGTTCCTCACCACCGGCAGCGGCGACGCCGCCTACCTCGTGTTCATCGCCTTCTACGCCGTCTGCGTCGCGGTCACCTGGGCGGTCTACCTGCGGCCGACCGCCCGCACGGCGGGCGTCTGAGCGCCCGTCCCCCTGTGCACGTCCGCGGAGGTGCACAGGGGGACCCGCTCAGACCGCCAGGCGCTCAGACCGCCAGGCGGTAGCCGCGCTTGACGACGGTCTCGACGACGCCCGGCCCGAGCGCGGCGCGCAGCCGGGTCACCGCCATCTCCACGGCGTGCCCGTCCCCGCCGCCGGGCAGCCCGCGCACCAGGTCGGGCTTGGCGACGACGGCGCCGGGACGGGCGGCCAGCGCCCGCAGCACCGCCATCGGCCCCGGCGGCAGCTCCACCAGGCGGCCGTCGAGCACGGCGGCGTGCCCGCGGACCTGCAGCGCGGCGTCCCCGACCCGCAGCACCGGGTCGCGCTCGGGCAGCCGGGCGACGACCTCGCGGGCCAGGGCGCCCAGCCGGGAGCGCTCGGGCTGCAGCGTCGGCACCCCGGCGGCGGTCAGCGGGCCGGCGGTGACCGGGCCGACGGCGACCGGCAGCACCCCGCCGGTCAGCGCGGCCACCAGCTCCTCCCGCCGGCCGAGCTCCGTGGCCACCGACAGCAGGCTGGCCGCGGCCGGCGCGCTCGTGAACGTCACCGCGTCGACCGCGCGGGCCGCGACCATCCCGACCAGCCGGCGCAGCGGCGCGACGTCCTCGGGCAGCACCCACCGGTACACCGGCACGGTCAGCACCTCGGCGCCGGTGGCCCGCAGCGCGTCGACGAACTCCGGCAGCGGGTCCCCGTGCAGCTGGACGGCGACCCGGCGCCCGGCCAGCGGGCCCTCGGCGCCGGACAGCAGGTGCTCGAGCACCTCGGCCGAGGACTCCGACGCCGGCGACCACGCGTCGACCAGCCCGCCGCCGCGGATGGCGCCGCGCGCCTTGGGGCCGCGGGCGAGCACCCGGGCGCCGCGCAGGTGCCCGACGAGCGGCAGGTCCCACGCCTCGGCGGCCTCCAGCCAGCCGCGGAACCCCACGCCCGTCGTCGCGACCACCAGGTCCACCGGCGCGGCGAGCACCGCCTCGGTGGCGGCGACCAGCTCGGCGTCGTCAGCCAGCGGCACGATCCGGATCGCCGGGGCGTAGACCACCCGGGCGCCGCGGCGGTCCAGCAGCGCGCCGAGCTCCTCCCGCCGCCGCGCGGCAGTGACCGCCACGGTGTACCCGGCCAGCGGCGCGGGGCCGGCGGCCTGCTCCGGGCCGGCCTGCTCCGGGCCGGGCTGCTCCGGGCCGGTCGCGAGCGCCGGGGCGTCGGGGGAGGAGGTCACCGGTCCATGGTGGCCCGTGGGCGTTGCGGTCGTGTGACGGCCCCTGCACCGCCGGCCGGCCGCGGTGGTGCGACCGGTCAGCGCACGGCCCAGGACGCGATCAGGATGCTGGCGTCGTCCTGCAGCACCCCGCCCTGGTGGTCGAGGACCGCGCGCACCAGCCGGCGGACCGTCTCCGGCGGCGGCTGCCCGGCCGCGGCCGCGCGGGTCAGGAACTCGACCAGCCGCTGCTCGCCGAACCACCGCCCCGCGGCGTCGCGCGCCTCGGTGACGCCGTCGGTGTAGAGCACCAGCCAGTCCCCGGGCTCGAGCACCTCCTCGGCCACCTCGAACGCCGCCGTCCCGAGGCCGAAGGGCACCCGCCCGCCCGCGGTGAGCTCCTTGACCACCCGCCCGCGCCGCAGCAGCAGCGGCGGCGGGTGCCCCGCGCGGACGTAGCGCAGCCGCCCTGTGGTGACGTCGAGCTGGGCGAGCACCCCCGTGACGAAGGCGCTGCCGGTGAAGGTCGTCGCGACCACCTCGTCGACCGCGCGGACCTGGTCGTGCAGGCCGCGCCCGTCCCGCCGCACGCTGCGGGCGGTGGCCAGCGTGGCGGCGCTCATCAGCCCCGCGCCGAGGCCGTGACCCATGGCGTCGAGGACGGTCATCCACACCTCGTCCTCGGCGAGGGCGTAGTCGAAGGCGTCGCCGCCGACGTCGTCGCTCGGCTCGAGCAGGCCGGCCAGGACGAAGGCGTCGGTGGCGGCGGTCAGCGGCGGCAGCTGCTGCCACACCAGCTCGGCCGACGGCGTCCGCGGCCGGCCGCGCCGGCTGCGCTCCAGCACGTCGCCGTAGACGCCCATCGAGGTGGCCAGGTGGGCGACCATCGAGGCCAGCCACCAGCACTGCTCGCGCAGGCCGGGGTCCTCGAGGTCCCGGGCCGCCTCCACCCGCACCTCCAGGACGCCGACCCGGTCCGCGCCGTCGAGCAGCGGCACCCACAGGCGCGGCACGCCGCCGGCCTCCGACGGCAGCGGCTGCCCGTGCTGGAACACCCGCCCGGCCAGCGTGCCGTCGACGGCGATCGGCTCGCCCACCGGCCGGCCGCCGCCGGACAGCTGCACCAGCCGGCGCTGCTCGTGGTCGACGACGTGCACGGCGACGTCGACGCCGAGCACCCGGCCGGCCTGCGCGGCGAGCTGCGGCAGCCGGTCCGGCGGGGCGGTGCGGGCGGCCTCGAGCAGCTGCAGCAGCGCCGCCAGCGGGCCGGTGGTCGGCCGCGGCGGCCGCAGCGCCCGGGAGTAGGGCACCCGGCGGGCCGCGGACAGCTCGTCGAGGCGCTCGTTGACCGCGACCGCCAGCAGGTCGCCGTCGATGTCGGACAGGCACGCCAGCCCGTCCAGGTACGCCTCGACGTCGAACATGTCCGCGTTGCCGCCGAGCTCGAAGTACCGCAGCCACAGCTGCTCGAGGGTGAGGTCGGCGTGGTGCAGCGCGGCCCGCAGCGGCGTCCGCGGGTCCTCGGCGGGGCCGTCGGTCGGGAGCATCAGCGCAGCCGGCGGACGGCGGAGTCGACGATGGCCCGGGCCGCCTGGCGCAGCGTCCCGGCGTCGCCCCCGGAGCGGGACAGGAGCATGGCCAGCGCGGTCTCCTCCCCGACGCCGTGCCGGGCCATGAGCACGCCCTTCGCGGTGCTGACGACGTCGCGGGTGGTCACCGCCAGCCGCAGGTCCTCGCTGGCCCGGCGCGCCTGGTCCCGCGCGGTGACGTGCACGACCAGCAGCGCCGCCTGCGCCGCGGACAGGGTGAGCACCTGCGCGTCGTGGTCGGTGAAGGCGCCGGGGTCGGTGCCGTAGACCTTCAGCGCGCCGACGGTGCGGTCCCCGGCCACCAGCGGGGCGCTGATCGTGGACAGCAGGCCCAGGTCGGTGGCCGCCGCGGCCCAGCGCGGCCAGCGGGGGTCGGTGCACAGGTCGTCGGCGCGCACCAGCGTCCGCTCGGAGGCCGCGGCCAGGCACGGCCCCTCGTCGAGCTCGTACTGCAGCGCGTCGGCGCGCTCGACCAGCGGGTCGGTCGAGCCCGACGACCGCCGGCCGCTGCGGTCGACGATCGAGACGCCCGCGCCGGCCGCCGCCGGGACGGTCTGCAGCACCAGGGCGCTGACGAGGCCCAGTGCGGTGGAGACGGTCTCCTCGGACAGCAGGAGCCCCGCCACGCGGGCGGAGACGACCGACAGCTCGTCGGCCAGGGGGAGCGAACGAGTGGCGTCCTGGGACACGGGCACCTCGCGGGGACCGGCCGTGGCCACCCGGGTGTTCGAGGTGCCGCGGCCTGCAGGCACCCAGGTTAGTGCCGGATCAGCGCAGTGGTGCCGCCGTGTGGCGCGGCACCCGCGCGCCGTCGCGGACGACCAGCCCGCGGCTGACCAGCAGCCGCAGGTGCGCGTCGGTCTCGGTGACGGCGAAGATCCGCATCCGCCGCTCGTACTGCGACCACGGCCGCGACCACGTCAGGTGCGCGGCCAGGTCCCACGGGGTGCTCCCGGGGTGCGCCCGGACCGCGGCCAGCAGCTCGGCCAGCCGGCGCTCGTGGTGCGCGCGCAGCTCGCGGACCCGCCCGGTGAGGCCGCGGAAGCGCCACTCGTGGCCGGGCAGCACCTCGTCGGCCTCCTCCCCGGCGACCCGCTCCAGCGAGGTCAGGTAGTCGCGCAGCGGGTCGGCGGCGCCGCCGGCGTGCGTCGAGACGTTCGGGCTGATGCGGGGGAGGACGTGGTCGCCGGCGAAGAACAGGCCGGTGGCCTCGTCGGCGAAGCACAGGTGCCCGGCGGTGTGCCCGGGCGTGTGGACGGCGCGCAGCGCCCAGCCGGGCAGGTCCGCGCGGTCGCCGTCCTCGAGCAGCCGGTCGGGCAGCGCCAGCCGCCGCCACCGCGCGCGCTCCTCCGGCGTCCCGGCGTCCGCGCGGGCGTCCGCCTCGGGAGCGCCGAGCCCGACGAGGAAGGCGACCTCCACCTCGGTGGACTCCTCGGGGGAGCGGGCGGTGAAGGTGGTCAGGTCGCGGGCGTCGGCCGGGTGCATCGCCACCCACGCGCCCGACGCCTCCCGCACCCGGCCGGCCAGGCCCACGTGGTCCATGTGCATGTGGGTGACCAGCACCCCGCGGACCTCGGTGACGCCGGCGCCGATCCCGGCCAGCCCGGCGCACAGCGCCGCCCAGCTGTCGTCGGCGTCCCAGCCGGTGTCGACCAGGCCCAGCCCGCCGCCGGCCAGCTCGAGCACGTACGCGTTCACCCAGCGCAGCGGGCCGCCCATCGGTACCGGCACCGACCACAGGCCCGGCCGCACCCGCTCGACGGCGGGCACCGACCGCTCGCGCCACGCGGCGCGCTGCGCCTCGCCGGTCACCTCCACGCCGCCTGCGTCCACGCCCCGGCACTCTGCCAGCCCCGGCCGGGCGCGCCGGGCTGGGACCATGGGGGCGTGCCGACGCCGCCCGCCACCCCCACCCGGATCTCCGCCGTCCCCCTCCTCATGCGGGTGGTCTGCACGCTGCTCGCCGTCACGGTCGTCGTCGTCATGGTCGTCACCGCGCTCGTCACCCGGCCCTCGGACGAGCTCAACCCGTTCGACGCCGCCGACCGCGTGGCCATCGCCGGGATCGGCCTGTTCGTCGGCGCGGGGATCCTGCTGCTGGGCCGGCCCCGGGTCGACGCCGACGCCTCGGGCATCCGGGTGCGCAACCTGCTGGGGCAGCGGACGCTGCCCTGGGCGGCGGTGCGCGGCGTCCGGTTCGACCGCCGGGCGTGGGTGGCCACCCTGGAGCTCACCAACGGCGACGCGATGGCGATCACGGCGCTGCAGGCGGTCGACGGCGAGCGCGCGGTCACCGCCGTCGAGGGGCTGCGGGCGCTGCTGGCCGCCGACGTCGCCGCCCGCCCCGCGCCGGCGCACGGCCCGCTGCTGCACGAGTGAGCGCCGTCCCGGCCACCGGAATACCCGGCCCGACCGCGACGCTGTAGCATGGGCGTGCCTCCCCGCTACACGAGGCGCGTGAACCACCCCAGCGGCCCCGCCCCGGGCCGCTGACCAAGAGGAGCCCGCTCCCACCTGGCGCCGTCGAGGCGCCCAGGTCCCCGGTTCGCGGGAGTCCGGCCTGCCCCGGCCGGGACCCCGCGACGTGCCCGGCCCGGCGACGGGCCGGTGCCGCACCGGCGAGACGGGCCCTGTGAGCACCGCTCACGGGGCCCTCGCCGTCTCCGGTGCCCGGGTGGGCGCGACCTCCTCCCGTGTGACAGAGCAGAGGAGAGGCCATCACCGAGCCCCGTATCAACGACCGTATCCGCGTCCCCGAGGTCCGCCTGGTGGGCCCGGAGGGCGAGCAGGTCGGCATCGTGCCGATCGGCGAGGCGCTGCGCCTGGCGCAGGACTCCGAGCTCGACCTCGTCGAGGTCGCGCCGATGGCCCGGCCGCCGGTCGTCAAGCTGATGGACTACGGGAAGTTCAAGTACGAGTCCGCGCAGAAGGCCCGCGAGGCCCGGCGGAACCAGGCGCTCACCGTGATCAAGGAGATGCGGCTGCGCCTGAAGATCGACCCGCACGACTACGAGACCAAGAAGGGCCACGTCGAGCGCTTCCTCAGGAGCGGCGACAAGGTCAAGATCACCGTCATGTTCCGCGGTCGCGAGCAGTCGCGGCCCGAGATGGGCTACCGCCTGCTGCAGCGGCTGGCCGCCGACGTCGCCGAGCTCGGCGTGGTCGAGTCCAACCCCAAGCAGGACGGCCGGAACATGGTCATGGTGATCGCCCCGCACCGGAACCAGGCCGCGACCGACGGCGCGCGCCGTCAGGCCAAGGCCGACCGGGCCGCCGAGGGGCAGACCCCGACGGCCTGACCCGGTCGCACAGCAGGACCGCACCACCGAGACGGCCGGCGTCGTCTCGGCAGCCCCGTGCTGCCGGGCGGCGCCGACACCCACGAACAGGACGACGAGGACATGCCGAAGCAGAAGACCCACAAGGGCACCGCGAAGCGGGTGCGCGTCACGGGCACCGGCAAGATCATGCGCGAGCAGGCCAACAACCAGCACAAGTTCGAGCACAAGAGCTCGCGGCGCAAGCGCCGGCTGGAGAAGGACCAGGTCATGTCCCCGGCCGACACGAAGACCATCAAGAAGCTGCTGGGCATCTGAGCCCCCGCCTCCCGTAACCAGCAAGGAGTTCTCACGTGGCACGCGTGAAGCGGGCGGTCAACGCCCAGAAGAAGCGCCGGACGACCCTCGAGGCCGCCAGCGGGTACCGCGGTCAGCGTTCGCGCCTGTACCGCAAGGCCAAGGAGCAGATCCTCCACTCGGCCACCTACAACTACCGCGACCGCAAGGTGCGCAAGGGTGACTTCCGCAAGCTGTGGATCACCCGCATCAACGCCGCCGCGCGGCAGAACGACATGACCTACAACCGGTTCATGCAGGGCCTGAAGCTGGCCGGCATCGAGCTCGACCGCCGCGTGCTCGCCGAGCTCGCGGTCAACGAGCCGGCCGCCTTCGCCGCCCTGGTGGAGACCGCCCGGGCCGCCGTCGCCGCGACCCCGGCCGGCGGCGAGCAGGCCGCCTAGAACCACCCCTCCCGGCGCCGTCGGTGCCCGGCCCCAGGGCCGGCGCCGGCGGCGTCGGTGCGTGTGGGGGCGGGTGTTCCTGGTCGAGATCACGCGATCTCGCCGCCGGGACGCGCGGGGAACGCCGAGATCGCGCGATCTCGCCGCGGGGCGGCGCCGGTAACGCCGAGATCGCGCGATCTCGACCGAGACGGGAGGACGACGTGAGCGAGCTGCTGACCGAGCGGTCGGGGCGGGTCGCCGCCGCGCGCAAGCTGACCCGCCGCGCCGGCCGCGACGCCGCGGGCGCCTTCCTCGCCGAGGGCCGCCAGGCGGTGTCCGAGGCGCTGGCCACCGCACCGGACGACGTCCGCGAGGTGTTCGCCACCGAGGCCGCGGCCGCCGCGCACCGCGACCTGCTCGCCGGCACGACCGTCCCCGTCCGGCTGGTCACCGAGAAGGCGGCGGCGGGCCTGTCCGAGACCGTCACGCCACAGGGCCTGGTCGCCGTGTGCGCCCTGCGCGACCTGCCCGCCGAGCGGCTGGCCGCCGACCCGCCCGCGCTCGCCGTCGGCCTGGCCGGCCTGGCCGACCCCGGCAACGCCGGCACCGTGCTGCGCACCGCCGACGCCTGCGGTGCCGGCGCGGTGGTGTTCGGCGCCGGGTCCGCCGACCCGTACGGCGGCAAGGCGGTCCGGTCCAGCGCGGGCAGCCTGTTCCACGTCGACGTCGTCCGGGGCGCGCCGCTGGAACCGCTGGTCGCCGGCCTGCGGGCCCGCGGGGTCACCGTGCTGGCCGCCGACGGCGGGGGCGAGGCCGCCCTCGACGAGCTGGAGGACACCCTCGCCGGGCCGGTCCTGTGGCTGTTCGGCAACGAGGCGCGCGGCGTCCCGCCGGAGCTGGCCGCGGCCTCCGACGCCCGGGTGCGGATCCCGATGCGCGGCCGCGCCGAGAGCCTCAACCTGGCCGCCGCCGCGGCCATCTGCCTCTACGCCACCCAGCTCGCCCAGGGCTGAGAGGCTGCGCGGGTGGACGACGCCGCCAAGACCACCCTGCTGCGCTACCTGACCACCGCCCGCGAGGCGCTGCTGTGGAAGCTCGAGGGGCTGTCCGAGTACGACGTCCGCCGGCCGCTGACGGCCACCGGCACCAACCTGCTCGGCCTGGTCAAGCACCTGGCCTGCGTGGAGGCCGGCTACCTCGGCAACGTCGTGGGCCGGCCGTTCCCCGAGCCGATGGTGTGGGACGACCCGGACGCCGGGGACGACGACGACCTCTGGGTGCGCGCGGACGAGTCGCGCGCGGACGTCCTGGCGCTGTACGCCCGGGCCACCGCGCACGCCGACGCCGCCGTGGCCGCACTGCCGCTCGACGCGACCGGCGAGGTGCCGTGGTGGCCCGAGGACCGGCGGCACCCCACGCTGCACACGCTGCTGGTGCACGTGCTCGCCGAGGTGGCCCGGCACGCCGGGCACGCCGACGTGCTGCGCGAGGGCCTCGACGGCGCGGCCGGCCTGCGGCGGGACAACGACAACCTCACCCGCGACGGCGACGCCGACCGCGCCGCCTACGTCGCACGGGTGGAGGAGGCCGCGGCCGCGTTCCGGTGAGGACGGCGCGCCGCCGACGCCTTCCCGCCGCGGATCGGGAACGGCAGGGTGCAGGTCTCGAGCCGCCCCCCGGGGCGGCCGACGTCCCCGGGACGGAGGGCAGCTGCCATCGCGAGATCCGCGCAGGGCCTCGACGACGACCCGCGGCCGGCCGCGGACGGACGGCGCGCCCGCTGGACCGAGCACCGGCGCGCCCGCCGGGCGGAGCTGACCGGTGCCGCCGTCGAGGCGGTCCGCGCGGCCGGCCCGGGCTTCGCCGTGGACGACGTCGCCCGCGCCGCCGGGGTGTCGAAGACGGTCATCTACCGCTACTTCGCCGACAAGGACGAGCTGGTCGACGCCGTCCTCGAGCGCATCTCCTCGGCGATCCTGCTGCCGCGGCTGCTCGGCGAGCTGGCCACCGGGCGGCGCGACGACGTCGAGCGGCTGCGCGCCGTCATCGCCGCGTTCGTGCGGCTGGTCGAGGACGAGCCGGAGCTCTACCGCTTCGCCTACGCCTCGGCCGGCCGCACCGGGCGCCCGGACCTGGTGGCCGCCACCGAGCGGGAGGTCGCCAGCGCGCTCGCGGCGCTGCTCGGCGAGCGGCTGGCCGCCGCGGGCCGGCCGACCGGTGCCGCGACGACGTGGGCCTACGGCGTCGTCGGCATGGTGCAGCTGGCCGCGCACTGGTGGTCGGGCACCCGCGAGGTGCCCGCCGCCGAGCTGGTCGAGCAGCTGACCGCGCTGGCCGCCGGGGGACTGGTCGGCCTGCTGCCCCCGGCCTGAGTTCCCCTGGGCCCCACGCTCAGGCGGCCGCGGTCTCGCGCTCCTCGAGCCGGTCGAAGGGCGTCAGCGTGCCGTCGCGGGCGAGGTCGCGGGCCCGCCGGGCGCGCGTCGCCAGCCGGGCCAGCGCCAGCGCGACGTAGACGCCGGAGAGCACGAGCACCAGCACCCGGTCGGCGTCGGCGGGCAGCACGATGCTGCCGGCGAACTGCACCGCGAACAGCACGAACAGGGTGGCCGCCCCCGTCGTCGTCAGCCGCAGGCCGACCAGCAGCGAGACGGCGAACAGCGACTGCGCGGCGGTGAGCAGCAGCTCGGTGCGCTGCTGGGTGTCCAGCGGCAGGCCGTGCAGGCCCGTCGAGGACAGGGCGAACGCCAGCGGGATCGTGCCGACCAGCAGCGTCCACTGGTTGACCTTGCTCGACAGCAGCGTGCCCAGGGAGTCCGAGGCGCGCAGCCGCCAGGCGTACAGGCAGGCGACGATCAGCTCCGGCGACTCGCTGGCCAGCGGCGCCACCCACTGCACGAGCAGGAACTCGTCGACGCCGAGCGCCGCGCCGGTCTCCACCAGCGACTCGGCGAAGTGCTCGGCGCAGGCCAGGATGACCAGCGCGGCGACGGCGAACACCGCGGCCACCCAGGTGCGCCGGCGGCGCCGCGGCTGCTCGCCGAGCCAGCGCGAGGTGCCGATGAGGTCGGGGTCCTCGGCCGGCGCCTGGGCCAGCCGGCGGGCGTAGAGCACGAACACGGTCACGAGCACGACGGCGTCGACCAGGGTGAGGCTCGAGCGCAGCGGCAGGTGCAGCGAGTAGAGGGTGGCGACGCCGAGGAAGACGACCTCCGGCGACATCGTGGCCGCCAGCCGCACCTCCCGGCGGGGCGCCCGCTGCGCGGCGTCGTCCCCGGCGCGGCGGCGGCGCGCGACCGCCAGCGCCGCCACCACCACGACCAGCGGCCAGCCGACGCCGACCAGCACCCGGTTGGCGCCGGTCATGTTGGCCAGCGCCAGCGAGCAGGCGTCCTCGCCGCCGTCCGGGGGCGTGCAGGAGCCGGTGTCGCCGTAGGTGGTGCCGGCGGTCCAGGTGAAGACGAAGTCGACGGCGTACTCGGGCAGCACCGCCAGCAGCGCGAGCAGCGCCAGCGCGAGGCCGGCCGAGATGTCCACCTGGGCGGCCTCGGCGGCCCACGACAGCAGGAACGCCGCGCCGACGATCGCCGTCCCGAACAGCAGTGCCTGCAGCGGCGCGGACAGGTCGGGAGCGGGCAGGCCCAGGTAGGCGGCGGCCCCGAGCCACGCGCCGGGCAGCGTCACGAGCGTCGCCAGGCCCAGGGGGGTGGGCGGCCGGCGGCGGGAGTCGGGCACGGGCGGACCTCCGGGGCACGGGCGGGGGACGACGCCGGTGCGCCGTCGCCCGCCCCTACCCGCCCCGCGCCGGGGCGCACCCCTACGGCAGGACCGGCTCCCGCGGCGGCACCGGCGCGGCCCCCGCGGCGACCCGCGCGGTGGCGGCCCGGGCGGCGGCGTCGCGGGTGACCGCCTTGCGGTCGTACATGCTCAGGTCGGCGCGGTGCAGCAGGTCGGCGAACACGACGCCGTCCGCGGGGCAGACGCTGACCCCGATGCTCGCGCCCACGTGCACCTCCGTGCCGCGCAGCGGCACCGGGCGGCGGATCGAGGCGGCGAGCTCGTCGGCGACCCGCCGCGCCTCCTCCCGCGCCGTCTCCGGCCGCAGGTCCGGCAGCGCGACGAGGAACTCGTCGCCGCCCAGCCGGGCCAGCAGGTCGCGGCGGCGGACCCGCTCGCGCAGGCGGCGGGCGACCACCTGCAGCAGCTCGTCGCCGGCGGCGTGGCCGAGCCGGTCGTTGACCGCCTTGAACCCGTCGAGGTCGACGAACAGCAGGCCGAGCGCGTCGCCGCGGGCGCGGGCCTCCCAGATGGCGGCCTCCACCTGCTCCTCCAGGCGGCGCCGGTTGGGCAGCCCGGTCAGCGGGTCGGTGTAGGCCAGCTCCTGGATGCGGGCCAGCGCGGCCGACGTCCGGTCGCGCTCGCGGACCAGCGCCCGCTCGGCCTCCACGCGCGCGGTGACGTCCACCTGCACGCCGATGTACTGGACGACGGTGCCGTCGGCGTCGTGCACCGGCGCGAGGTGCAGCTCGTTCCACCACGGCGCCCGGTCCGCGCCGCGCACGTTGAGCAGCGTCTCCCGGCACGACCGCCCGGCCTCGACCGCGGCGCGGACGCGCGCGACCGCCCCCGGGTCGGTGTCGGGGTGCTGCAGCAGCCGGCAGTTGCGGCCGAGGATCTCCTCCGACGACAGGCCGGCCAGCTGCCGGAAGGCCTCGTTGGCGTAGACGATCGGCTGGTCGGGCAGCCGCACGTCGACGACGGTCACCCCGCTCGGCGTGGCCTCCAGGGCGCGGCGCAGGAGCACCTCCGCCTGCGTGGTGCCCACGGCGAGGCCGGTGGCCGCCGGGCCCGCCGCCACGGCGGGACGGGGCGCGACGGCCGCCGCGGGGACGGCGTCGCCGGCCCGCGGGGCCACCCGGGACAGCAGCGACGACGCCGCGCGGGACACCGTCGTGCGCTCGTAGGTCAGCGCGTACTCGAAGGTGCGCTCCAGGTCGGGGCCGTCGTCGCCGAGGTCGCGGGCCAGCAGCGCGGCGCTGAAGTGCGGGGACAGGACGGCGACGTCCCACTCGCCGCGGACCGGGTCGTCGTCGGCGAGGTGCGCGCCGCGCAGGCCCGGCAGCGGCTCCACGGGCAGGTCCTCGCCCAGGGCGCAGACGAAGCCGGTGCGCTCCACCAGGTCGCGGTAGCGCTGGGTGGTGGAGACGGTGAAGTGGCGGGCCTCCTGGAAGGTCGCGGCGACCACGCAGGTCTCGCCCAGGCGCATGGCCTCCCGCTCCAGCTGCTTGGACAGCTCGATGAGCAGGGCCTTGGGCGCGCGGCGCAGCGGGACGTCGTCGGGCAGGCAGGCGAACGGGGACACCGCGCCGACCGCGCCGGTGGGCCGTCCGGCGCCGGGCAGCACCAGCTCGCCGACGGGGAGCCCCGGGGCCGCGCCCGGGCCGGGGCGGCCGACGTGCCAGCCCTGGCCGAGGGTGGCGCCCAGCCCGCGGGCGTAGGCCAGGTGCTCGGCGGTCTCGATGCCCTCGGCGAGCACCACGGCGCCGCTGCGCTCGGCGTAGGCGTTGACCGCGTTCATGATCTCGGCGATCGCCGGGCCGGGGCGCTCCTGCACCAGGCGCAGGTCGAGCTTGACGACGTCGGGGCACAGCAGCGGCAGGAACGCCAGCGACATCGACTCGGCGCCGACGTCGTCCACGGCGATGGCCCAGCCCAGCTCCCGCACCCGCTCGACGGTGCGCAGCAGCTCGGCCGGCCGGGCCGCGATCGCCCGCTCGGTGATCTCCATGACCACCCGCAGGTCGCCGGGCGCGCCCTGGGCGATGGCGACGAGGTCGGCCAGCGGCGCGGTGTCGAGCACCTCGGGCTCGACGTTGACGAAGACGGTCAGCGGCGCGACGAGCCCGCCGTCGACGGCGCCGCGGAAGGCGGCCGCGCGGCAGGCCTCGTCCAGCTCCGCGAGCCGGCCGGCGCCGCGGGCCGCGGCGAACAGCGCGTCGGGCCGCTCCAGCGGGCCGACCGGGCCGCGCGCGAGGGCCTCGTAGGCCACCACCCGCCCGGTGTCGATCTCGACGATGGGCTGGAAGACGCTGCGCACGCCGCGCAGGGCCTGCTCGAGGACGGTGTCGTGTCCGGGCTGCGCCGGTGCCTCCTGGGGGCGGGTCACGTCCGGGTCGTCGGCAGCGGGTCCCCGTCCCGACACCCGACGGTCCGCCGGCGTCCCCCGGGAGGGTCAGGCGGGCAGCGCGATGAGGACGACGGCGGCCGCCGCGACGGCCAGCCCGGCCCGCTGCGCCCCGGCCAGCCGCTCGCGCAGCACCACCTGCGCCAGAACGACCGTGCTCGCCGGGTACAGCGAGGCCAGCACGCCGGTGACCGCCAGCTGCTCGCCGACCTGGGTGGCGACGAGGAACAGCGCGTTGGCCGTCATGTCGGCGACGCCGGCGAGCACCACGACCGGCAGCACGCGGCGGGACACGAGCAGCGAGCGGCCCGAGGCCAGCGCGAGCCCGCCGATCAGCAGCACCGACACCACGCGGGCGGACAGCAGCGGGCTCAGTCCCGAGTCCTCGCCGGTGCGGTCCAGGAGCACGAAGAACAGCCCGAAACCGGCACCCGCGGTCAGCGCGGGCGCGACGCTGCCCAGCCGCGCGGTGCGCAGCGAGGCCAGCCCGCCCTCGGCCGCGACGAGCACCACCGCGACGAGCGCCAGCAGGATCCCGAGCGCGGCCAGGACCCCGATGCGCTCGCCGAGCAGCAGGCCGCCGACCACCGGCAGCGCCGCGGCCGCGACCGCCGTCACCGGGGCCACCACGCTCATCACGCCGGTCGCCAGCGAGCGGTAGAACAGCAGCAGCCCGGCCCCGCCGGCGACGCCCGCGGCCGCGCCCCAGCCGAGGTCGGCCGGCGTGGGGCTGCCGCCGAGCCAGGGGAGCAGCAGCACGACGGCGACCAGTCCGGCGGCCTGCGACAGCGCGACGACGGCGGCCGCGGCGGCGCGCCGGCTGGCGATCCCCCCGCAGAAGTCGGCCATCCCGTAGACGACGGCCGAGGCCAGCGCCAGCACCACCGCCATCCGGTGCGCCTCCCCAGTCCTCGTCTCGCCTGCCCGCCGATCCTGGCAGCCGCCGCCTCCCGCCCCGCCCTCCGGTCGAGAGGCCGCGAACGCGCACCGCCGGACGGGGCGGGGCGGGCGAGATCGCGCGATCTCGACGGAGGGTGGGCGGCGATCGGGTCACCTCGGAGAACCCGCGGGCGGAGCGGACGGGCTGCCGGGCAGAATGGCCTCCCGTGTCCGGCGCCAACGACCCCTACGACCCCAAGCAGGTCGCGGCCCTGTCCGCCGAGGCCCTCGACGCCGCCGTCGCCGCGGCCCGCGAGGCCTTCGCGGGAGCGGGCGACCTCGAGGCGCTGGCCGCCGTCCGCCCGGCCCACCTCGGCGACCGCGCGCCCGTGCCGCTGGCCCGCCGCGAGCTCGGCGCGCTGCCGCCGGCCGCCCGCGCCGACGCCGGCAAGCGGGTGAACGCGGCGCGGGTCGCCGTCACCGCGGCCTACGAGACGCGCCGGGCCGAGCTCGAGGCCGAGCGCGACGCCCGGGCGCTGGCCGAGGAGCGGGTCGACGTCACCCTGCCCTGGGACCGCACCCCGCGCGGCGCCCGCCACCCGCTGACCACGCTGCAGGAGCGGATCGCCGACGTGTTCGTCGGCATGGGCTACGAGGTGGCCGACGGCCCGGAGCTCGAGGCCGAGTGGTTCAACTTCGACGCGCTCAACATCGGCCGCGACCACCCGGCGCGCACGATGATGGACACCCTGTTCGTCGCCCCCGAGGACTCCGGCCTGGTGCTGCGCACGCACACCAGCCCGGTGCAGGCCCGCACGCTGCTGTCGCGCACGCCGCCGGTGTACGTCGTCGCGCCCGGGCGGGTCTACCGCACCGACGAGCTCGACGCGACGCACACCCCGGTCTTCCACCAGGTCGAGGGCCTGGCCGTCGACCGCGGGCTGACGATGGCGCACCTGCGCGGCACCCTCGACCACCTCGCGCGGGCGCTGTTCGGCCCCGAGGCGGTCACCCGCTGGCGGCCGTCGTACTTCCCGTTCACCGAGCCCTCGGCGGAGTTCGACGTCTGGTTCCCCGAGCACCGCGACGGCCCGCGCTGGGTCGAGTGGGGCGGCTGCGGGATGGTCAACCCGCGGGTGCTCGTCGCCTGCGGCGTCGACCCGGAGGAGTACAGCGGCTTCGCCTTCGGCATGGGCATCGAGCGGGCGCTGCAGTTCCGCGCCGGCGTCGGCGACATGCGCGACATCGTCGAGGGCGACGTCCGGTTCACGAGCGCGTTCGGAGTGGAGCTGTAGATGCGGGTCCCCGTCGGCTGGCTGGCCGAGTACGTCGACGTCCCCGCCGGGACCACCGTCGAGGACCTCGACGCCGCCTTCGTCCGGCTCGGCCTGGAGGTCGAGGCGGTCCACACCCCGGCCGAGGTCACCGGCCCGCTCGTGGTCGGCCGGGTGCTGGAGATCGAGGAGCTCACCGGCTTCAAGAAGCCGATCCGCTGGTGCCAGGTCGACGTCGGCGAGGGCACCCCGCGCGGGATCGTCTGCGGGGCGAGCAACTTCGCGGTGGGGGACAGCGTCGTCGTCGCGCTGCCCGGTGCCGTGCTGCCCGGCGGGTTCGAGATCGCCGCCCGGAAGACCTACGACCACGTCTCCGACGGGATGATCTGCTCGGTCCGCGAGCTGGGCATCGGCGAGGACCACGCCGGGATCCTGGTGCTGGGCGAGGGCGTCGAGCCCGGCGCGGACGCCCGCCCCGTCGTGGGCCTCGACGACGTCGTCATCGAGCTCAACGTCACCCCCGACCGCGGCTACTGCCTGTCGATGCGCGGCGTCGCCCGCGAGATGGGCACCGGCCTCGGCGTTCCGTGGCGCGACCCGGCCGCGGCGGCGCCGCCCGCCTGGTCCGGCGAGCCGGCCTGGGAGGTGACCGTCGCCGACGCCGGCCGCTGCGACCGGTTCTCGATGGTCGCGCTGGAGGGCCTGGACCCGACCGCGCCCAGCCCGTGGTGGATGCGCCGCCGGCTCGCGCAGTCGGGGGTCCGCTCGATCTCCCTGGCCGTGGACGTCACCAACTACGTGATGCTCGAGCTCGGCCAGCCGATGCACGCCTTCGACCGGGACGCGGTGACCGGCCCGATCGTCGTGCGGCGGGCCCGCGAGGGCGAGCGGCTGACCACCCTCGACGGCGCCGACCGGGCGCTGTCCGGCGACGACCTGCTCATCACCGACGACACGGGCCCGATCGGGCTGGCCGCGGTGATGGGCGGCGCCTCCACCGAGATCGGCGACGGCACCACGAACGTGCTGCTCGAGGCCGCGCACTGGGAGCCCACCGGCGTCGCGCGCACCGCCCGCCGGCACCGGCTGCCCAGCGAGGCCGCCCGCCGCTTCGAGCGCGGCGTCGACCCGGAGATGACCGTCGCCGCGCTGGCCCGCGCCGCGCAGCTGCTCGGCGAGTACGGCGGCGCCCGCGTCGTCGGCGCGCTCGTCGACGTCGACACCCGCGGCCCGCGCCCGTCGATCGCGCTGGACGCCGCGAAGCCCGGCCGGGTCTCCGGCGTCCCGTACGCGCCGGCCCGGGTGGTCGAGCTGCTGGAGGCCGTCGGCTGCGCGGTGGAGGCCGACGGCGGCTCGCTGACCGTCACCCCGCCGTCCTGGCGCCCGGACCTCACCGACCCGGCCGACCTGGTCGAGGAGGTCGTCCGGCTGGCCGGCTACGACGACGTCCCCTCGGTGCTGCCGACCGCCCCGCCCGGCCGCGGGCTCACCGAGACCCAGCGCCGCCGCCGCGCGGTCGGCCGGGCGCTGGCCGAGGCCGGCTACGTCGAGGCGCCGTCCTACCCGTTCGTCGGCGCCCCGGCGCTGGACGCCCTCGGCCTCGCCGACGACGACCCGCGCCGCCGGGTCGTGCTCGTGCGCAACCCGCTGTCGGAGGAGGAGCCGGCGCTGCGCACCACGCTGCTGCCCGGCCTGCTGGCGACGCTGGCCCGCAACCTCTCCCGCGGCCGGCGCGACGTCGCCCTGTTCGAGCACGGCGCGGTCTTCCCGGGCGACCGGCGCACCCCCGCGCCGCTGCCCGGCGTCGACCGCCGGCCCGACGACGAGACCCTCGCCGCCCTGCTCGGCGCGGTGCCCGACCAGCCCTGGCACGTCGCGGTGGGGGGGGGGGGGGGGGGGGGGGGGGGGGGGGGGGGGGGGGGGGGGGGGGGGGGGGGGGGGGGGGGGGGCGGGGGGGGGGGGGGGGGGGGGGGGGGGGCGGGGGGGGGGGGGGGGGGGGGGGGGGGGGGGGGGGGGGGGCCGGCCCCGGGCTGGGCGGGGTGGTGGGGGGGCGGGCGCGACGGGC
>NZ_JBJGZK010000029.1:0-55433 GCF_054050475.1 Geodermatophilus sp. SYSU D00525
CGAGCCCCCTCCCGGCCGGGAGGGGGCTCGCCGCGTCTCGAGGTGCGTCTAGCGGCGGGCGGCCCAGCGGACGATCGCCAGGACCAGGGCCACGGCGGTGGCGACGGCCATGGTGGGGAAGCCGCGGATGAGCACCGTCGCGAGCGTCGGCAGGGCGAAGCTCGCCGACGGCGCGAGGCCGATGTTGACCAGCGCGACCGCCACGAACACCAGCGGCGGGGCGACGACGACCGTGAGCAGGTCGCGGCGGCGGACCAGCAGCGTGCCGACGGCGGCGGCCGCGACCAGCGTGACGAGGGTCAGCGTGCCCAGGCCCGTGCCGAGGAACGAGTCGACGGCGCCCCCGGCGAGGGTGATGACGAAGACGCCGAGGACGACGAGCAGGCCGCGCATCCGGCTCCCCTGGGTCGGCTCCGCGGCGGCCCGCCCGGCCGCACGCGCGCCGGCACGGGTGCCGTGGGCGCGGGGCGGCGCCGCGGGCTCGGGACGCTCGGCGAGCGGGTGGACGCCCGGGTGGGAGACGCTCTGCTGCGCGGGGCGCGCGATCGGGGAACGGGACACGGGCCGGGCCTCGACGGGCGGACGCGCCGGGACGGCACTGCGGCCGGCGCCGCGGTCACCGGGGCGGCTGCGCGGCGGGGGCGGCGGCACCGGCGGGAGGCCCATGCGCATCGAGCGGTCCGGGCCGGTGGCGTCGGGACGCCCCGCCCGCGGGCCGGCGTGGGGGCGCGGCGCGCCCACCCCGCTGCCCCGCCAGGTGTCGGCAGTGCTCGCCGAGGCCATGGCGTACCTCCCCGTCCGGCGTCCTGGCCCCTCCGGGCCGCTGTCGGTCCTCACGGTAGCGACGGCGGGCCACCCGCTGGGGGAGTTGCCGGTCTCGACGCGCGACAGGTCGCCGTGTCGATTTGGCAACTCTCGATGACCCGCGGGGTCGGTGTGACGGGCGTGGCCCCCGGGCCGGGCGGGACGGCCCGGTCTGGACGCCGCTCAGCGCCCCTCGGGCAGCCGCCAGCGCAGCGGGGGAGCGGCGTCGGCGTCGGCAACGTCGGCCGCATCGTCGGGGAGGGGCAGGTCCTCACCGGCCGGCCGCAGCTGCCGGACCACCGCCTCCACCTCCGCCGGGGCGGGCACCGGCGTCTCGCCGACGCCGAGGTCGTCGAAGCGGCGGGCGGCGGCGAGCACGGAGCGCTCGTAGGAGCCGACCGTCTCGTTGTAGCGGGTCAGCGTCGAGCCCAGTGCCGAGCCCAGGCGGGTGAGGTGGCCCGACAGCGTGGTGAGCCGGGCGTGCAGGCGGCGGCCGGTCTCGATGACCTGGTCGGCGTCGCGGGCCAGGCGCTCCTGCCGCCAGGAGTGCGCCACCGTGCGCAGCAGCGCGAGCAGCGTGCTCGGGGTGGCGATGACGACGTCGCGGCCGAAGCCGTACTCGAGCAGGCCGGGCTCGGCCTCCAGCGCCGTGGTGAGGAACCCGTCGGAGGGGACGAACAGCACGGTGAACGGCGCGGCCGGGCGGAACGCGGTGGGGTAGCGGCGCTGGGCGAGGGCGTCGACGTGGGCGCGCAGCTGCCGGGCGTGCGCGGCGACCCGCTGCACCCGCACCGTCTCCTCGGTCGCCTGGGTGGCCTCGATGTAGCCGGTGAAGGGGACCTTCGCGTCCACGACCACCTGCCGGCCGTCGGCGAGGGTGACCACGAGGTCGGGCCGGACGCCGGCGCCCTCGTCGTTGGTCGACGACGGCTGCTCGACGAAGTCGCAGTGCTCGAGCAGGCCGGCCACCTCGACCACCCGGCGCAGCTGGATCTCGCCCCAGCGGCCGCGGACGTGCGGCGTGCGCAGCGCGGTGACCAGCGCCGCGGTCTCCTGGCGCAGCATCGCGCTGGTCTGCCCGACGGTGCCCATCTGCTCGCGCAGCTCGCCGTGCGCGGTGGCCCGGGCCTGCTCCATGCCGGCGAGCAGCCGGTGCAGGTGGTCCAGCGACTCGTGCAGCGGGTCGAGCCCGGACTCGGCCGGGCGGCGGCGGGCCAGCAGCGCGACCACCCCGAGGGTCACGGCCGCCCCCACCAGCACCCCGAGGAGCAGGCCGAGCAGGAGGGAGGCAGCGTCCACGGACAGCAGGGTGCAACACGCCACCGACAACCCGTGGGAGGCGGCTCCGTCCCGCTCCTTCCTCAGGCGTCGACGGGGACCGGGGCGTGCGCCGCCTCGTGGTCGAGCAGCCAGCGCTTGACCGGCGTGCCCCAGCGGAACCCGCCCAGGCCGCCGTCGGAGCCGAGCACCCGGTGGCACGGGACGAACAGCGCGGCGGCGTTGCGGGCGCACGCGTTGGCCGCCGCCCGCACCGCCGAGGGCCGGCCGCAGCGGGCGGCGAACTCGGCGTAGGTGTCCGGCTGCCCCGGCGGCACGGTGCGCAGCACCTCCCAGGCGTCCTCGAGGAACGGCCCGGAGCGCTGCCGGACGGGGACGGCGTCGATCGCGCCGACGTCGCCGGCGGCGTGCGCCTCCACGACGTCGAGGACCGGCAGGTGCTCCACCCGCTCGACCCAGGTGGGCCGCAGCGCGCGGTGCACGACGGGCAGCAGCTCGGCGACGTCGCCGGTCCACCCGGCGGCGAGGACGACGTCGCCGCCGTCGGGCCCGGGTGTGACGACGACGGTGAAGGGACCGGGCGGGGTGGCCACGGTCGCGTAGCGGGCGGACGGGGTCATGACGCACTCCGATCGGCGGGGGAGCGGGTGAACAGTGTGGGCGCCGCGAGCGCCCAGAGGTGCATCGCGGCGTACGAGCGCCAGGGCCGCCAGCGGGTGGCGGCCTCGGTGTCGGAGCTGCCGAGGGCGGCGAGGGCGCGGCGCAGCGCGAGGTCACCGGGCAACCACACGTCGGGGTCGCCGAGGCCGCGCATCACCACGAGCGCCGCCGTCCACGGCCCGATGCCGGGCAGCGCCAGCAGGTCGCGGGCGGCCGCCTCGCGGTCGCAGCCGGGGTCGAGGACCACCCGCCCGTCGGCGAGCGCGGCGGCCAGGCCGCCCAGCGTGCGGCGGCGGGTGCCGGTCAGGCCGACGGCGGACAGGTCGGCGCCGGCCAGGGCCTCCGGGCGCGGGAAGGCGTGCGTGAGCGTGCCGACCGGCTCGGGCAGCGGCGTCCCGGCCAGCGTCAGCACCCGCGCGGTGAGCGTGCGGGCACCGGCCACCGACACCTGCTGGCCGAGCACCGCCCGCGCCGCCGCCTCCGGGGCGTCGGGGGAAGCCGGCACCCGGCGGCCCGGGGCGACGGCGACCAGCGGCGCCACCGCCGGGTCGGCGCCGAGGACCTCGTCGACGGCGGCGGGGTCGGCGTCGAGGTCGAGCAGCCGCCGGCAGCGGGGGACGGCGGCGCGCAGGTCGCGCAGGTCGGTCAGCAGCAGCCGGGCGGTCACCGCGGCACCGCCGTCGGCGGCGGGGGACAGCCGGACGACGCCGGGGCCCGCGGGCAGGTCGAGGACGCGGGAGAACGTCGTCCCGTCCCACTCCTCGAGGCCGGGGACGGCGTGCGCGCCGAGGAAGTGCAGCACCTCGGCGGCGTCGAACGGGGCGCGGGCGGCCAGCCGCAGGGTCAGCCAGCCCGGCGTCCCGCCGACCGTGCCCGGCCGGCGGCTGCGCAGCTCGGTCGGGGTGCAGGCGAAGACCTCGCGGACGGTGTCGTTGAACTGCCGGATGCTGGCGAACCCGGCGGCGAAGGCGACGTCGGCCATCGGCAGGTCCGTGGTCTCGATCAGCACCCGCGCGGTCTGCGCACGCTGGGCGCGGGCCACGGCCAGCGGTCCGACGCCGAGCTCCCCGACCAGCAGGCGGTGCACCTGCCGCTCGGAGTAGCCGAGCCGGGCGGCCAGCCCGGGCACGCCGGTGCGCTCGACCTCGCCGTCGGCGATCAGCCGCATGGCCCGGGCGACGACGTCGGCGCGCACGTCCCACTCGGGCGAGCCGGGGACGGCGTCGGGCCGGCAGCGGCGGCAGGCGCGGTAGCCCGCGGCCTGGGCGCCGGCGGCGGTGCCGAAGAAGGAGACGTTGGCGGCCGCCGGCGTGCGCGCCGGGCACGAGGGGCGGCAGTAGATGCCGGTGGTGCGCACCGCGGTGAAGAACCAGCCGTCGAACCGGGCGTCGCGGCTGGCGACCGCGCGGTAGCAGCGTTCGGCGTCGAGGGGGGAGAGCACGACCCCGAGCATGGCACCGGGGACGGTCGGGGACTGGCGGTTTCCGGACGCGGCCGTGGGCCTCCTCTGGGCCCACGGGGGATCTCCGCGGCCCGTCGTCCGTTGGCCGGGGTGTGCAGACGCCGGAGGCCGCCCCGCCCCGGCAGCGGCAGGTGGCGGCCCTCGTCGTCGGCGTCCTGGTGCTGCTCGCGGCGTTCCTCGTGGTGCGCCAGGTGACGACGCCGCCGCGGTCGGCGGACTGCGCGGCCGCGGAGCCCGGGGTGCGGGTCGACCCGGCCGCGGTGCCGGACGGGCCGGTCGCCGGGTACGGCGCCGAGCAGCTGGCCAACGCGGCGGCGATCGTGAACGCGGCCGAGGCGCTGGGCCTGGACACCTGCGCCCAGGTCATCGGGGTCATGACGGCGATGGGCGAGTCCTCGCTGCTGGTGCTGGACCGCGGCGACGCCGCCGGACCCGACTCGCGGGGGCTGTTCCAGCAGCGCGACAACGGCGCCTGGGGCTCCTACGAGGACCGGATGGACCCGGCCACCAGCGCCACCAACTTCTTCCTGGCGCTGCAGGAGGTCCCGGACTGGCAGTCGCTGCCGCCGACGATCGCCGCGCACCGCACCCAGCGCAACGCCGACCCGTTCCACTACCAGCGCTGGTGGGACGACGCCGTCGAGGTGGTGGGCGCGCTGGCCGGCCGGCCGGTCCTGGCTCCGCGTCCCTGACCCGTCGTCCACCGGACGGTGGACGACGGACCCACCGCGAGGCCGTCCCGGGCAGCCGGTCGCGCCGAGAGGCTCGAGGCCATGACAGCGATCGAGACCGCGCCGCCCCCTGCGGCGCACGGGTACGGGACGGCGGTCCGCGTCCGCGGGCTGGTGAAGCGGTACGGCGGGCGGGCGGTGGTCGACGGCGTCGACCTCGACGTCCGGCGCGGCGAGGTCTTCGCCCTGCTCGGCCCGAACGGCGCGGGCAAGACGACGACCGTCGAGGTCCTGGAGGGCGTGCGCCGCCGCGACGGCGGGGAGGTCGCCGTCCTCGGCGAGGACCCCGCCCGCGCCGGCCGGGCGTGGCGGGACCGCCTCGGCGTCGTCGGCCAGACCACCGGGGCCGGCACCGCGCTGACCGTGCGGGAGACCCTCGACCACTTCGCCGACTACCACGCGACGCCGGTGCCGACCGGCGGGCTGCTGGCCGACGTCGGGCTCGCCGACGCCGCCGGCACCCGGGTGGACCGGCTCTCCGGCGGGCAGCGGCGGCGGCTGGAGGTGGCCCTCGGCGTGCAGGGCCGGCCGGAGCTGCTGTTCCTCGACGAGCCGACGACCGGCATGGACCCGGTGGCCCGCCGGCAGTTCTGGACGCTGGTCGAGGGCCTGCGCGACCGCGGCACCACGGTGCTGCTCACCACGCACTACCTCGACGAGGCCGCGCACCTGGCCGACCGGGTCGGCGTCATCAGCGCCGGCCGGCTGGTCGAGGTGGCCCCGCCGGCGGAGCTCGGCGCCGCCCTGCGCCGCGAGGCCACCGTGCGCTGGACCGAGGACGGCCGCGGCCGCGAGGTGGTCACGGCGACTCCCGCGGCCGTGCTGCGCGACCTGCTCGCCGCCGCCCCGCACGGCGAGGTGCCCGACCTGACCGTCACCCGCCCCGGCCTGGAGGACGTCTACCTCCGGCTGGTCGCCACCGCCGAGGGGGAGCCCCGATGACCGCCACCGTCCCCCGTCCGGCGCCGCCGTCGGCCGCCGCGATCGGGCTGGCCCGCGTCGGCCTGGAACTGCGGCTGTTCGCCCGCGACCCCGGCCAGGTCGTGTTCTCCTTCGCCTACCCGGTGATCATGCTGGCGATCTTCGGGGCGGTGTTCGGCGACGAGGTGGTCGTGCCCGGCGTCGGGTTCCGCCAGTACTTCCTCGCCGGCATCGCCGCCACCGGCGTCATGCTGACCAGCTTCCAGGCGGTCGGCACCGCCGTCGCCGAGGAGCGCGAGCGCGGCGACCTCGCCCGGCTGCAGACGCTCGGCACCCCGGCCCTGGCCTACGCGATCGGCAAGGCCGGCCAGGTGGTGACGACGACCGCCGTCCAGCTGGCGCTGCTGCTCGCGGTGGCCGCGACCGCCTACGACGTCCCGCTGCCCACCGACCCGGCGCGCTGGCTGACCTTCGCCTGGGTCGTCGTGCTCGGCATCCTCGCGGGCACCGTCCTCGGCCTGGCGGTGGCCGCGTTCGTCGGCAGCGCCCGGTCGGCCGGGACCGGCATCCCCGCCTTCGCCGTCGTCCTGCAGTTCGTCTCGGGCGTGTTCTTCATCGGCTCGGACCTGCCGGACCTGATGGACCGGATCGCGGCGCTGTTCCCGCTGAAGTGGCTGGTGCAGGGCATGCGGTCGGTGTTCCTGCCCGACGCGGCCGCCGTCGCCGAGCAGGCCGGCGGCTGGGAGCACGGGAGGACTGCCCTCGTGCTGGCCGCATGGGTGATCATCGGCGCCGTGGTGTGCGCCCGGACCTTCCGCTGGCGCCGGACGACGTGAGCCTGACCCGCCGCCTGGCCGCCGCCGTCGTCCCGCCGCGGGACGACGGCGGCGAGCCGCTGCCCGAGCGCGGCTGGCGGGCCACCGTCACCGGCGTGCACGTGATCTCCGCCGTGGTGTGGGGCCTGGCCGTGGTGTCGGCGACCGCCGGGGACGCCGTCGACGACGACCGGCGCGCGGCGGCGCTGGCGGTGCTGGGCGGGCTGGCCGTCGCGTACGCCGTCCTCGGCGTCCCCGCGATCGGCCGGGGGGCGCGGCGGCGGGCGGTGGCCTACCTGCTCGTGCTGGTCACCGCGTTCGCCCTGCTCGGCTGGGTGGCGCCGGGGCTGCTGTTCCTGCTCTTCCTCGCCTACCCGCAGGTCTGGTTCGCCGTCCAGGGGACCCTCACCGGCGTCACGTGGACGCTGCTGCTCGGGCTGGCCAGCGCGGCCGGCCCGGTGCTGTCGGCCGCGACCGGCGGTCCCGGCCGCAGCGCCGCCGACGTGCTGCTCGAGACCGGCATCGGCATCGGCTTCAGCCTGGCGCTCGGCGTCTGGATCAGCCGCGTGCTGCACGAGAGCGCCGAGCGCGCGTCGCTGATCGCGCAGCTGGAGGCGACGCGGTCGGAGCTCGCGGCCGCCGAGCGCGAGCGCGGCGTGCTGGCCGAGCGGGAGCGGCTGGCGCAGGAGGTGCACGACACCCTGGCGCAGGGCTACACGTCGATCGTGGTGCAGGCGCAGACCGCGGCGGCGCTGCTGGACACCGAGCCCGGGGCCGTCCGCGAGCGGCTGGCGGTGATCGAGGAGGTCGCCCGCGACAACCTCGCCGAGGCGCGGGCGGTGGTCGCGGCGTTCCGGCCGGTGGCGCTGGACGGCTCGACGCTGGTGGAGGCGCTGGAGCACCTCGCGGGCCGGTTCGCCCGCGAGACCGGGCTGCCGGTGCGGGTGGACACGCAGGCGCTGGACGGGGGGACCGGGTTGCGCACCGACGAGGAGGTCGTGCTGCTGCGCGGGGCGCAGGAGGCGCTGACCAACGTCCGCCGGCACGCGGGCGCCACGGCGGTGGTGCTGCGGCTGGCGCGGGTCGGCGGGCAGGTGTCGGTGCACGTCGAGGACGACGGCGTGGGCTTCGACCCGTCGTCGGTGGCGGTGTCCGGGCTCGACGGCCTGCGCGGGCGGGTGGCGCAGGTCGGCGGCGAGGTCGACGTCGCCTCGGCGCCGGGCGCGGGCACCCGGGTCACCGTGCGGGTGCCCGGCCCGTGATCCGCGTGCTCGTGGTCGACGACCACCCGGTGGTGCGCGGCGGGCTGGTGGGCTGGCTGGCCGCGCAGCCCGACCTCGACGTCGTCGGGGAGGCCGGTGACGGGCAGGAGGCCCTGGCGCAGGTCGCCGCGACGCGGCCCGACGTCGTCCTCATGGACCTGCGGATGCCGCGGATGGACGGCGTCACCGCGATCGAGCGGCTGGCCGTCACGCACCCCGGCGTCCGGGTGCTGGTGCTCACCACCTACGACACCGACGCCGACATCGTGCGCGCCGTCGCCGCCGGGGCGACCGGCTACCTCCTCAAGGACGCGCCGCTGCCGCAGCTGGCCGACGCCGTCCGCGCGGCCGCCCGCGGGGAGACCGTGCTCGCGCCGCCGGTGGCCGCCCGCCTGGTGTCCCGCATGCGGGCGCCCGCGGCGGAGGAGCCGACCCCGCGGGAGCTCGAGGTGCTCGCCGGGGTGGCGCGCGGGCTGACCAACGCCGAGATCGGCCGCGAGCTGTACATCGGCGAGGCCACGGTGAAGACCCACCTGCTGCGGGTGTTCGCCAAGCTCGGCGTCGACGACCGCACCCGCGCGGTGATGGTCGCCGTCGAGCGCGGCCTGCTCCCCGGCCCCGGCACGCGCTGACCCGGGACCGCCGCCGTCCTCACGGGGGGCCGGGCCCGCTGCCCGGCGTCACCGGTCGGTCGTCGCGAGGTCGCCGTCGCCGGTGAGGTGGGGCAGGCGCACCAGTTCGAGCACCGCGTGGGCGGGGCTGCCGGGCGGGGCGAGCAGCCGCAGGCGTTGCTGCTGGGCGGCGAACTGGTCCCGCATCCGGTGCAGGACCTGCACTCCGGCGCTGGCCAGGTGGGTGACCTCGGTGAGGTCGACGGTCAGCGGGAGGACCCCGCCGCGGGAGGTCCCCGACAGGGCGCGGGCGCACTCCTCGGCGGTGACGACGTCGACCGCCCCGCGGACCCGCAGCCGCGGGTGGCCGTCGATGTGCTCGGCGTCGACGGCGAACGCCGGCCGGGGGACGGGCGCGGCCGGGAGCGCGTCGGTGCCGGGGCCGAGCACGGCGGGCCGGTGCAGCCGCTGCCGGAGCACCACCGTGCCGTCGGGGGCGTCGGCGTGCGGCGGGTGGTGCACCTCGAGGGAGTCGACCAGCCGCTCGGCGAGCAGCGGTCCCCGACCCCGGTGGGTGACCGCCGGGTCGGGCGGACGCCAGCTGCCCCGGTCGCCGACCCGGCACTCGAGGACGCCGTCGGCGCTCAGCGCCGCCTGCAGCCGGACCGGCCCGGGCCGCCCGGGTGGGTAGGCGTGGTCGACGGCGTTCGCGACCGCCTCCCACACGGCCAGCTCCAGCGCCACGCGGTCGCTCTCGGCCGGGTCGAGGGCGTCGAGCCACTCGTCGAAGCCGACCCGCAGCGGCCGCAGGCCCGCCCGGGTGGTCGGCGCCTGCAGGTCCAGGGGGCCGGACGGGGGTGGGCAGGCGGTGGGCGGCCAGGACGGTGACGTCGTCGGCGTAGCCGTGCCACCGGGTGTGACAGCGACGCGGTCAGGCCCAGCCCCACCCGCCCCGGCCCCGCCCACGCCGGAACCGGCGGCACCACCCTCAACAAGGTGGTCGCGGGCACGAGCAGGGGGTCAGGGGCCGCCCCATGGAGCGGTCAGCCGGCGGCGTCGAGGAGGGCCTGGCCGGCGTCGCTGCGCCAGTAGAGGACCTCGCGCCCCGACCGGCGGCGTTCGAGCAGGCCGGCGTCGAGCAGCACCCGCAGGTGCCCGCCGACGCTGCCCAGCGGCAGGCCCGTCCCCGCGACCAGCGCGCTGGTGCTGCGCGGCGCGTCGAGGGAGGTGAGGACGCGCGCGCGGTTGCGGCCGAGCAGGCGGACCAGCGGCTCGGGCAGGGGAGCGGGGCCCGCCGCCAGCGTGCCGGTGACCGGGTAGACGACCGCGTAGGTGTCCGGCAGCCGCCAGCTCACCCAGCCGCCGCGGCTGTGCGCGGCGATGAACAGCAGGTCGCGGCCGCGGACGTCGCGCGGCGGGTACGGGTGCGGGTTGACCTGCAGCCGGCCGTCCCGGAGCCAGCGGACCCCGGGCGCGATGCCGTCGAGCGCGCCGGACCAGCCCTCCCGGCTCAGCCGGGCGGTCCGCGCGACGACGTCGGCCCGCAGCACCCGCAGCCGCCGTGGCCACTCGTCGCGGATCGTGTGCTCCCACGTCCAGCGCAGCAGGTCGGCGGCGGTGCGGGCGAGGCCCGCGCCGTGCAGCGCGGGCGGCACCGGCCCGGTGGCCACCTCGAGGTCGGCGCGCACGGCGTCGTCGCCGAGGGACTCGAGGAACGCCAGCTCCTCGTCGAGCGTGAGGTCGGGTGCGGCCGGCGGCACGGTGAGGAAGTCGGCGGTCCAGGTGGCGCCGAACGCGGCGCGCAGCAGGGCGGCGCCGACCGGGTCGGCGTCCAGGCGGTCGCGCAGCGCGGCGGCGTGGGTGTCCCGCCAGGGGCGGTGCCAC
This sequence comes from Geodermatophilus sp. SYSU D00525, assembly GCF_054050475.1. Taxonomy (NCBI): domain Bacteria; kingdom Bacillati; phylum Actinomycetota; class Actinomycetes; order Geodermatophilales; family Geodermatophilaceae; genus Geodermatophilus; species Geodermatophilus sp. SYSU D00525. Next base: position 10,429 of record NZ_JBJGZK010000029.1, read on the forward strand.
GGCGGGACCTGGTCGGCGAGCAGCAGCCGCAGCCCGGCGAGGGTCTCGGTGAGCTGCGAGGTGCCGAAGCGGGCGCGCGCCATGACGTCGGCGTCGACGATGAACTCACCCACCTTTCGACCGTAGGCGAAAGTGTGGGACGGCGGCGCCCCGCACCGCACGGTCCGGACGTGCTCACCTACCGGGCGCTGTTCGCCCACGCCGAGTTCCGGGCGCTGTGGACCGGCAGCGCGCTCACGACGACGGCCGCGACGACGTCGTCGCTGGCGCTGGCCACGCTGGTGCACCGGCAGACCGGCTCGGCGCTGCTCACGGCCGTGGCGATGTTCGGCCCGTCGGCGGCGCAGGCCCTCGGCGCGACGACGCTCATGTCGGCCGCGGACGCCGGCCCGCCGCGGCGCACGCTGGTGCTCGTCGGGGTTGTGTCCACCGCGGCGCTGGGCCTGCAGGCGCTGCCGGGCCTCGACCCCGCGGTGCGGCTGCTGCTCGTCGTCGCCACGGCCTACGTGGTCTCGGTCGGGTCGGGGGCGCGCTGGGGGTTGCTGTCGGAGCTGGTGCCCGCCGGGGCGTTCCCGCTGGCCCGGTCGACGATGAACGTCGCGGGCGGCGCCTTCCAGGTGGTCGGCTTCGCGGCCGGCGGCCTGCTGCTCACCGCCCTGACGACGACGCAGGTGTTCGTGCTGGCCGCGGCCGTGTCCGCCGCCGCCGTGCCGGTGCTGCGGTTCGGGCTGGCCGAGCGGCCGCCGCGCCGGCGGGGGCGGGCCGGTCTGGCCGAGACGCTGCGCGGCAACCGTCTGCTGCTGTCGCGGCGGGACACGCGGACGCTGCTCGTGGCGCTGTGCGTCCCGAACGGGCTGGTGGTCGGCTGCGAGGCGCTGTTCGTGCCGTACGCGGGGGAGCGGGGCGGCTGGCTGCTGGCGGCGGGCGCCGTCGGCATGATGGCCGGTGACCTGGTGGTCGGGCGGTTCCTGACCCCGGCAGGTCGGCGGCGGTCGAACACCGCCCTGCGGCTGATGCTGGCCGCGCCGTTCCTCGCCTTCGCGTTCGGGCCGTCCGTGCCGGTCGCCGTCGTGCTGGTGGCCCTCGCCTCGGCCGGCTACGCCGCGTCGCTCGCGCAGCAGGAGTGGCTGGTCGCGCTCACGCCGCCCGACTTGCGGGGTCAGGTGCTCGGCGTCGAGTCCGCGACGCGGATGACCGGGCAGGGGGTGTTCGCGGTGCTGGCCGGGGCGCTGAGCGACGCCGTCGCGCCGGGGGCCGCGATGGCGGTGTTCGCGGCGGCGTCGGTGGCCGTGTCCCTCGCGCTGACGCCGGGGCTCCGGCGGGTGGCCGGCCGGGCGGCCGCTGTGGAGGCGCGTCCTGACGGGGTCCCCCACCGGGTGTGAGAAGTCGGACGTGATCGGCGGGACGGGCCCGGCTGATGATCTCGTTCGGGGCGACCGTCACCGGCCGACGTTGATCTGTGAATGGGCGCCTGACCTGGGGATTCATGCTGTGGGAGGTTGCCGGATCCACTAGACTTCGATCATGTGTTCGGGTGAGCTGGGCAGTGGGGACGTCCTCGACGACGTCGCCGCGCTGCTCGCCGAGCGCAACCGGATCGACGCACGGCTGGCCCGCCGGGTCCGTGATGCGGAGAACCAGCAGGCGCCCGAGCGGGACGGACTCAAGTCGATGGCCTCCTGGCTGCGCGGGCACGGCCGGCTCTCGGCCGCGGAGGCTTCGCGACTGGTGCGAAACGGCCGCGCCCTGGAGCACCTGCCGGCGCTGGCCGAGGCGCACGCCGCCGGGCTGGTGTCGGCCGAGCAGGTCGCGGTCGCGGCGAAGGCGGTGACCCCCGAACGTCTCACCGCCGCTACAGCCGCCGGGGTGGACCTGGCGGTCATCGACGCGGTGCTCACCGGCATGGCGGTCGAGCGCGCGCACGCCGACCTCGTCCAGGTGGTGCAGCACTACTGCGACGACCTCGACCCCGACGGGCCCGAGCCCGATCCGACCGAGGGCCGGTCGCTGACGCTGGCCAGGCACGCCGACGGCTCGCTCTCCATCCGCGGGCACCTGGACGCGGTGGGCGGAGAGAAGCTGCAGACCGCGCTGGAGGCGCACGTGCAGGCCGACCGCCCCGCGGGGACGACCGCACCCGCGCCCAGCGCCTCGGGGATGCGCTGGTCCAGGTCGCCGACAACGTGCTCGCCGCTGGGACACTGCCGACGCTGCGCGGCCACAAGCCGCAGATCGCAGTCGTCATCGATGTCGAGGACCTGGTCGACCCGGCCGGGAGTCCCAACGCCGGGCGGTTGGGGTTCGGCGCCACCATCTCCGCCGCTCGCGCCCGCTGGCTGGCCTGCGACGGCGCCGTCAGCCGGGTGGTGTTCGGCCCCGACGGCGCACCCCTCGACCTGGGCCGCGAGCAGCGACTGATGAGCCGCCACATCCGCCGCGCCGCCGAGCTCCGCGACGGTGGCTGCGTGTTCGCCGGCTGCGGCGCCCCGACCTGGTGGTGCGACATCCACCACCTGGTCCACTGGATCGACGGCGGCGCGACCTCGCTGGAGAACTCGGCACTGCTGTGCGAACGCCATCACGCGAAGGTCCACCACGGCTTCCGCGTCGAACGACAACCGACCGGCACCTGGCGCACCTACCGACCCGACGGCACCGAGATCACCACCCCGGCGCCGCTGCTCGCCCCCGCGGCGTGACCGCGCCCCGGGGAGCGACGGCGGTGTCCGCGGCGACGTCGCGGGAGGTGACGTGGGTCACAGGTGACTACGCTCGCGCAGCACCCGGACCGCACCCGGAGGTGCCCCATGGACGCCGGTGTCGACACGCTGCAGAAGGCCCTGCAGATCAACCTGGACCTGCGCTGGTACGGCACGATCGCCGAGATCGGGGCCGGGCAGGAGGTCGCCCGCTGGTTCTTCCGCGCCGGGGGTGCGGCGGGCACGGTGGCCAAGTCGATGTCGGCCTATGACATGGCGGTCAGCGACGCCGTCTACGGCAAGGCCGACCGCTACGTCTCCAAGGGCCGCCTGCAGGCGATGCTCGACCGCGAGTTCCAGCTCAACGTCGACCGGCTCGGCGACCAGCGCGGCGACGACACGTCGTTCTTCGCCTTCGCCGACACGGTCGTAGCCCGCAGCTACCGCGGCGGCAACGAGTGCCACGGCTGGATGGGCGTGAAGTTCCAGGCCCACCCGCGCGACGAACCCAGCCAGGTGGTCGTCCACGTGCGGATGCTCGACGACGAGGCGCCGCAGCAGCAGGAGGCGCTCGGCGTCGTCGGCGTCAACCTGCTGCACGCCGCCTTCTTCCAGCACCACGAGCCCGACCGCCTGGTGGAGAGCCTGCTCGACCGGCTGACCACCGGCCGGATCGAGATCGACCTGCTGGAGATGAGCGGCATCGAGTTCCGGATGGTCGACAACCGGGTCATGGCGCTCAAGCTCGTGCAGGTCGGGCTCTCCGGCGCGGCCATGTTCGGCCCCGACCGGAAGGTGCTGCAGCCCAGCGAGGCGCTGCGCAAGAAGGCGATCCTGGTCGAGCGCGGCAGCTTCCGCCCGCCGACGGTGGTCAACCTCGACATGCTCGAGGCGGCCCGCACCGCCTTCGAGCGGGACCCGGCGGTCGCTGAGCGCGAGGTGCTCGTCCTCGCCGAGCTCACCATGGCCAACCTGCGCGCCGGTGGGGACGTCGTCGACCGGCGGGACTTCCTCGCCCGGGCCGACCTGCTGGCCGCCTGCGGTCTGCCGGTGCTGATCTCGGACTACCTGGCCCACCACCGGCTCGCCGCCTACCTGGCCTGGCGCACCGACGGCCGGATCGGCATGGTCATGGGGCTGCCCAGCCTGCTGGAGCTGTTCGACGAGGACCGGCACGCCGGGCTGCCCGGAGGCATCCTCGAGAGCTTCGGCCGGCTGTTCAAGAACGAGCTGCGGCTGTTCGTCTACCCGATGCTGCGCGAGGGCCAGGTGGTCACCGTCGACACCCTGGAGGTGACCGACCAGCTGAGGCCGCTGTTCGACTACCTCAACCGCCGCGGCAGCTTCGTCGGGCTCGACCACAAGCCCGACCACCTGCCGATCCTCAGCCGGGACGTGCTCCGGCGGATCCCGACCGAGGACACCGGCTGGGAGGCGATGGTGCCGCCCGAGGTGGCCGCGCTGATCAAGAAGCGCGGCTTCTTCGGCTACGACCGCTCGCGCTGAGCCCTCCTCAGGCGCTGCGCTCCGCGACCACGGGCGCGGCGGCCGCGGCGAGGGCCCGGTCGACCAGCGCGAGCAGCCGGCGGCTGACCTCGGGCCGGCGCTCCAGCTGCACCATGTGCCCGGCGCCCGGGTAGACGGCGAGCTCGGCGGTGGGCAGCGCGGCGGCGAGCGTCCGGCTGTGCTCGACGGGGCACAGCCGGTCGGCGTCGCCGACGGCCACCAGCGCCGGGACCTCCGCCAGCGCCTCGAGCGCCGCGGCGCGGTCGTGGTCGGAGAAGGTGGGCAGGAAGGCGGCCACCGTCTCGGCCGAGCAGGCGCGGTGCACCTCGGTCGCCGCCCGGACGTCGGCGGGGTCGGCCGCGGCGCTGAAGATCAGCCACATGTCGGCCTTCCCGACCGCTCGGGGCTTGCCGGCCTGCTCGGCCCGGACCGCCCGCTCGTTGAGCCCCGGCAGCGCCCGCTTGACGACCTTCGCCACCGGCCCGGGCAGCCCCCAGGTCACCGCGTCCAAGCCGCCGGAGCTGGTGCCGACGAACGCGACGCCGACGACGCGGTCGCCGAACAGCTCGGGCCGCTGCTCGGCCAGCGCCATGAGCGTCATGCCGCCCATCGAGTGGCCGCCGAGCACGACCGGCCCGTCGGGGGCGACCGCGTCGAGCACCCGGGCGAGGTCGCGGGCGAGCTGCTCGATGGTGGCGCGGTCCCGCGGCGTCGAGCCCGAGGCGCCGTGGCCGCGGTGGTCGTAGGTGACCACCCGCAGGTCGGGGCGGGCCTCCAGCAGGTCGCGGACCTGGCCGGCCCACAACCGCGAGGACTGCACGTAGCCGTGTGCGAGGACGACGGTCGCCGTCGGCCGCTCGGCGCCGAACTCCTCGACGTGCAGGTCGACGCCGTCCTCGGTGGTCACGGTCCGGACGCGGCCCCGCAGCGGGGGCGCCGGCTCGGGCGTGGGGGTGTCGCCGGGACGGGCGGCGCGGCGGCGGGCGACGACGGCCCCGGCGGCGAGGACGGCGAGACCGGCGGCGGCGGTGGAGGTGCGCATGGGGGTCGGGAGCTCCGGGGTCGGGCGGGGAGGGGGAGTCAGGCGGGGACGGGGACGCGGGGGGCCGCGCGCAGCTCGTACGCGTCGGCGTCGAACCGCTGCATCTCCCGCATGAACGTGTACGTGTGCGTCGGCCACAGGGTGAAGTTGCGGCCCTGCTCGTCGCGGTACCAGGAGCGGCAGCCGCCGGCGTTCCACACGGTGTCGGTGAGCTCGGCCTGCAGCCGGGCGTCGTAGGCGTCCTGGGCCGAGCGGCGGACCTCCAGCGCGCCGGCGCCGGTCTCCCGCATCCGCTCCAGCGCCGCGACGACGTAGCCGATCTGCGCCTCGATCATCAGGACGACGGAGGTGTGGCCGAGCGCGGTGTTCGGGCCGAGCAGCAGGAACAGGTTGGGGAACCCGGCCACGGTGGTGCCGCGGTGCGCGCGGACGCCGTCGCGGTCCCACTCCTCGCGCAGGGTGCGCCCCTCGCGGCCGACCAGCCGGTGCCCGAGCGGGATGTCCATGGCCCGGAAGCCGGTGCCGTAGACGACGACGTCGACCTCGTGCTCGGTGCCGTCGGCGTCGACCACCGCGTGCGGGCGCACCTCGGCCACCGGCGAGGCGACCACCTCGACGTTCGGCTGGGTGAGCGACCGCAGGTAGTCGTCGCTGACGATCACCCGCTTGCAGCCGATGGCGTAGTCCGGGGTGAGCTTGGCGCGCAGCCCCGGGTCGGGCACCTGCTGCTCGAGGAACGCCAGCGCCTGCTTGGTGACGAAGCCGCGCAGCCGGCCGCCGCCGGTCCACACGCCCAGCCGGGCCTCCCGCGCCAGGTACTGCCCGCCCCGGGCCAGCCGGAGCAGCGCCGGCACGCGCGCCCACAGCCGGTGCTCGCGCTCGGTGTAGGCACGGTCCTGCCGCGGCACCACCCACGGCGGCGTCCGCTGGAACACGACCACCTGCGCCGCCACCTTCTGCAGCTCCGGCACGAACTGCGCCGCCGAGGCGCCGGTGCCGACGACGGCGACCCGCTTGCCCGCCAGGTCGACCGAGTGGTCCCAGCGGGCGGAGTGGAACGACGGGCCGGTGAACGTCCCGATGCCCGGCACGTCGGGCAGGTGCGGCTCGACCAGGCCGCCGGCGCCGCTCACCACGACGTCGGCGGTGAGGCGGCCGCGCGAGGTCTCCAGGTGCCAGACCAGCGCGTCGTCGTCCCACCGGCCGGAGACGACGTCCGTGTCGCAGTACAGGCGCGGCAGCACGCCGTACCGGGCGGCGACGTCCTCCAGGTACGCGCGGATCTCCGGCTGCCGCGAGTAGACGTGCGACCAGTCCCGCTTGGGCGCGAAGGAGAACGAGTAGAGGTGGCTCGGGACGTCGCACGCGGCGCCCGGGTACTCGTTGTCGCGCCAGGTGCCGCCGAGGCTGTCGGCCCGCTCCAGGACGACGAAGTCGTCGATGCCGGCGCGCTGCAGGGCGACGGCGGTGCCGATGCCGGAGAAGCCGCTGCCGACGATCGCCACCCTCGTGTGGGCGGGCAGCGGGCCGGTGGCAGTGGCGTGTCGCGACGTCGTCGTCAGGGTCACAGGGCCTCCAGGTCTCGGTGGTGTGACGAGCGTCGCACGTGTTCCACCCGGAGCCGACAGGGACCCGCCGCTCGTCGTCCGCGCTCCGGGCGGCCCCGTAGGCTGGACTCCCGTGAGTCTCACCATCGGGATCGTCGGGCTGCCCAACGTCGGCAAGTCGACGCTGTTCAACGCGCTGACCAAGAACGACGTCCTGGCGGCCAACTACCCCTTCGCCACCATCGAGCCGAACGTCGGCGTCGTCGGCGTGCCCGACGAGCGGCTGGGGAAGCTGGGCGAGCTGTTCGCCTCGCAGAAGGTCGTCCCGGCGACGGTGTCGTTCGTGGACATCGCCGGCATCGTGCGCGGCGCCAGCGAGGGGCAGGGGCTGGGCAACAAGTTCCTCGCCAACATCCGCGAGAGCGACGCGATCTGCCAGGTGATCCGCGTGTTCAGCGACCCCGACGTCGTGCACGTCGAGGGCAAGGTCGACCCGGCCGACGACATCGAGACGATCAACACCGAGCTCGTCCTCGCCGACCTGCAGACGCTGGAGAAGGCCGTCCCGCGGTTGGAGAAGGAGGCGCGCAAGGACAAGGAGCGGGCGGCGCTGCTGTCGGCCGCGCAGTCCGCCGTCGAGGTCCTGAACACCGGCAAGACGCTGTTCGCCGCCGGGGTGGACCCCGCGCCGCTGCGCGAGCTGACGCTGCTGACGACCAAGCCGTTCCTCTACGTCTTCAACGTCGACGCCGACGAGCTGGCCAACGAGGAGCTCATCGCCGAGCTGCGGGCACTGGTCGCGCCGGCCGAGGCGATCCTGCTCGACGCCAAGACCGAGGCCGAGCTCGCCGAGCTGCCCGCCGAGGAGGCCGCCGAGCTGCTGGAGTCGATCGGGCAGAGCGAGCCGGGCCTGGACCAGCTGGCCAGGGTCGGCTTCCGCACCCTCGGCCTGCAGACCTACCTGACGGCGGGCCCCAAGGAGGCGCGCGCCTGGACCATCCCGGTCGGCGCCACCGCCCCGCAGGCGGCCGGCGTCATCCACACCGACTTCCAGCGCGGCTTCATCAAGGCCGAGGTCGTCTCCTACGACCAGCTCGTGGAGGCCGGCTCGATGCCCGAGGCCCGCTCCCGCGGCTGGGTCCGCATCGAGGGCAAGGACTACGTCATGCAGGACGGCGACGTCGTGGAGTTCCGCTTCAACGTGTGATCCCCGGCCGTGGCCGGTCGCCCTCACTGCCTCGACGCGACCTCGCGTCCGTGCACGGTGACGGCGTAGACCACGACGACGTCGAAGGCGATCACCAGCACCGACCAGAACGGGTAGGCCGGCAGGAACAGCAGGTGCACGAGCGCGCTGAGCCCGGCGAACGCGACCGCCAGGACGCGCGCCACGCGGTTGCCCCGCATGAGACCGGCGCCGACGAGGATGCCGACCACCCCGAGGACGAGGTGCACCCAGCCCCAGACGGCGTAGTCCGCGTCGACGAACAGCGCCTCGGCCCGCACGACGTAGAACTCCTCGCTGACAAGCGCGGTGACGCCCTCCATCACCGCGAACAGGCCCGTCAGCACCAGCAGGACCCCGGCGAAGAGGATCCACGAGGCCCAGCCCGTGGGCCGCTCGTCGGAGCCGTAGGCGCCGACGTGCGCCTCGGCCTGCCAGTTCGCCTCCGGCCGACTCGTCTGGAAGGCGCCGGTCATGGAGCCCACCCCCTCCCTCGCGGGATCGTCCCGCCCGGTGCAGCAGCCTGACCGCCGACGCGGGCGGCCGCCTCACACCGGGCGGACGATGCGCCGGTGGGACCTTCGCTGGTGGCGGCGACGTCCGTCGCCCGTGGTGGCCACCGGCGGCCGGGCCCGCAGCCCGCGGCCGGGGCCGCAGGGGAGAGGTGGTCGGTGATGCGACCCGGTACGGCGATCGTGCTCCTGGCCCTCGGCGCGATCCTGGCGTTCGCGGTCACGGTCGACGTCAGCGGTGTGGACCTGCGGGTGGTCGGCTGGAGCCTCATGGCCGTCGGCGCGCTCGGGATCGTCCTCGAGGTGGCGCTGTTCGCGCCGCGGCGGCGCCGGGTCACCCGGACGGACGCGTACGGCACCGCGCCCGACGGCGGCCCGGTCCGGCGCACCCACACCGACGAGACCTTCTGACCCCCGCCGTCACCGCCGGAGGTCGGCGGGCTCGTCCAGGCGGCCGAGCTTGTGCGGGTTGCGCGTCGCGTACATCCGGGAGATCCGGCCGTCCTCGATGAGGAAGGTGATCGCCGTGTCGAACGGGCCGCCCCCGTCGATCCGCGCGGCGACCGTGCCGTTGACCAGCGGCGTCGTGATCCCCACGCCGGGCGCGAACTCGGCGAAGCGGGCGAGCGCCCGGGCGACCCGCAACCGGCCGGTCACCGGGCGCAGCGCCGCAGGAGCCAGCCCGCCGCTGTCGGCCACCACGACGACGTCGGGTGCGAGCACGTCGAGCAGTCCCTCGATGTCGCCCGCGGTCACCGCGGCGAGGAACCGGTCGACCACCCGCTGCTGCTCGGCGCGGCTGACCGCCGTCCGCGGGCGGCGCGCGGCCACGTGCTCCCGCGCCCGGTGCGCGATCTGCCGCACCGCGGCGCCGCTCTTGCCCACCGCCTCGGCGATCTCGTCGTAGGGCACGTCGAACACCTCGTGCAGCACGAGGACCGCGCGCTCGGTCGGCGGCAGCGTCTCCAGCACGGTGAGCATCGCGATCGACACGCTCTCCGCCAGCTCGACGTCCTCGGCGACGTCGGGGCTGGTCAGCAGCGGCTCGGGCAGCCACTCGCCGACGTAGTCCTCGCGGCGGCGGGCCACGGTGCGCATCCGGTTGAGCGCCTGGCGGGTGACGATCCGCACCAGGTAGGCCCGCGGGTCGCGCACCGCCGCCCGGTCCGCCTCCGCCCACCGCAGCCAGGTCTCCTGCACCACGTCGTCGGCGTCGGCGGCGGAGCCGAGCATCTCGTAGGCGACGGTGAACAGCAGGCCGCGGTGGGCGACGAACGGGTCCTCGGTCATGCCGTGGCGACGCCGTCCGCCGACGGGGCCGCCAGCGGCGGCAGGCCGCAGGACGCCGAGAACTCCTGCGACCGGATGCCGAGGGCCACGTTGGTGCGCGCGCTGGAGTTCATGAAGGCGATCCTGGCGGTCAGCTCCACCAGGGCGGCCGGTCCCAGCTCGTCCAGCAGCGCGGCCGACAGCTCGTCGGTCACGGCCGGCGGGGTCTGGCTCATCGCCTCGGCGTACTCCATAACCCGCCGCTCCAGCGGGGTGAAGACGGCGGACTCGCGCCAGCGCGGCACCTCCCGGACCTTGGCCTCGTCGAGCCCGCGGCCGTTGGCCAGGAAGTGGTGCAGGTCCAGGCAGAAGCCGCAGCCGACCGTGGCGGCCGCGGACATGGCCGCGAACGTCGCGAGGTGCGGGTCCAGCCGGTTCCAGGAGTCGACCTTGCGGCCGAAGGCCATCGAGTCCTTGAGCACCGCCGGGTGGTGCCACAGGACCCCGGCGCCCTCGGGCACCTGCCCGAGCACCCGCCGGCTCATCGTCTTCAGCAGGGCCCCGTACAGGCCGGTGATCTCGGTCGCGGGGACCCGGGTGCTGCCCGCCATGTCTCCTCCAGGGTGTGCGGTGGCGTCGACATGGAGACACCGGCCGCGCCCCGCGTGTGACACCCCGGAGGAGACGGGGCGAGCAGCCTCCCGGCTACTGGCCGGACTTGGCGGGCGGGATCAGCGGGTCCGGCACCGGGCCGGCCGTCCCCCCGGTCGTCCGCGTGTCCGCGGCCGGGGTGGTCGGCGTCTCGACGTCGGCGTCCTCGAGGACGAACGCCTCGGCGACCGTCGGCGGGGTCGGGGGGACCACCGCGTCGGCGTTGCTGCCCGCAGCCAGCGTCCCGGCGTCGACGGTGCCACCGCTCGTGCCACCGCTCATGCCACCGCCCGTGCTGCTGCCCCCGGACGCCTGGCCGGTGAGCTTGTCGATGCTCCCCTGCAGCGGGGCGGGCGCGGCCTCGCGGGCCTTCTCCAGCGTCTGCTGCACCTCCGGCCGGCCCAGCAGGTCCCGCGCCGTCTTCGCGATCTGCTCGTACCGCTCGCGTCCGGCCCGTGCACCCAGCACGAAGCCGACCCCGAGGCCCAGTCCCAACGACAGCTTGCCCATGTCCGTCCTCCCTCTGGTCGGTCGCTCCCGCCGCCGCTACCCAGGTGGAGGCGAGCCAACCCGTGGACGCCCTCGCACCGGCCCGGCTCCTTGCGGCCGGTCCGGACGACTGCCACGGTGCCGTCGGCCACGCTGCCGTCGGCCGAGGGACCGGAGGTGCGGGTGGACGGGCAGGTCGCCGGGACTGCTGCACCGCCGCGGGCGTCCCGGCTGCGGTTCCTCGTCGCGGTGACCGCCGGCGTGCTCACCGGGGCCTTCGCCGCCTGGGCCTACCACGACGACCTCCTCCGCCCGCTGTCGCACACCTTCGGGCTGTGGACCACCACGGTCGCCCTGCTCAGCGCCCGGCAGCCGCGCCTGCGGGCCGTCGTGATCTCGTCCCTGGCGCTGGCGGCCGCGGTGCCGGCCTTCTACGTCGGCAAGGACGTCGTCCACGGCATCGAGTACCCGGGGATGCCGTACGCGGTGGATCCCGGCCAGGTCGCGCAGTGGCTGGTCCTCGCCGGGGTGGCGGGAGTCGTGCTGGGCGCCGTCTTCGCCGGCATCGGCACCGGGGGCCGCGCGGGCTCGGTCGGCGCGGCGGCCGCCGTCGGGCTGCTCGTGGCCGACGCGTACCGGCGCGCCTCCTCGTACCCGGGCGAGGCCCCGGTCGTCGTCGGGTTCGCGGTCCTGGGGGTCCTCGCCGTCCTGGTCGTGGCCGTCCGGGCCCCGTGTCAGCTGCCGGGCATCGCCGCCTGGACGGTGCCGGCGGTGCTGGGCGGGCTCGTGCTGGTGTCCGCGCCCGACCTCCTCGAGCAGCTCCTGCTGACCGGCGGCCCCTGAGGTCACGCCGGCACGGGCGCCCGCTGCGGGCTGAGCGCCTCGAGCGCGGCGTCCAGCTCGGCCACCGGCCGCCCCGGGGGCAGGACGACGACGGGCAGTTCGGCGCCGGCCGCGCGCCAGGCGTCGAGCGCGGTCGCCGCGGTGCCGGCGTCGCCGTGCAGCAGGAGCTCGTCGACCAGCACGTCCGCGCCCGGCGGCACCTCGCCGGGCCCGGCGGCCAGCACCGCGTCGACGGCGGCACCGAGACCGGCGCGGCGCATCGTCCTCGGGTAGAGCGGGCCCATCGCCGTCAGGTAGGTGGTCAGCCACCACGACGCCGTCGCCCGGGCGACCGCCGGGTCGTCGGCCACCGCCACCGGGATGCCGGGGCTGACCAGCGGCACCGGACGGCCCGCGCCCGCGGCACCCTCGCGCAGCAGGGCGAGGCCCGCCGCGAGGCCGGACCGGGGGAGCAGGAACGGGTACCAGGCGTCGGCCACCTCCCCGGCCAGCCGCACGGCGGCGGGACCGAGCGCGGCCAGGTGCACGGGGAGGTACGGACGCGGCGGCATGGCCAGCCGCAGCGGCCGCTGCCCGCCCGGCCTCGACGGCGTCACGCGCTCGCCGGCCAGCAGCGCACGCACCTGCCGGGTGACCGCGCCGAGGCGGGCGACCGGTGCGGTGAACGGCTCGTCGTGCAGGCCCTCGGCCAGTTGCGGCGAGCCCGCGCCCAGGCCGAGGACGAACCGGCCGCCGGACAGGGTGTCCAGTGACGACGCGAGCATCGCCAGGTGCGCCGGGCTGCGCCCCCACACGTTCAGCACGCCGGTGCCGAGCCGGATCCGCCGGGTCCGCGTGGCGATGGCGGCGAGCAGCACCGGCGCGTCGTGCGCCCAGCCCTCGGCCAGCAGGAACGCCTCGTAGCCCAGCTCCTCCGCGCGGTCGGCGAGGTGCAGGACGACGTCGGGTCGGGTCTCCATCGGGGTCACGCCGACGGCGAGCCGCCGGGTCGGTGCGGTCATGGTGCAGCCCTCCTCGTGCTTGCCGGGAGCCGGTCCGCGTCTGGTCGCGCTCCCGGGGCCGCCGCTAGGGTCGGCCGGACCCGTTGCAGTCCGCTTGCAGGCGAGGCAGCGATGACCGGTGCGACGCACCTGCACTTCCGGGTCCTCGGCCCGCTGCAGGTCGAGGACGGCTCCGGGCCGGTCGCGGTCGGCGGGCACAAGCCGCGCACCCTGCTCGCGGCGCTGCTGGTCGCCCGCGGCGAGGTGGTGCCGGCCGACCGGCTGCTCGCCGCGGTCTGGGGCGACGCCCCGCCCGACGGCGCGGTCACCGCGATGCGCGCCTACGTCTCCCGGCTGCGCGGCGTCCTCGGCGACGCCGCCCCGCTGCGGCACCGCCCGCCCGGCTACTGCCTGGACCTCGACGGCGCGACGCTGGACGCCGCCGAGTTCGAGCAGCGGGTCCGCACCGCCCGCGCGGCCGCCGCGGCGGGCGACTCCGCGCGGGCGCTGGCCGACCTCGACGCCGCGCTGGCGCTGTGGCGGGGCGACGCGCTCGCCGAGTTCGCCGACGACGACTTCGCCGCCGCGGAGGCCGCCCGGCTGACCGAGCTGCGCACCGGCGCCGCCGCCGACCGCGCCGACGCGCTGGTCGAGCTCGGCCGCGCCGCCGAGGCGGTGCCCGAGCTCGAGGCGCTGGTGCGCCGCCACCCGACGTGGGAGCGGCCGGCGGTGGCGTTGATGCGGGCGCGGTACGCCACCGGGCACCAGGCCGACGCGCTCGCCGCCTTCCACGAGCTGCGCGCCCGCCTCGACGACGAGCTGGGGGTGGAACCCGCCGCGCCGGCCCGGGAGCTGTACCGGCGGATCCTCGTGCACGACCCCGCCCTGGCCGCGCGGCCGCCGCCGGGCAACCTGCCCCGCCGGGCCAGCGGGTTCGTCGGCCGGGAGTCCGAGGTCGCGCGGGTCCTGGACGCGCTGCAGGCGGGCCCGCTGGTGACGCTGACCGGCGTCGGCGGGACGGGGAAGTCCCGGCTCGCGGTGGAGGTCGCCGCCCGGGACCGGGCGCGGTTCGACGACGGCGTGTGGCTGTGCGAGCTCGCCGCCCTGCCCGACGGCAGCCCGGTCGGGGACGCCGTCGCCGCGGCGCTGCGCATCCGGCAGCGGTCGGGGCTGTCGGTCGAGGAGACCGTGCTCGACTACCTGCGCGCGCGGTCGCTGCTGCTCGTCGTCGACAACTGCGAGCACGTGCTGCCGCACGCCGCGGCGCTCGTCGCCGAGGTGGTGCAGCGCTGCCCGCGCGTGGTGGTGCTGGCGACCAGCCGGGAGCCCCTCGGCGTCGACGGCGAGCAGGTGTGGCCGGTGCCGCCGCTGCCACTGGCGGACGCCACCGCGCTGTTCGTCCAGCGCGCCCGCGCCGCGACGCCGGACTTCCGCCTCGACCCCGCGGCCGCCGACGCCGTCGCCGCCATCTGCAGCCGCGTCGACGGCCTGCCGCTGGGCATCGAGCTGGCCGCAGCCCGGATGCGGGTGATGAGCCCGGGTGAGGTGGCCGCCCGGCTGGAGGACGCCCCGCTGCTCGGCGGCGGGCGCGGGCCGGTGCCCCGGCACCAGAGCCTGGTGGCCGCGATCGAGTGGTCCTACCGGCTGCTGCCCGAGGACGAGCAACGGCTGTTCCGCGGCATGTCGGTGTTCGCCGGCGGGGCCGACCTGCGCGCCGTGCACGCCGTCGCCGACCCCGACGCGACCGAGGACGACGTCCTCGACCGGCTGACCCGGCTGGTGGACCGGTCCATGGTCGTCGCCCGCAGCGGGGTGCACAGCCGCTACGGACTGCTGGAGACCCTGCGGGCCTACGGCCGGTCGCAGGCGGCGGCCGCGGGTGAGTCCGCGGAGCTGGCCCGGCGGCACGTCGCCCACCACGTCGACTACGCCGAGCGGGCCGGGGCGGGGCTGCAGGGACCGGACGAGCGGGCGTGGGCGGAGGAGGCCCTCGGCGTCTACGACGACCTGCGCGCCGCGTTCACCCGCGCCGCCGCCGACCGGGAGTGGGACCTGGCCGTGCGGCTGGTCGCGGCCGTGCCCGAGCTGGTGCACCTGCGGGTCGGCTACGAGGCGTACGCCTGGGCCGAGCAGCTGCTGCCCGTCGTGGACCCCGGCCACCCGCTGTACCCGGCCGCCGTGGGCGCGGCCGCCCGGGGCGCGTGGAACCGCGGCGACTTCGCGCACGCCCGGGCCACGGCCCGCCTCGCCGGCGGCCGGCTGCCACTGCCCGGCACCGCCCGCATCGCCCACCCGGGCGACGTGCTCGCCGACGTCGCGCTCTACGAGGGCGACTCCGGGACCGCGCTGGCGCACTACACGGCCGAGGCGGAGCGGGCCCGGGCCGACGGCGACCGGATCCGGCTGGTGTGGACGCTCTACTACGTCGCCGTGTGCCAGGCGGTGCGCCGCCGCCCGGAGGAGGGGCTGGCCGCCGCCCGGGAGAGCCTGGACGTCGCCGAGGCCACCGCCAACCCGACGGCGCAGTCCATGGCCCGCTACGCCCTCGGCCTGGTGCTCAAGAAGTCCGATCCCGACCGGGCGCTGGCGCTGTTCGACGAGGCGGGTGCGCTGGCCGCGGCCGTGCACAACTTCTGGTGGCACGGCATCGCGCTGATGGAGGCGGCCGCGACCCGGGCGGTGCACGGCGACCCGGCGGCGGCCGCCCGCGCGCTGCTCACCGTCATCGACCACTGGGACCGGGTCGGTGACTCGACGCAGCAGTGGCTGGACCTGCGCTACGTCGCCCGGCTGCTGCAGCGGGTGGGCGCGGAGTCCGACGCCGCGGCCCTGCACGCGTGCCTGGTGGCGGCGGGCAAGCCCTCCCCGCTCGGCCCGCCCGCCGAGGGCGCGCCCGCCGGCGACCCCCGCTCCGCCGAGGCGGCGGCGGTCGCGCAGGCCCGCGCCGCCCTCGGCCGGGTCGCCGCCGGGGAGGCCGGTGCATGACCGGTGCATCCGCGGTGCACGCGGTCTGCAACCCGCCGGCACCAGCGTCGTCGGCACACCGCGGGGCCACCCCGCACCGACGACGAGGAGCACTCCCGATGACCGACACCATCGACGCCACCGCCGACCGCGCGCTGAAGGCGAAGCACCGGGCGATGTGGGCGCTGGGCGACTACCCGTCCGTGGCCCGGGACCTCATCCCGGAGCTGGGCCGGGTCCTGGTCGCCGCGGCCGGCGTGGGCCGCGGGGACCGGGTGCTGGACGTCGCGGCCGGCACGGGCAACGCCGCCGTGCCCGCCGCGCTGACCGGCGCCGAGGTCGTGGCCTCCGACCTCACGCCGGAGCTGTTCCCGGCCGGCCGCGCCTTCGCCGCCAGCGAGGGCGCCGAGGTGACGTGGGAGGAGGGCGACGCCGAGGCGCTGCCCTACCCGGACGCGAGCTTCGACGTCGTCCTCTCCTGCGTCGGCGTGATGTTCGCGCCGCACCACCGGCAGGCCGCCGACGAGCTGGTGCGGGTGTGCCGCCCCGGCGGGCGGATCGGGCTGGTCAGCTGGACGCCGGAGGGCTTCGTCGGCGAGATGTTCCGGACCATGAGGCCCTACGCGCCCCCGCCGCCGCCCGGCGCGCAGCCGCCGCCGCTGTGGGGCGACGAGCAGCACGTGCGCGACCTGCTCGGCGACCGCGTCACCGACGTCGTCGCCCGCCGGCAGACCGTGACGGTCGGCGGCTACCCGTCGCCGGAGGCGTGGCGGGACTCGTGGAAGACGGTCTACGGGCCGACGATCGCGACCTACCGCAACGTCGGCGACGACCCCGAGCGGGTCGCCGCGCTCGACCACGACCTCGCCGCGCTGGCCGCCCGGTACGACCGCGGCACCGACGGCGTCGTCCTCGACTGGGAGTACCTGCTGCTCACCGCGCGCCGCGCGTGAGATCCACCGGCCGGCGCCGGGGGAGCCCGGCGCCGGCTCGCCACGAGAGGGGAGGGGCGACGTGGTCGACGTCCTCGTCCGGCGCGACGACCTGCGGACCGTGCGCTGCGACCCGGGGGAGCCGCTGCGGACCGAGGCGGCCGCGGGCACGGTGCAGTTCGCCGTCGAGCGCTTCGGGCTGACCGCCAACAACCTCACCTACGCCGTCCTGGGCGACTCCTGGCGGTACTGGGACCACTTCCCCGCGCCGGAGGGCTGGGGCCGGGTCCCGGTCTGGGGCTTCGGCCGGGCCACGGCCTCCGGCGTCGACGGCGTCGCCGCGGGGGACCGCTTCTTCGGCTTCTGGCCGACGTCGAGCCGGGTCACCCTCGAGGTGGCCGCGGGCCCGGGTGGGCTGGCCGACCGCTCGGCCGCCCGCGCCTCCCTGCCCCGGGTCTACGCCCGCTACGCCCGCGCCCTGCCGGAGGCGGGCTTCCCGCCGGAGCACGACGACGTCGCGGCGGTGCTGCGGCCGCTGTTCCAGACCGGGTGGCTGCTCGCCGACCGCGTGGCCCGGGAGGGGCCCGGGGTGGTGGTCCTGACCTCGGCGTCGAGCCGGACCGCCGTGTGCACCGCGGCGGCGCTCCGGGCGCACGGGGACCCGCCGGCGCTGGTCGGGCTGACGTCGTCCCGGCACGCCGCGGCCACCGCGGCGCTCGGCCTCTACGACCGGGTGCTGACCTACGAGGAGGTCGAGGCCCTGCCGGTGGACCGCGGCGTCGTGCTGGTCGACCTCGCCGGCGACCCGGACGTGCGCGCGGCGGTGCACCGCCGCACCGCGGGCGTCCTGCGCGCCTCCGTCGTGGTCGGCGCGACGCACTGGACGCGGGCGTCGTTCGAGAGCAGCGGCCTGCCCGGGCCCGAGCCGGAGGTGTTCTCCGCGGCGGACGCGGCGGCCGGTGCAGACCCGTCGTCCGCCCGCCGGATCGGGGTCGCGTGGCCGGAGTTCGCCGCGAGCCGGGCGCCCGGGCTGCTCGCCGTCGAGCACCGCACCGGCGCGCAGGCGTTCACCGAGGCGTGGACGGCGCTGCTCGACGGCGACCTCGACCCGCGTCGCGGGCTGGTCCTCTCCCTCTGAGCGCCTCAGCCCGGCCCGTCCGCGGTCCCCGGCTCCGGCGGCCGGGGCGCCGACGCGCGCTGACCCTGCAGCTGCCGGCCGAGCTCGTCCCGCATCCGGTAGAGCTGGGCCAGCAGCTGCCCCCGCGCGGCGTCGCCGAGGGCGGCCGCCGCCGTCTGCAGCGCCGGGCCGTGGTGACGCCAGTAGTCCCCGACCGCCCGCGCGACCTCGCCCGGGTCGGCCCGTTCCCGGCCGGCCCGCCGGAGCAGCTCCTGGAGCCGTTCCAGCTCCGCTGCGGCGGCCGCCGCGGGCGCGGGGTCCTCGGGGCCGGTCACGCCGCCGCCGGCTGCGTGACCGGCGCGGTGCCGCCGCCTCCGCCGCCGCCCCCGCCGATGCCCTCGAGCAGGCGGATGATCGCGTCGATCAGCTCCTGCAGCAGGTTGCCCAGGACGCCGCCGAGGTCGACGCCGTCGAGGAGCCCGGCGATCGCGCACAGCAGGTTGCCCAGCAGGTTGCCCGGGCCGGGGATCGCCTCGATGTCGAGGACCACCTCGTTGAGGTGCACGTGGAGGCCCAGCAGGTCCAGGTCCAGCGGCCCGAGGGTGAGATCGAGGATCGGGCAGGGGGTGGGTTGCGTCATGGGAGCACCTCGACTCTGAGGAACTGCCGCCGGTGCGACAGGTGCCCGACGCAGGGCGCGCGCACAGTGTGGGTGCCTCCCGGGCCGGCCCGGAAGGCACCCGGCCTGCCGCCCGGAGCCGGGCGGGTGTGCCCGTCACCGTGCGCGCGCGACCGCCCGCCCTTGGTGAGACGAGATCGTCCGTAACGAGTGGGGAGCCCCTCAGCCCGAGACGGCGGCCACGACGGCGCTCACCCGGCGGGCGCGGGTCTCCGGCTTCTTCGCGTCGGTCACCGACCGCGTGTGCTCCTTGCGGTGGGTGTGCGACAGCCGGTCGAAGGCCTCCCGCACGCCCGCCGCGGCCAGCGCCTCGGCCAGGTCCGGCGGCACCTCGACGGTGCGCTCTGCCCGGTCGGGGGCGACGACGACGTCGACGGTGTCGCCGGTGGCCACCCCGAGGGCGGCCCGGCGCTCCTTGCTCAACCCGATGAGGTTCTCGCCGCCCATCCGCGCGACCCGCCCCTCCACGGTCACCCCACTGACGGTGACCCGGACGGGGAACGCCTTGGCGCCGCCGCCGAGGCCGGCGGCCTGCTCGTCGGTCAGCACGATGGCGGCCGCCGGGCCGCGGGGTGCGAGGGTGGTGGTCAGCCGCAGCTCCTGGGTCACCCGGTCACCCTGGCGTCCGGGCCGTCCCGGCGGAAGCCCCCGTCACCCGTCCGTCCCACCGGCGGCCTGCTCGGCGAACCGCCGCCGCGCGTCCTCCAGCGCCGCGACGGCCTGCGCCCGGCGCTCCCACCCGCGGGTCTCCGCCGACTTCTCCGGCGTCAGCGCCTCGTAGATCTCGAAGAAGTGCCAGATCTCCGCGACCTGGTGGATGGGCACGTCCTCGAGCTCCTGCAGGTGCTCCATCCGCGGGTCGCTCGCCGGCACGCACAGCAGCTTCGCGTCCGGGCCGCGCTCGTCGTGCACCCAGAACACCGCGATGACCCGGGCGCGTACGAGGCAGCCGGGGAAGGTCGGCTCGCCGAGGAGCAGCAGGGCGTCGATGGGCTCGCCGTCCTCGGCGAGGGTGTCCGGGACGAACCCGTAGTCGCCGGGGTAGCCGGTGGCGGTGAACAGCATCCGGAGCAGCCGGATGCGGCCGAGCCGGTGGTCGTACTCGTACCTGTTCCGCGAACCCTTGGGGATCTCGACGATCACGTCGGCTTCCACGGGGCACCCTCCTCCGGCCGGGACCGCGAGGCGACCCTGGCCCAGGACCTGCTCCCCGGCAACCCGGAGGTCAGCGCAGGGGGACGAGCCCGGACTCGTAGGCGGCGATCACGGCCTGGGTCCGGTCCCGGGCGCCGAGCTTGCGCAGCAGGCTGCTGACGTGGGTCTTCACCGTCTGCAGGCCCAGGTACAACTCGCCGGCGATCTCGCCGTTGGACAGCCCGCGCGCCACCAGGAGCAGGACCTCCCGCTCGCGCCCGGTCAGCTCCGGCGCCGGCCGGTCCCGTTGCGCCGGCGCGTGCCGCGCGGCCAGCGCCCGGATCGCCGCAGGGAACAGCAGGCTCTCGCCCCGCGCGACGACCCGGACGGCGTCGGCGATCTCGGCCGGCCGCGCCCGCTTGGGCAGGAACCCGTCGGCGCCGGCGGACAGGGCCGCGTAGACGTTCTCGTCGTCGCCGAACGTCGTCAGCACCAGCACCCGCGGCGGGTCCGGCAGCCGGCGCCGCAGGTCCCGGGTGGCCTGGATGCCGTCGACCAGCGGCATCCGCACGTCCATCACGACGACGTCGGGACGCAGCCGGGCGGCCAGCGGCACGACGACGGCGCCGTCGGCGGCCTCGCCGACCACCTCGACGTCGTCGCGGGCGGCGAGCACCGCCCGCAGCCCGCCGCGCACCAGCTCCTCGTCGTCGACGAGCAGCACCCGGATCGTCACGCGGGCCCGGCCAGGGGCAGCCGCACCTCGACCCGCCAGCCGTCGTCGGCCGGCCCGGCGACGGCGGTGCCACCGAGCCCGGCGGCGCGCTCGCGCAGCCCGCGGACGCCGCTGCCGCCGGTCGCGGCCGGCACGGGCACCGGAACCGGGTTGCCGACGTCGATCGCCAGCGCGTGCGGGCCGGCGTCGACGCGCAGCCGCACGGGCACGGGCCCGGCGTGCCGGAGGGCGTTGGTGAGCGCCTCCTGCACGATCCGGTAGGCCTCCCGGGACAGGACCTCCGGCAGCTCCGCGACCGCGCCGGTCACCCGGACGTCGACCCGCGCCCCGGCCGCCTCGGCCGAGCGCACCAGCGCGTCGACGTCGGCCAGCGTCGGGGCCCGCGGCGGCGGGGCGCTGTCCCGCAGCAGCGCGAGGACCCGCTCCAGGTCACCCAGCGCGGAGCGGGCGCTGTCCTCGATGGCGGCGAGCGCGCGGTCGGCGAAGGCGGGGTCGGCGCCGGCGACGTCCCGGGCGGCGCCGGCCTGCAGCAGCGTGACGGTGAGCGCGTGGCCGATCGAGTCGTGCAGGTCCGCGGCCAGCCGGGTGCGCTCGAGCAGCCGCTCGGTGCGGGCCCGCTGCGCGGCCAGCCGCTCGGCGGCCGAGGGGTGCAGCAGCACCCGGGCGGCCGCGGCGGTGAGCGCGCCGAGCCCGGCGAGGGCGTAGGCCCAGGCGGGCGCCACCACGACCGCCAGCGGCCACCGGGCCGCCACCGCCCACACGGCGAGCGCGGTGACCTCCGCGGCGAGCACCCCGAGCGTCACCCGGGCGACCAGCCAGGCCAGCAGCCGGCCGCGCTCGGCCCAGGTGCGGGCGGGCTCCACCGTCACGTCGTCGTCGCCGGGCAGCAGCAGCGCCCGCGCCTGCACGCCCTCGCTGCGGCGCACCGCCGGGACGCAGGCCAGCACCGCCAGCAGCGGCAGCGGCGCGAGGTAGAGGCCGGCGAGGGTGCGCGGCGAGGCGTCGTCCAGCCCGGGCCACACCAGCGCGCAGGCGACGGCGAGCCAGGCGCCCAGGGCCAGGTGCACCGCGCGGGTCCAGGTCGACCTGCTGGTCACCGGACGGAGCACCGCGCGCATGCCCCGATCATGGCGCGCCGCCGGCCGTCCGGACCTCCCGCGCGGGAGGGAGGCGGCCGGACCCCGCGGGGGAGGCGCACCGCCGGCGCAGGGCGCGACGGTGGGCCCGTGATCGAGGTGCGGAGCCTGACCAAGCGGTACGGACCGGTCGTCGCGGTGGACGACCTCACCTTCGACGTCCCGCCGGGCAGCGTCACCGCCCTGCTCGGCCGCAACGGGGCGGGCAAGTCGACGACGCTGCGGGTGCTGCTCGGACTCGACCGGCCCACCGCCGGCACCGCGACGGTGGCCGGCCATGCCTACGCCGACCTGGCCGCGCCCCTGCGGACGGTGGGCGCCCTGCTCGACAGCGCCGCGGCCCACCCGGGGCGCACCGCCCGTCAGCACCTGCGCTGGCTGGCCGCGAGCAACGACCTGCCCGCGCACCGGGTGCGCGCCGTCCTGGACCTGGTCGACCTGCGCGCCGCCGCCGACCGCCGGGTCCGCGGCTTCTCGCTCGGCATGCGGCAGCGGCTCGGCGTCGCCGCGGCCCTGCTCGGCGACCCGCCGCTCCTGCTGCTCGACGAGCCGGCCAACGGCCTGGACGCCGAGGGCATCCGCTGGCTGCGGACCACCCTGCGCGACCTCGCCGCCGAGGGCCGCACCGTCCTGCTCTCCAGCCACCTCATGGGCGAGGTGGCGCGCACCGCCGACCGGCTGCTCGTGGTCGGCCGGGGCCGGCTGCTGGCCGACACGCCGCTGGACGCCTTCCTCGCCGAGCACACCGGGCGGCGGGTGCGGGTCCGCACCGCCGAGCCCGAGCGGCTGCGCGGCCTGCTCGCCGCCGCGGGGGCGACCGTGGCCCCCACCGACGACGGCGCGCTGCGGGTGGCCGGGGTCGACGCACGGACCGTCGGCGCGGTCGCGGCCCGGCACGGCGTCCCGCTGGTGGAGCTCGGCGCCGACGGCCGGTCCCTGGAGGACGCCTTCCTCGCGCTCACCGCGCCGGCCGGGGAGACGGCGTGAGCGCGCTGCGCGCCGAGTGGGTCAAGGCGACGACGCTGCGCTCGACGTGGGTGACCCTGCTCGTCTACGCCGTCGCGGTCGCCGGCATCGGCGTGGGCGTCGTCGCCGCGGTCGGCGACGTCGAGGCCGCCGAACCCGACTACGACCCCGCGGTGATCGCCTTCTACGGCCTGAACTTCGGCCACGTCGCGGTGGTCGTGCTCGCGGTGCTGCTGACCGCGGGGGAGTACGCCCGGCAGACCGTGCACACCTCGCTGCTCGCCGTGCCGCGGCGGGGCGCCTTCCTGGCCGCGAAGCTGACCGTCGGCGCGGGCCTGGTGCTGGCGACCGCCGCGGTCACCGCCGTCGCCACCCTGCTGGTCACCCAGGCGTCGCTCGGCGCGCCGGGCGTCTCCCTGTCGACGCCGGGGATGCTCCGCGCGACCGTCGCGGCCGCGCTGTACCCGACGCTGCTCGCCGTCGTCTGCACGGCCGCGGGCCTGCTGCTGCGCGACCAGGCGCTCGCGCTGGGCCTGCTGGTCCCGTTCCTCTTCCTGGTCTCGCCGCTGCTGGAGCTGGTCCCCGGACTGCAGCGGGCCGCGGTCTTCCTGCCCGACCGCGCCGGCGCGGTCGCCGTCCGCCTGCACGCCCGCCCGGTCGACGTCTTCGGATCGCTCGCCGGGCTGGGCGTCCTGACGCTGTGGGCGACCACCGCCGCGCTGCTGGCGTGGTGGGCGCTGCGCCGGCGCGACGCGTGAGGTCAGCCGGCGACGCGGAGGGCCACCTTGCCGCGCGCCGCGCCGTCGAGGAGGTGCCGGACGGCCGCGGCCGCCTCCTCCAGCGGGAACACCCGGTCGACGGCGGGGGTGAGCGCGCCGGCCCCGACCAGCGCCGAGAGCTCCCGCAGGTCCGCCCCGTCCTCCCGGGAGACGAAGGTGCCCAGGTGCTGCCCGACGAACGGCGAGAGCGCCTGGGCGCGCAGCTGGCGGTCCGTCCCGCCCAGCCACCGGCCGCCGTTCTCCCCGCCCACGATCACCAGCCGCCCGTGCGGCGTGAGCGCGCGGCGCAGCGCGCGCAGCGGGCGGTTGCCGCCGGTGTCGAGGACGACGTCGTAGCGGACGCCGCCGTCCAGCGGGTCCTGCCGGGTGTGGTCGACGACGGTGTGCGCGCCCAGGCCGCGGACGAGGTCGACCTTGGCGGTGCTCGCCGTCCCGGTCACCTCGGCGCCGGCGGCCCGCGCGACCTGCACGGCGAAGCCGCCCACGCCGCCGGACGCACCCAGCACCAGGACCCGCTGCCCGGCCTCGACGCGGCCGTGGTCGCGCACCGCCTGCAGGGCGGCGAGCCCGGACACCGGCACGGTGGCGGCCTGCTCGGGGGTGAGGCCGGGCGGCAGCGGCGCGAGCTTCCGGGCGGGCGCGACGGCGTACTCCGCGAACGTGGCCCGGCCGATCCCGTACACCCGGTCGCCGGGGGCGAGGCCGGCGACCCCGCTGCCCGTGGCGACGACCTCCCCGGCCAGGCTCACGCCCGGGTTCGGCGTCTTCGGCCGGCGCAGGCCCGACACCGCCCGCACCGGGTAGGGGAGACCGGCCATCAGGTGCCAGGTGCCGCGGTCGACGCTGGAGGTCAGCACGCGCACGAGGACCTCGCCCTCGCCCGGCCGGGGCACGGCCGCCTCCCCGACGGCGAGCAGGCCCTCGGGATCACGCCCGTAGCGCTGCTGCACCACCGCGGTCATCAGGGACGGGACGACGGCGGACTGTCCGGACATGGCTCCTCCTCCGCGCGGGTGACTTACGCCGTAAGGCTGCACCTTACGGCGTAAGGTCGTCAAGGTGCCGGGACGCCGACTGAACGGGAAGGCGCTGAGCCGGGACCGGGTGCTGCAGGCCGCCGTGGCGCTCGCGGACGAGCACGGCGTCGGCGCGCTGACCATGCGGCGGCTCGGGGAGGCCCTCGGGGTGGAGGCGATGTCGCTGTACCACCACGTCAGCGGCAAGGACGACCTGCTCGACGGCATGGTCGACCTCGTCTTCGCCGAGGTGCCGGTGCCCGACACCGGGGCCGGCTGGCGGGCGGCGATGCGCGAGCGCGCCGACGCCGTGCGGGCGGCGCTGGCGCGGCACCGGTGGGCCGTCGGGCTCCTGGAGTCCCGGCGCTCGCCCGGGCACGCGACGCTCGCCCACCACGACGCCGTCCTCGGCTGCCTGCGCGCGGCCGGCTTCCCCGTGGAGCTGGCGGCGCACGCGTACTCGGCCATCGACAGCTACGTGTACGGCTTCGCGCTGCAGGAGCGCGCGCTGCCGTTCCAGACGCCGGCGGAGACCGCCGAGTTCGCGGCGGAGCTGATGGTCCGGTTCACCGAGACCTACCCGCACCTCGCGGAGTTCACGACCGAGCACGTGCTGCGGCCCGGCTACGACTACGGAGCGGAGTTCGGCTACGGCCTGGACCTCGTGCTCGACGGGCTCGAGCGTGCGCTGCGGGACGTGGCCGCCTGATCAGCCGGTCACCGCGACCGCGCCGGGCACGCCGTCGCCGAGGAAGGCGGCGAGGTCGGCGCCCTCGGCCTCGACGTCGTCGCGCTCGGCCGGGGTGAGCTGCCGCAGCGGCTGCACGGTCAGCGCGACGCCGCCGTCGTCCCGGTCGCGGGTCGTCCAGGTGGCGGCCACGGTGCCGTCGACGAGGACGAGGCGGGCGCCGGCCACGCTCAGGCCGCGGTGCTCGTCGGCGACCAGGCGGGACCGGTCGTCGTAGCCGAGGACCGCGTTGTCGAACGCGGGCAGGAAGCGCACCGGCGCGGGCTCGTCGCGGTCGGGGAGGAGGCCGTCGGGGACGTCGAGCAGCTCGCGGCCGCGCTCGTCGCGGGCGGTCCGCAGCCGCGGCCGCAGCCGGGCGACGACCGCCGGGAGACCGCTCAGGCCGGACCAGGACCGCAGGTCCGCGGTCGCCGCCGGCCCGTACGCGCGCAGGTAGCGCAGCACCAGGTCGCCGAGGACGACGTCGGGCGGCCCGTCCCCGGGGTCGCGCCCCAGCCAGGCGCGCACCGTGGTGTTCCGGGCCGGGGCGCGCTGCCGCCACAGCCCCCGGGGCGGGACCTGCACCAGCGGCACCAGGCTGGACAGCGCGTCGCCGAGGTCGCGGGCCGTGGCGTCCGGCCAGCGGTCGCCGACCAGCCGGCCCACCTCGGACAGCAGCCGCGGCGCCTCGGCGAACAGCGGCTCCCCGGCCGCGGCCAGCTCGCCGAACTCCACGCCGGGCAGCCGGCGCCCGAGCGTGCCGCGCGCCCGGGCGACGAGCATCGCCTGGTGCACCGGGCGCAGGCTCAGACAGTCGCCGGCGGTGACCAGGTGCAGCGTCCGGCGCATGAGCAGCGTGCGGACGACGCGGCGCGACTCCAGCAGGTCGTCGAGCTCGGCCGGCCGGAACGCCGTCAGCCGCGACCACAGCCCGGCGAAGGGCTCCTGCGGCTCCTGCGCCTGCAGCCCGACGAGGTGGTCGACCGCGTCGAGGACGCTGCGCCCGTCCCGCCGCAGCAGCAGCTGCCGGGCGAGCGTGGCGCGGCCGAGCGCGCGCCGGTCGAGCACCTCGGCTCCCCGGCGCGCACCCACCCCGGCTGTCTACCGCGGGGGACCGACGATGTCAGGCGGCCAGCGGGTGGTGGTGGCAGCGGCCGCCGCCGGTGGCCCGGGCGGCGCACGGCGCGCCCGCCCTCGTCACCCCGCCGGTGTCGCCGCAGCGGGCCGGCCGGGCGGCGGGGGCCGCGGGGACCCGCTCGGCGGGCAGCGCCGGGCGGGGGAAGGGCAGGACGACGGCGTCCCGCGTCGCGGCCACCTCGGGAGCGGTCACGGCGGCGGGAGCCGGGACCGGGCGGCCGGCGCGGCGGTGCAGCGCGGACGCGGCGGTCAGGCCGGCGGTGAAGGCGGCAGTGGCGAGGGCGGCGGCGGTGGCGACGTGGCTGGCGCGCATGCCCGGCTCATCGGCCGCCGACGACCCGGCGGGAAGGCCGTCGTCACACGTGTCCCGGGCGTCACGCCAGGTGCGCCTGCTTGGGCGCCAGCCCCCGCTCGGCCTCGGCGGCGACCTGCGCCCGGGAGGCGCCGGTCGACGCCAGCACGACCGCGCCGACCAGCCCCTCCACCAGCGGCGCCGGCGAGAGCGTCACCCGCGACCGGACGTCGTCGTCGAGGAACTCCAGCGCGGTCTCGGCCGAGAGCACCGCGCTGCCGAGGTCCATGAGCACGACGACGCCGTCGCCGGAGTCGGCCTGCCCGACGGCGTCGGCCACCGCGGCGGCGTCGGTGCCGAGCCCGCCGTCCTCGGTGCCCGCGGCGACGGCGATCGCGAGCTCCCGCCCGGGCAGCATCTGCCGCGCCAGCTCGACGGCGGCGTCGGCCAGCGCCCGGCTGTGCGAGACGACGACGAGGCCGACGCTCACGACCGTCCCAGGGTCGCCGCGGCGGCCTCGAGCAGCAGCGCCGTCGACGTCGCCCCCGGGTCCTGGTGCCCGGCGCTGCGCTCGCCGAGGTAGCTGGCCCGGCCCTTGCGGGCGACCATCGGCACGGTCGCGTCCCGGCCCTGCGCCGCCGCCTCCGCCGCCGCGGCGAGCGCGTCGGCCAGCGGCTTGCCCGCCTCCACCGCGGCGTCGAGGGCGTCGCAGGCCGGGCCCAGCGCGTCGACCATCGTCTTGTCGCCGGCCTCGGCCTTGCCCCGGGCGACCACGCCGTCCAGGCCGGCCCGCAGCGCCCGGGCGAACGCGGCGTCGTCGAGGTCGCCGTCGCCGGCCGCGCCGGCCATCCGCAGGAACAGCGTCCCGTACAGCGGGCCGCTGGCCCCGCCGACCTTGCTCACCAGGGTGGCGCCGGTCTTCTTGAGCAGCGCCGCGGCGTCGGCCGGCGGGGCGTCGTCCAGCGTGGTGACGACGGCGGCCATGCCGCGGTCCATGTTGGCGCCGTGGTCGGCGTCGCCGATGGCGGCGTCGAGCGCGGTCAGCCGGTCACGCTGCTCGTGCACGGACTCCGCGAACCGGCGCAGCCAGGCGGTCAGGTCCGCCACGCCCACCGCCACGCTCAGGCCCCCCAGCGCAGGCCCGGGGTGACCACCGGCGCGTCCCACAGCCGCAGCATCTCGTCGTCGGCCTGCAGGAGGGTCACCGAGCAGCCGGCCATCTCCAGGCTGGTCATGTACGGCCCGACCAGCGACCGGGCGACCCCGATCCCCGCCTTCTCCAGGATCGCGGCCACCTCGGCGTAGACGACGTACAGCTCGATCAGCGGGGTGCCGCCCATGCCGTTGACGAAGCAGATGACGCCGTCGGTGTACCGGCGGTCGGCGAGGATCGGCTCGACCAGCATCGCGGCGACCTCGCGGGCGGGGGCCAGCGGCACCCGGCGCCGGCCGGGCTCGCCGTGGATGCCGATGCCGATCTCCATCTCGTCGTCGCCCAGCTGGAAGGTGGGCGTCCCGGCGGCGGGGACGGTGCAGGAGGTGAGCGCCATGCCCATGCTGCGTCCGGCGTCGTCGACCCGCTTGGCCAGGTCGGCCACCTCGATGAGCGGCCGGCCCTCCTCCGCGGCGGCGCCGACGATCTTCTCCAGCAGCACCGTGGTGCCCACCCCGCGGCGGCCGGCGGTGTAGAGGCTGTCGGTGACGGCGACGTCGTCGTCGACCACGACGGTGGCCACCTCGATGCCGCTCTCGGCGGCGACCATCTCGGCGGCCATCTCGAAGTTCATGACGTCGCCCGTGTAGTTCTTGACGATGTGCAGCACGCCGGCGCCGCTGTAGACGCCCGCGGTGGCCGCCTGCATCTGGTCGGGCACGGGCGAGGTGAAGACCTCCCCGGCGCACGCGGCGTCGAGCATGCCGCGGCCGACGAAGCCGCCGTGCATGGGCTCGTGACCGGAACCGCCGCCGGAGACGATGCCGACCTTGCCCTGCACGGGCGCGTCGCGGCGGAACACCACCCGGTTCTCGTGGTCGACCCGCAGCAGGTCCGGGTGGGCCAGCTCCATGCCGCGCAGGGCGTCGGAGACGACGTCGGCGGGGTCGTTGATGAGCTTCTTCATCGTGCACCTGACCTCGGGGAGGGCGAGCAGGGACCGCCCCGGAGGCTAGGGCTCATGTGATCCGCGGCACAACGAGGCGGTGCCCCCGGGTGCAGGCCGCGGCCTGCACCGGGGGCCACCGTGCGACGGTCAGGCCCGGCCGGTGACGCGCGCGGCGGCCCGCTCGATCTGCGCGTAGTCGCCGTAGCGGGCGCCGACGACGTAGCCGGTGCCCAGGCCGGCGCCCAGCGAGGACAGCCGGGCGACGCGCCGGCCGCGCTTGCGGATGCGGTGGCCGACCTCGGCGACCTCCTCGGGCACCGCCTCGACCGCACCGCCGACCCGCGCGACCGCGCGCAGGGCCGCCTGCCCGATCTCGGTTCCGGCCTCGGTGGCCCGGGCGACCACCGTGGACGTGAGCTCCGGGAGGGCGTCGAGGGCCTGCTTCGCGGCCTCCGCGCCGGCGCTGGCGCCGGTCTGCAGCGCGTGGCTCGTGGTGGCCAGCAGGGGGCCGGCCGCCGCGGCGCCGGTCCGGGTCACCTCGCCAACGCGCTGGGCGGCCGTCGCCAGGACCGGCCCGGCCGCGGACGCGCCGCCGCGGGCCGCCTCGCTCACGCGGTGTGCGGCGCCGGCCACGACGGGGCCGGCTGCGGACGCGCCGCCGCGGGCGGCCTCCCGCACCGACGAGGCGGCGTCGGCGACCACCGGCGCGGCCGCGGCCACCAGGTGCTCCACCCGCGCCCGGCCGGCCGCCGGCACCGCGCGCGCCTGGCGGGCGGCCTTCCGCCCGGTCCGGCGGGCGGCGGCCCGCCCGGTGCGCCGGGCGGCCTTCGCGCCGCGCCGGGCCCGGCGGGACACCGTCGCCGCCGGCTGCCGGCGTCGCCGCAGCACCGCGAACAGCAGGCCGCCCAGCGCCAGCAGCGCGGCGAGCCCGCCCGCGGCCCCGCCGGCGCGCGCGGCCAGGGACCGGCCCTGCGGCCGGTCGGCGCGACCGAAGTCGTCGTCGCCGGGCTGGGCCACTGGCGGCGGGGGCGGGAGCTCCTCGTCCGCCTCCGGCGTGGGCAGGGGCGCCACCTCCTCGCCGGACACCGCCACGGCGGTCGTCGCCGGCGGCTCCGCGTCGGGCGCCGGCAGCAGCGTCTCGGAGGTCTCGGTGGTCGCCTCGATGCCGTAGTGGCGGTAGAGCGCGGACTCCTGCTCGGTGGTCAGCTCGCGGCTGTCGCCGAAGCGCGGGGCGCCGTCGACCAGCCCGCGGTCGACCACCACCTGCACCCGGTCGCCCTCGCCGGTCGCGTCGAACAGCGGGACGACGACCGTCGTGCCGGCCATGTCCGCGTAGAGCCACTCCGGCCGGCCGGTCCCCTCGTCGGCGAGCAGGTGCGTCACCGTGCCGATCTCCGCGCCGTGCCGGTCGACCACCGTCCTGCCGACCCAGTCGACAACGGAGTCCCGTTCGGGCAGTGCCATGGTCGCCTCCCCACTTCTCGGGGCCGGGCCAGGATGGCCCGGCGCTGCCGTCCGGGCGGCCCTACCCCGGTCGTCCCGGCGCCACCCGTGCCGATCACGGGAGCCCGCAGCGGCGGCCCGGACCTCAGTGCACCTCCTCCACCGGCTCGGGGGACGGCGCGCCGACGCCGTGGCGGGCCAGGAAGGCGAGCACGGTGCCGGCCACCTCCTCCCAGCCGGAGTCCGCGCCGAGCGAGTGCCCGCGGTCGGGGAAGGCCACGAACTCGGTGACGCCCGTGCCGTGGCGGCGCTGGATCCGGTACGCGGCGCGCGAGGCCGCCGCCGGCACGGTGCGGTCGCGCCCGGCGGCCACGACCAGCACCGGCCCGCGCTCCCGCCGGGTCTCGACGGTGGCCTCGCTGCGCGGCGTGAACGCGGCGAAGCCCGCCTGGAACAGCGGTCGCGCGGGGGAGGGGATCGCGTAGGCCTCCCAGAGGCGGTCGGCCTCCTCGCGCGGCACCGCGCTGGCGAAGCCGCGCGCCCAGCTGTCCGGCGTGTGCGCCCAGGTCCCCGAGCGCAGGCCGGGACGGGACAGCACCGGCCAGGCCGTGCGCAGCTGCACCGGCGGGAGCACCAGGTTGCCGCGGAACTGGGCCGGCGAGAGCGCCACGCAGGCGCGGGTCAGGCCCATGCCGTGCAGCTTCTGGGCGATCAGCCCGCCGAACGAGTGGCCCACCACCACCGGCGCCGCGGGCAGCCGCGCGATCACGTCGGCGACGTGCTGCGTGACGTCGTCGATGCCCACACCGGCGACCGCCTCCGGGTGCGCCCGCGCCTCCTCGGCGGTCGCCGGCTCACCCGGCCAGCCCGGCGCGACCGGGTCGTAGCCGCGGGCGGCGAACAGCTCCAGCCACGGCGCCCAGCTGTCGGCGTGCAGCCACAGGCCGTGCACGAGGACGACGGGGACGGGGGCGGCAGCGGTCACGGTGGGCCTCCGGGAGGGGGTGCGGCCACCCGACCGGGCCGCGGACGCCGGGGACGCTAGGGCCGCGCCCGCGGCTCCGGCTGTGCCCTGCCTGACCGGTGCCGGACCCAGGCTGCCGAGCTCACCGGGGCGACGGGCTTCCGCCGCCACCCGTCCCCGGCCAGGATCGGCGCCGAGGCGACGACGCCGACCCGCCCGCCGACGTTCCCGCCGACCCTGGAGGCCCCGTGGCCACCCTCGTCGACACCGACGCCCTCGCCGCCGCCGACCGCCGTCCCGCGCGGGTGGCCGACCTGCTCGAGGCGATGATGTCCTCGCGGATCCGCTTCCCCGACCCCGCGGCGCCGGCCCGGGCCCGGCTCGACGGCTGGGACCTGGCGGGCGTGTCGGTGCTGCGGCTGGACCTGACCGGCGAGGTGACCCTGCTGCGCACCGCCCGCCACGCCCGCGCCGACCCGGAGCCGGTGCTCTCCCTCGCCGTGCAGGAGACCGGCACCGCCCGGCAGGAGCAGTTCGGCTCCCGCCGGCTGGTGACCGCCGGCGAGCTGTCGTTCAGCGAGGTGTCCTCGGCCTACGAGTACGCCTGGTCCGGGCGCGGCGTCTGCCGGGCGCTGCGCATCCCGGCCGCCTCCCTCGGCCTGCCGATCGACACGGTGCGGCGGGCCCTGCCGGTCGCCGCCCGCAGCCCGCTGTACGGCCTGGTGCGCACGCACGTCACCCAGCTGACCCGCGACGTCGCGCTGCTCGCCGCCGAGCCGCTGGTGCACTCGCTGGCGTCGGCGACGGTCGACCTGGCCCGCGCGCTGCTGGCCTCGGCCGCCGACGGCGCGCGCGGCGCCGGCGACGTGCTCGCCGAGACCCTGCCGGCCCGGGTGCGGGGCTACGTGCGGCAGCACCTGACCGAACCGGACCTGGACGCCGAGCGCGTCGCGCGGGCGCACGCGGTGTCGGTGCGGCAGCTGTACCGGATCTGCGCCGCCGCCGGGTTCAGCCTCGAGCAGGAGGTCATCGCGCAGCGGCTGGAGGGCGCCCGGGCGGAGCTGGCCCGGCCGGGTGACCGCTCGATCGCCGCGGTCGCCCGGCGCTGGGGCTTCACCGACGCCTCCTACTTCGCCCGCCGGTTCCGGGCGGGGTACGGCGTCAGCCCGCGGGAGTGGCGGGACCGCTCCCGGGCGGGGGCCGCCGTCGCCGGCTGACCGCGAGCGTGTGCGCCGGCGCCGCGTCCCGGCCCCCGCAACACGGCGCCGGCGCACACGTTCAGCCGTCGCGGCCGACGACCGTGGAGACCAGCAGCAGCTTGACCAGCCAGTCGCCGGCGTGGATGGCGGCCTGCTGCCAGGGCACCTTCTCGTGGACGACCGACCCGGTGAGCAGCACCAGCGGGAACGCGGCCCACAGGCCGGCGCCGAGCGTGAGCGCCGCGCGCGGGCCGCGGACCGGCAGCCGGTCGGCGAGCACCGACACCCCGGCGGCGACCACCCCGCTGCGGACCAGCTCCACCGGCGCGATCACCGCCGGGGACGGGCCGGGCTGCGCGTAGGCCTCGTCGAGCCGGGCCAGTCGCTCGCCGAAGGCCGTGTACCAGGCCGAGCTCGCGGCGAACGACGCCCCGGCCGCGGCGGCGACGCGCAGCGGCCTCACGACCGCTCCCCGGGCTCGATCCGCTCGAGCAGGTGCACCTCGACCTCGTCGCCGGCCTGCTTGCCGATGGCCGTCCGGATCCCGGCGGCCACGGGCGGTTCGTGCGTCCCGTCGCCGAGTGCCGTGGAGGAGCTGCGGAACGGCTCGCCGTCGATCGTCCCGGCCACCTCCACCAGCCCGTGCGTGCCGAGCACCCGCACCGACTCCGGCCACACCAGGTAGGTCCACCCGCCGGGTGCCGGGCTCCTCCGCGGGGTCGCCCTGAACCGCTCGTCCACCGTCCGCCTCCTCGCCCTGGGGTGCAGGGGAGACCGGCGCCGGCCCGCGGACTCATCGCTCAGCCGCTGCGGGTGGTCAGCAGCGACACCTCGGCGACGTTCGTCGTCGGGGGCAGGGTGAGGGTGAACAGCACGGTCTGCGCGACGTCCTCGGGCAGCAGCGCGGTCCCGCCGTCGGCCGCCGCGCCGGGGGACACCCAGCCGACGGCGACGTGCCGCACCCGCACCAGGGTGCCGCCGAGCTCCAGCCGCAGCGTGCGGGCCAGCTGGGCGGCGCCGGCGGCCGTGGCGGCGTGCACGGCGAACGCGGGCACCAGCTCCGACGCCGCGGCCGACCCGACCAGCACCAGGTCGGCGGCGGAGTCGTTGGCCGCCGCGGTCAGCAGGTCGTCGAGGAACGCGCGCGCCGCCAGCACCGCGTCGCCGGCGCCCTGCTCGATGATCTCGGCCCACCGCTCGGCCGGCGACAGCCCGAACGGGCCCCCGCCGACGCCGCCCAGCACGGCCACCACCAGGTCGACGCCCCCCAGCCGCTCGCGCACGCCGTCCGCGGCCCCGAGCACGTCGCGCGCGGAGCCGACCTGCTCGACCACCGCCCCCGCCGCGGCCAGCCCGGCGACCACGGCGTCGGCGATCAGCGGCAGCCCGATGACGACGGCGCGGCGGCCGGCGACCGGGTGCACCCCTCCCGGCGCGGTCACGCCACCGGCTCCGCGTCGACCGGCTCGCGCACCGCCGGCTGCCGCACCGGCAGCGCGTCCTCGGCCGGCGCGTCCGCCGGCGCGGCCGCCCGCACCCGCGACCGCCCGGCGGTCTGCTCCAGCGCGGTCCGCATCGGCCCGACGTCGAGCGGGCCGTCGTAGAGCTGGCCGTTGACGAAGAACCGCGGCGGCTCGTCGAGGGCCATCGCGCGGGCGTCGTCGTCGTCCTCGCGGACGCGCGCGGCGTGCACGCCGGAGGCCACGGCGTCGTCGACCCGGGCGAGGTTGAGCCCGGCGTCGACGGCGCAGCGGCGGATGGCCCGGTCGTCCAGGCGCCCGGCCCGGGCGGCCAGCGCGTCGTGCATCGGCCAGAACCTCGACTGCGCGTCCGCGGCCTCGGCCGCCTCGGCGGCGCGGGCCGAGGCCGGGTCGTCGGTGAGCAGGTGGCGGTACACGAAGACCAGGTCGTCGCCGAGGACCTGCCGCAGCTCGTCGACCACCTCGGCGGTGCGCCCGGCGTTGGTGAACACGAACGAGGCGTAGACGACGAGCTCCATCGGCGCGCCGACCCGCCCGCGGACGTGGTCGCGCGTGGCGCTCACCGGCCGGGCCAGCCGCTGCCGGCCGGGCAGCCGGGACCGGTCGACCGCCCGGACGACGGCGACCGCGCCCAGCGCCAGCAGCGCCGCGATCACCGACGCACCCAGCACGCCGATCCGCGCCTGCGCGGCCAGCGCCTCGTCGTCGAGGGCCAGGTCGATGATGAACAGCGAGATCGTGAAGCCGATCCCGCTGAGCACGCCGGCGGCGAACACGTGCCGCGGGAACAGCCCCGACGGCAGCCGGCCGATCCCGAGCCGGACGGCGGCCGTCGACGCGGCGGTCACGCCGACCACCTTGCCGACGACGAGCCCGATCACGATCGCCCAGGTCAGGCCGGAGGTCGCCGCGGCGGACAGCGTCTCGGCGCTGAGCACGACGCCGGCGTTGGCCAGCGCGAACACCGGGACGACGGCCAGGTTGACCCACGGCCGGAACAGCCGCTGCCCGCGCTCGTTGATCGACACCGACCGGGTCAGGCTCAGCACCGCCCTGTGCGCCCCGCTGGAGGTCGGCGTCCGCCCGTAGTCCCGGGCCGCGGCCTCGGCGGCGTCCACCTCGTCCGCGCTGGGCGGGTAGACCGGCAGCAGCAGGCCGATCGCGACGCCGGCCACCGTCGGGTGCACGCCCGAGGCCAGCACGCCCAGCCACACCGGCACCGCGACCAGCAGGTACGCCCCGCCGCGCCACACCCGCATCCGCCGCAGCCAGACCACCGCGACCAGCCCGACGCCCGCCACCGCCAGCGGCAGCAGGGTGAGGTCCTCGGTGTAGGCGACGGCGATGACGGCCAGCGCGCCGACGTCGTCGACGACCGACAGCGCGAGCACGAACGCGCGCAGGTTGACCGGCACCGCGCGGCCCACGACCGCGAGCAGGCCGAGCACGAACGCGGTGTCGGTGGAGATGACCACGCCCCAGGCGGCGCGCGCCTCGCCGGGCTGGTCGCTCAGCCCGGTCACCGCGAGGAAGACCAGGGCGGGCACGACCAGGCCGGCCAGCGCGGCGACGACCGGGATGCGGATCCGCCGGGTGTCGCGGAACTCGCCGAGCACCAGGTCCCGCTTGACCTCGAGGCTGATCAGGCAGAAGAACAGCGCCATCAGCGCGTCGTTGACCCAGTGCCGCAGGTCCATCTCGAGGACGGTGTCGCCCAGGCTGACGGCGAACGGCGTGTGCCAGGTCTCCTCGTAGGTCGAGCCCGGCACGTTGGCCCACACCAGCGCCACGACCGTCGCGGCCAGCAGCACGGCGGCGGCCGCGGCGTCGGAGTCGGCCAGCCGGAGCACCCGGCCGAGCGCCGAGGGCCGCTCCAGCTCACCCCGCGGGGTGCCCCTCACCGGACCCCCGTCCCGCGCCGCGTGGGCAGGTAGGGGTCCTGGCGGGTGGGCAGCACGAGCAGCTCGGCGACGTTGACCCGCGGCGGCAGGCCGGCGCCGAACAGCACGGTGCGGGCGACGTCGTCGGGGTCCATCGGGACGACGACCTCGCGGTGCTCGGCCCAGCCGCGCGCGGTGCCGTCGTGGCTGATCTCGGAGCCGAGGTCGGTGTCGGTGAGGCCGGGGGCGACGACGTGCACGCGCACGCCGCGGCGGCCGTACTCCGCGCGCAGCGCCCGGGCCAGCTGGGCGACCGCGGCCTCCACCGCCGAGTAGACGGCATAGCCGGGGAAGCGCACCTGGCCGGCGAGCGCGCCGATGAGGAACAGGTCGGCCGGGCGGCCGTCCTCGGCGGTGGCCAGCAGGTCGCGGGCGAAGGTCTGCGCGGTCCGGAGGATGCCGCCGAGGTTGACGTCGATCATCTCGATCCACTCGGCGGGCACGCCGTCCTCGAACGGCGCGCCGGTGAGCACGCCGGCGCCGGCGACGACCAGGTCGGCCGGGCCGAACCGGTCGTGCAGGGCGTCGAGGGCGTCGGCGAGGTCGAGCCCGTCGGAGACGTCGGCGGCGACGGTGAGGGTGCGGCCGGGGTCGGCGGTGCTGTCGGCGACGGCCTGCAGGCGGTCGCCGCGACGGCCCAGCAGCGCGACGCGGCAGCCGGCGGCCACCAGCGAGCGCGCCGTCGCGGCGCCGATGCCGCTGCTGGCGCCGGTGACGACGGCGACCCTGCCGTCGAGCGCGCCGGGGGTCGCCCGGGAGGCCGGGACGGCGGCGGGTGTGCGGGGTGGTGCGGACACGGTTCCCCTCTCGGAGGTCAGCAGGGGGATGCGCCGATCATGCCGGGCCGGGGGCGTCCCAGTCGATCCGCGCGGCGAGGTCGCGGAGCCGGCGCCGAGGACCGGGTCCACCGAGCCGGCCCACGGGTGACCCCCGGAGACCGCTCGCTGCCGCCCGTCCTGTGCGACCCGCCGCGCGTGCCGGGCACCGTGGCGGCGGGCGGCGTCAGTGGCCGCCCGTCACCAGTCGCCGTCGGGCGGGGTGAACTGGCTGACGGTGAGCTCGGCGCCCTGCGGGTCGCGCAGCAAGGCGGTGCGGGTCCAGGTGTCCTCGGCCGTGCGCAGCACGGTGGCGCCCAGCCGCTCGGCGGTGGCCGCGCACCCGTCCCGGTCGGCCACGGTGACCACGACGTGCCAGTGCGGCGGCTCGTCGCCGGTCACCAGCAGGCCGCCGATCACGTCGGCGAAGCCGGGCGGCGCGGACGCCTGCCGCTCGTGGATGCCCGGGTCGACGGTCGCGGCCAGGTGGTCGCCGTAGCCGGGGACCTGCAGCATCGTGCCGGCGTCCTGGGCCATGTCGACGTCGCGCCAGCCGAACAGCGGCCGGTAGAAGGCCATCGCGGCGGCGCGGTCGGAGGTGTGCAGGTCGGAGAAGTTCCAGGTGCCCGGCACGTTGGTGAGCTGCGCGCCCGGGCGCCGGCGGGCCTGCCACAGCCGGAACGCCGCGCCCTGCGGGTCCAGGCAGGTCGCCGTCCGCCCGCCCGGGCCGGCGTCCTCGGGGCCGGAGAGCACCGTGCCGCCCAGTCCGGGCACCGCGGCGGCGGTCGCGTCGGCGTCGTCGACCGCGACGTAGGTGTTCCAGGCCGGCGGGCCGTCGCCGGGCCCGACGGCGGCGACGTCCTGCCCGTCCAGCGTCGCGACGAGGTAGGAGCCGGGCGCGCCGGGCGGCACCGCCTCGGCGAACTCCCAGCCGAACAGGGCGCCGTAGAAGGCGGCCGCGGCGGCCGGGTCGGGCTGCTCGGTGTCGATCCAGCAGGTCACGCCGTGCGGGTAGGTGCGGATCACGACGGCTCCTCCCACCGGGGGTCGAGGTGGCGCGGAGCGTAGCGGCGCCCGGGGACGGTCCCGGTCCCTCGCGCCCGCCGTCAGTGCGCGGCCATCGCCGCCCGGACCTCGCGCAGGCTCGGGTTGGTCAGGTACCGGCCGCCGACGACGACGGTGGGCGAGACCTCCCAGCCCTG
Organism: Geodermatophilus sp. SYSU D00525; assembly: GCF_054050475.1. Taxonomy (NCBI): domain Bacteria; kingdom Bacillati; phylum Actinomycetota; class Actinomycetes; order Geodermatophilales; family Geodermatophilaceae; genus Geodermatophilus; species Geodermatophilus sp. SYSU D00525. The sequence goes on from NZ_JBJGZK010000029.1 coordinate 47,953, forward strand.
CGGGTGGCGCGCCCGGACCTCGGCGGCCCCCACGGGGTCGTCGGCGAACCGCACCGCGCGGTGGGGGAGCCGGGTGGCGGCCATCTTCGCCCGCAACGTGGTGCTGTAGGGGCACCCCGGCTTGTAGTAGACGGTCACGGCCTCGTCGGTCACGGCCTCGTCAGTCACGGCGACCTCCGCTCTCGGGACGGCGCTGGATCCCTGGGCCGTCACGGTCGCAGGGCGGCGACCGGTGCGGCAACGGGGTTCCCGGGCGCGACGGGTGGGACGGGAGTCGTGAACTCCGTGTTGCCGGCGGCACGGCACGCCCCCGCGGGCAGGGGTGGGTCCCACAGTGGACGGCTCCCGAGCCAGTGGAGGAGGGGACCGTGAGCGTGACCCCCGAGGACGTCTTCGCCTGGGTGCAGCGGGTGCGTGACGACGGCGCCGGCGTGTGGGCCGCCGTCGACACCCTGGACGCGGACGAGACCCGCGACCTCGTCGGCCACCTGCTGGCCTACCTGTGCGCGCTGACCACCGCCCAGGACGGCGCCGTCGCCGCGCTCGACGCCCGCCTCCGCGCCGAGCCCGTCATGTCCGACGGGCGCCGCGTGGCGGTGCTGCGCTCCTGGCTCGACGCCGTCCCGCTGGGCACCGCCGGCCTGGCGCAGGTGATCCGCGGCATCGAGGAGGCCGAGGCCGGCGAGGCCGCCTGACCTCGGCGATGAGTCCGGCGCGCCGGCGCGGTCCGGACCGGCACCCGGCTCGGCCGAGCTGTTCGACACCCGGAAGGCGGTGGAGGTGGGCGGCACGATCGACGGTCACCCCTTCACCGCCACCTGCATGCCCTCGGGGGAGGGGCCGCACTGGCTGCCGTTGCGGAAGGCGCTGTGCCGGGCGATCGGCAAGGACGCGGCGGGCCAGGAGGTCTCGGTCCACCTGGAGCAGCGGCTCACCTGACGGGCGGGCCCGGCGGCGCCCCGGCGGGCCGGCGCGCCCGCGGCACCCTGCGCGAGGTGGTCGGCAGCGCGTGGACCTCCTGGCGGGCGCTGCAGTCCCGGTGAGTGCTCGCGCGCACGGTCGTGCTCTGCCCACGACGGTGGGCAGAGCACTAGCGGGCCGGGGACACCACCCCGAGGGCGAGCTCCCGGGCCTCGTCGTCGGCGAGCAGCACCTCGGGCAGGCCCGCCAGCGCGGTCCGCATCGCGTCCACGCCGCCGAACTGGAAGCCGAGCTGGGTGGCGTAGCAGGCGCAGGCGTCGGCCCGCCGGCCGAGGTCCTGCGGCAGCTCCACCGGGGTCAGCCCGCCGGGCAGGTCGGGTCCGGGGACGGCGTCCGGGTCGCGCAGCACGTACGGCGAGTCGCGCCACCACAACACCGGCCGGCCCGTCCCGGCCACGGCGCGCAGCACCTGCAGGTGGTCGACGTGCCCGCCGAGCGCCTGCGGGGCCAGCCACACGTCGCCGGGCAGGCCGGTCAGCGCGGTGCGCACGTCCAGCCACGCGTCGTCGTCCTCGTGCACGCCGGCGAACAGGTCCGCCGCGCCGTCGTAGCCGCGGTGCGGCGCCTCGGCCAGGTCCAGGTGCAGCGGCGTCGCGCCGAGCACCGCCGTCGCGGCGGCGTCCTCGTCCCGCCGCAGGGCCATGTAGTCGACGTCGGGGGGCAGGCCCTTGTCCAGCTGGCAGGCCAGCGCGAAGCCCCCGGGGTCGGGCACGCTGCGGGTGAAGCAGGTGACCACGGTGACCTCGTGCCCGGCGTCGGCGAGCGCGGCGAGGGTGCCGCCCACGGAGAACGCGGCGTCGTCGAGGTGCGGGCTGACCGCGGTCACCCTCACAGCAGGTGCGCCGCGGCGCGGAACCGGCAGGAGAGGTCGACCGTCGGCGGCATCGTCCAGTCGACGGACGGCGTGGACCCGGCCACGGACCGGTACACGTCGTCGATCGAGGTGGCTAGCACCGGCCACGAGTACAGCCGGCGCACCTCCTCCAGCGCCGCCGTCGCCAGCCGCTGCCGCAGCGCGCCGTCGGTGAGCAGCCGGTCCAGCGCCGCGCGCAGCCCGGCGACGTCGCCCGGCGCGTGCAGCAGCCCGTTCTCGCCGTCGCGCAGGCAGTCGACGACGCCGACGCTGTCGGTGCTCACCGTCGGCAGCCCGCTGGCCATCGCCTCGAGCAGCGTGTTGGAGAACCCCTCGCTGTAGGTCGGGCTGACGAAGACGTCGGCCGAGCGGTACACCGCGGGCGCCTCGTCGGGCGGGACGTAGCCGAGGAACGTCGTCCGCCCGTCGGCGCGGGCGCGGGCCTCGTCCAGGTCGGGGCCGATGCCGGAGACCACCAGCCGGACGCCGCCGGGCAGCGCCTCCAGCAGGTCGAGCACGCCCTTGCGGCGGTCGACGCGGCCGTGGAACAGCAGCACCGGCGGGTCCTGCAGCGCGCCCAGCGGCCGCTCGACCGGGGTGAACCGGCGGGTGTCCGTGGCGCCCGGGACGACCGTGAACCGCGCCGGGTCCGAGCCGAGGTTGCCGACCACCTCGTCGCGGAAGCTGGCGCTGCCGATGAGCACCGCCGACGAGCAGTCGACGACGGCGCGCATCGCGTGCGCGTGCGTGGCGCAGCAGGTGCCCACCCAGTGCCCGTCGCCGCCCTGGATGCTCACCACCGCCGGCAGCCCGGTCTCCCGCGCGGCGGCCAGCACCGCCAGCCCCGGCGGGTAGCCGTACTGGGCGTGCAGCACGTCGAACGGGCGCTCGCGGTGCAGGCCGACGACGGTGTGCACGATCTCCGCGACGTCGCCCTCCCAGTCGGCCGGGACGACGGTCTCCCCGCGGCTGGGCAGCGCGTGCACCTCGACGCCGGCGGGCACGCGGTCGGGCGGGGGCGGGCCGCCGCCGTAGACGCGGGTGCCGGCCTCGTCGTCGCGGTACTGGCTGACCAGCACCACCTCGTGGCCGAGCGCGACCTGCTCGCGCAGCAGGTTCTCCGCGTAGACGCTCATCCCGCTGACCGCGGGCCAGTAGCGCCGGCTGACGAAGCAGGTCCTCACGCCAGGGCCTCCGCCTTCCGCAGCGTCTCGATCGACCGCGGCACCATCTCGTGCGCGCGGTGCCCGTCGCGGGACAGCTCCAGCGTCACCAGCCGGTCGAACGACGCCTCCCGCAGCGCGCGCAGCACCGCCGGCAGGTCGACGTCGCCCTCGTCGAGCGGCAGGTGGTCGTGCACGCCGCGGCGCATGCCCTCGACGGCCACGGTGCCCAGGTGCGGCGCGAACCGGGTCACCGCCTCCTCCGGCTCGTACGCCCCGGCGACGACGCAGTGCCCGGTGTCCAGCGCCAGCGCGGTGCCCGGCGCCTCGTCGGCCAGCCGCGCCCAGCCGTCGCAGTCCTCGACGAGCATGCCCGGCTCCGGCTCGACGGCGAGGGCGTAGGAGCGGCCGCCGTGGCTGTCGACCAGCGCGCGGACGCCGTCGACCACCCAGCCCCACGCGGCGTCGCGGTCCACGCCCGGCTTCGGCACGCCGGCCCAGAAGCTGACCGCCTCGGCGCCCAGTACCTCGGCGAGGTCGCAGGCCAGCCGCAGGTAGGCGAGCCGCCGCGCGCGGCCCTCGGCCGAGGCGGTGACCAGCGTCGGCTCGTGCTTGGCCCGCGGATCGAGCAGGAACCGGGCGCCGGTCTCCACCACCACGCCCAGCCCGAGTTCGTCGCAGCGCGCCCGCGCCTCCTCGGCCTGCGCGAACGCGTCCGGCGCGAACGGGTCGAGGTGGACGACGTCGAGGGTGAGGGCGACGCCCGCGTAGCCGCAGTCGGCGAGGAAGGGCAGCGCGTCCGACAGCCGGTGCGAGGTCAGCCCGTTGGTGTTGTAGGCGTAGCGCAGGGCGGTGCTCCGTGGGTCGTGTGACCTCGCAGGCTCGGTCACGAGGCCAGGACCTCGGCCACCACGTGCCGGCCCGGCTCGCGGTACAGCGCGTACAGCGCGCCCACCCGCCGGTCGGCGCCGGCGCGGTCGAACCAGGCCGGCCCGCCCAGGCGCTCCTCGGCGCCGGCGGTCAGGTGCACCCGCGCCCAGCCGCCCGGGTCGGCCCCGACGGCCACCAGCGGGTCGTCCCGGTCCAGCAGCCGGCGCACGCCGCGCTCGCCGATCCGGCCGTAGGACATCGTCTCGACCTCCAGGCCGGTCACCAGCACCTTCGCCGCGACCGCGTCGCCGGCCGAGGGCTGCAGCTCCACCAGCACGTCGTGCCCGGCGGCCTGCACCGCCCCGGTGACGTGCGCGTGCAGATCGTCCCCGGACCACGTGGGCAGGTCGGCCAGCGCCACGGTGGACCGGCGGGACAGCACGGTGTCCTGCAGCAGGTCGACCAGCGCGCCGGTGCCCATCCGGGTCCAGGCCAGCATCGCCTGCAGCGCGCGGTCCTCCTCGACCAGCCGCTCCGGCGGGTGCCCGGTGCGCCAGTGCTCCAGGTAGCCCGGCGGCGTCGCCGGCAGGACGACGTCGAACGGCCCGTGCATGAACGCCTTCCGGCTGCGCGCCGAGGCGAACTCGTGCAGCGCCTTGCGGACGGCGGTGTCCCGGTCGGGGTGCGCGGCCTCCCCGCACGCGGTGGCCATCACCGGCACCGGCTCCGAGCCGTCCCGCGAGCAGCCGACCGCGTACACGTCCACGACGCCGAACTCCGTGGACGCCAGCTTCACCGCGACGTCGATGCCGGCGGCGTCGAGCCGGTCGAGCAGCGCCAGCGCGTCGGGGTCGGTCAGCCCGGCGAGGTCGACGACGACGCCGCGGTCCATCGCGCGGAACGCCGTCGCGTTGCCGTCCCGCTGCAGCACCTCCAGCAGCGCGTGGGTGACCGCCCGGTCGGCGTCGAACGCCGCGCCCTGCCCGTTGGTGATCACCGTGGTGAGCCAGCCGCCGGGCGGGGGAGCGCCGGGCAGGTCGTCGGGCGCCGACGCCACCAGTTCAGCGGGCACCAGCACCCGCTCGCCGTCGCGCAGCCGGGTCATCGGCAGCCACTGCAGCGGCCGGTCGTCGTCGTACGGGCTGCCCGCCTCCAGGCAGAGGGTGCGCGGGTCGGCGACCCGGTCGCGGCCGTGCCGGCGGGCCATCTCGGCGTAGGAGCCCTCCTCGCGGGCCACGCCCCGGTGCGCCCGCAGCGACAGCGCCATCTCCGCCATCTCGCCCATCGCGCCGGTGCGGGCCTCCTCGCGGGTGGCGCCGTAGCCGAGCCCGCTGCCGCCCGGGTGCAGCTCCGACGGCGGCAGCACCGCCGAGTGCAGCGGCACGTCGAGGACGTCGATGCCCTCGATCGCGAAGTCCTCGACCGGGACCGGGAAGCTGTCGCGGTACCGCTGCGACGGCGTGACCTCGACGGCGGTCACAGCTCGTCCAGCGGGACGGGCGCGGCGTCCGGCGGCCCCGACAGCAGCCGCTGCACCAGGTGGACGACGTGGTCGGTGGTGATCCCCGGGACCATCTCGAACGGCGTCGCGACCACCTCGAAGTCCAGCTCCGCGACGACGGCGAGCATCTCCCGCAGCTCCCCGTGCGAGAGCGGGATCTGCGCGTGGAACGCCTTGTGCGCCGACAGGGCCACCGGGTCGCCGTCAGGGGACAGGTCCACCTTGAGCGAGTCGCCGCAGAAGAGGATGCCGCGGCGGGAGTCGTGCAGCACCGAGTGCCCGGGGAAGTGGCCGCCGGTGCGGTGCAGCGTGAGGTCGGGGGCCAGCGCCAGGACGTCGTCGGCCGGCCAGGTGACCCGGAAGGCCTTGGTCCAGACCAGGTCGTGCACGTTGACGCACACCACCCGCGGCTCGAACTCCTGCTGCAGCTGCCAGAGCGCGCCGTAGCCGTGCACGTGCGAGGACGCCAGCACCGGGAAGCCGCCCTTCTCGGCGGCCATCCGGCGCAGCTCGGCGAGCATGTCGGCGGTGTACCAGGGCGCGCACTCGAAGCCGACCAGGCCGGTGTCGGTCTCGATCACCCAGCCGCGGCTGTCGAGGCCGAAGCGCGGCTCGGTGCCGAACTCGGTGACGCCGTCGACCGGAGCCGGCCGCCAGAAGCCGGTGACCAACTCGTCGGCCTGCTTGTCGGTGACGAACTCGAAGCCGTGCTCGGGCAGCGCGTTGCGGACGTCGGCGCAGACCGGGCAGACGACCGGGCCGGGCGCGGGCCAGCGCTGCCAGTGCCCGCAGTTGGTGCAGGCGTAGGCGGGCAGGTCGGGGAGCAGGCCGCGGTAGGGGTTGGTGTCGACACCTCCCTGACGAGCCTGGCTGGGCACGTGCCGCGCGCCGTCGTCGACGGCGGGGTCGGTGGCCCGGTCGATGGCGCCGGGGACGTCGGGCGAGCTCACGGTTTCCCTCCGGAGAGAGCGGCGAGGAGCAGGCGGTGCAGGGCGAGGTCGCGGGCGGGGTCGTACGGCCAGGCCGTCGTCACCGGGGCGCGGCCCGCGACCGCGTCGGTGAAGGCGGCGAACTGCGCGGTGAACGGGTCGCCGAACGGCGGGGTGTCGGCGAACGGCACGTCCACCGGGTCGGGGCGGTACAGCGTGAGCGAGCCTCCCGCCGTCTGGCCCATCGTGTCGACGGCGACGGCCATGCCGCGGGTGCCGACCACCTCCAGGCGGCGGCGGGGCAGCGTGTCGGGGGTGTTGAAGGCGACGTGCAGGCTGACCAGCACGCCGGAGTCGGTGGTCCCGGTGAGCAGGGCGCCGTCGTCGACCCCGTAGCCGTGCACGCGGGTCTGCAGCAGCGCCGACAGCGACGTGACGTCCTCGCCGAGCAGCGTGCCGGTGAGGTCGAGGCCGTGCGGGGCCAGGTCGATCGCGGCGCCGCCGCCGGCGCGGGCCGGGTCGACCCGCCAGTTGTCGTGCGGGCGGCCGTCGGGCGTCCAGTCCCCGGGCAGCCAGCAGCCGTAGACGATCCGGACGGCGGTGACCGTGCCGAGCTCGGGCACCAGCTCGCGCAGCCGCACGTGCGCGGGGTGCCAGCGCTGGTCGTAGGCGGTGCCGAGCAGCACGCCGGCCCGCGCGCACGCGTCGACCAGCGCCTGGGCGTCGCCGGCGTCGGCGGCCAGCGGCTTCTCGCACAGCACCGCCTTCCCGGCCGCGGCGGCCGCCTCGACCAGCGGCCGGTGCCCGGCGTTGGGGACGGCGACGTAGACGGCGTCCAGACCCGGGGTGGCGAGGAACTCCGCGAGGTCGGTCGTCCGCCGGGCGCCCTCGACCGGCATGCGGTCCATCGCCGCGGGGTCGAGGTCGTGCAGCGCCACCACCCGGGCGCCGTCGACGGCGAGCAGTCCGGGCAGCGCGTGGTCGCGGGCCACCCAGCCGCAGCCGGCGATGCCCCACCCGACGCTCACGGCGTCCCCCTCCCCGCCGAGATCACGTGATCTCGACGCCGGAGGGCCCCGTGGACGGGGGGGGGGGGGGGGGGGGGGCGGGCGGGGGGGCGGGGGCCCCCGGCCGCGGCCGGCCGCCCCGCTCCCCGCCGCCCGCCGCGTGGGGAGGGCGCGGGG
>NZ_JBJGZK010000030.1:0-54988 GCF_054050475.1 Geodermatophilus sp. SYSU D00525
AGGCCCTCGCGAGCGCGGCGGCCGCCCGGCCCCCCCCCCCGCCGCCGCGCCCCCCCCCCCCCCCCCCCCCCCCCCCCCCCCCCCCCCCCCCCCCCCCCCCCCCCCCCCCCCCCCCCCCCCCAGCACGATCAGCTGACCTGATCGTGCTCACGCGGCGACGGCGGCCTCGGCGCGGCGGCGCTGCACCATCCGCGCCCCGACGACGAACGCGGGGACGGCGCCGACCAGCGCGAAGCCGGCGTACAGCAGCGGGGTGAAGGTGAGCGCCGCCGACGCGACCAGGCAGGCCACGGCCGGGACCAGCAGCCACCAGCTGATCACGCCGGCCCGCGCGAGGCCGGCGTAGCCGACCAGCGGGCCGAGCAGGCCGAACAGCGTCACGGTGCCGACGACGCCCACGGCCGCCTGACCCTGCACCGACTCGAACAGCGCGAGCGCGGTGTCGGCGGGCAGCTCCTGGCCGATGCCGCCGGTCCAGAAGTCGTAGAGCACCATGCCCGTCACGGTGACCAGGCCGATCGCGGACAGCAGGGCGCCGACGATCGTCGGGATCCGGCCGCGGCGGCCGCGGACCAGCGCCGGGGCGGCCAGCCAGGCCAGTGCGAGGGCCATGTTGCCGTAGTGCAGCAGCAGCGCCGACAGCGCCGTCTGCCCCTCGTCGGCGGCCAGGGAGGCGATGTAGTCGGCGTCGGCCGGGGAGGCCTGCGGCGGGGAGGTGGCCAGGCCGGCGACGTAGAGCAGCGAGCCGCCGACCAGGGCGGCGCCGGCGATCGGCAGCATCAGCGAGCCGGCGCTGCGGGCCGGGCGCGCCTCGGAGGTGGTGGTGGTGCGGGTGGGGAGCGCGGAGGTGGTCATCGGTCCTCGTCGGTCGGGGCACCGCTCGCTGCGGTGCGTCGGCGAGGACTCTCCGGCCGCGGGGCCCTCCGGCACGTCCGTCCCGGCGGACCGACCGTCCTCCGCCGCGAGGAGGAGGGACGGCGGGTGTCCATCGGCCGCGCGGGGGATCCCGGGCGCCCCCGCGGGCCCCTACCGTGCTCGCCGTGCCCCGCTGGTCCGCCTCCCCGTCCCTCCGCCGCCTGGTCTGGCCGGCCCTCGGGCTGCTGCTCGCGGTGCTGGCGGTCGTGGAGACGGCGATCGACGAGACCCACCGCTTCCCGCTGGTCACCGCGGTGCCCGGCGTCGTCGTCGGCGCGGTGGTGGCCCTGGGCACCCGGTGGCCCGAGGCGGCCGCGGTGGCCGGCGGGCTCAGCGTGCTCGGCAACTACGCGCTCGGGACGCCCGGTCCCGGCGGCGCCCAGCTGATCGCCATGGCGGTGCTCGTCGGGCACGCCGCCGCGGTGCTGCCGGTGCGGCGGGGGCTGCGCGCGGCCGCCGTCGCGACGCTGGTCGTGGTGGTCAGCGGGATCGTGTTCGGCCCGTCGACCTGGGAGAGCGTCTTCTACCTCGTCGTCACCGGCACCGCCTGGGCCGTCGGGGTCCTCGTGCGGCAGTCGCACCAGCGCTCGCTGGCGCTGCAGGCGCTCGCCGCGCGGCTGGCCGAGCAGCAGGAGGCGGTGGCCGGCGCCGCGGTGGTGGCCGAGCGGGCGCGCATCGCCCGGGAGGTGCACGACTCGGTGGCGCACGCGGTGAGCGTGATGGTGCTGCAGATGGGCGGCCTGCGCCGGCTGCTGCCCGACCACCCCGAGGCGCAGGAGGTGCTGCTCGGCCTCGAGCGGCTCGGCCGCGAGTCGGTCGACGAGATGCGCCGGGTGGTCGGCATCCTCCGCGAGTCCGGCAGCGGGGACCCGGCGCCGCAGCCGTCGCTGTCCCGCCTCGACGCCGTGCTCGCCGAGCTGCGCGCCGGCGGGATGCCCGTGCAGCACGTCGTCACCGGTGAGCCGGCCGAGCTGCCGCCGCTGGTCGACGTCGCGGCCGTCCGCGTGGTCCAGGAGGCGCTGTCCAACGTCGTCCGGCACGCCGGTGCCGCGGCCACGCGGGTCGAGGTCGCCTGGACGCCGGGCCGGGTCACCGTGACCGTCACCGACGACGGCCGGCCGCGGGTCCCCGTGCCACCGCCGGCCCCCCGCACCGGCGGCCACGGCCAGGTGCACATGCGCGAGCGGGTGGCCGTGGCCGGCGGCGACCTCTCGGTGGGGCCGGTCCGCGGCGGCTACCGGGTCCGGGCCGGCTTCCCGGTGCCCGCGCCGGCGACCGCGCCCGCGGCGGTGGGCGCGTGACGATCCGGGTGGTGCTGGTCGACGACCAGTCGATGATCCGCACCGGCCTGCGGATGGTCCTCGCCGCCGAGCCCGACATCGAGGTGGTCGGGGAGGCCGGCGACGGCGCCGGCGGCGTCCGGGTGGTCACCGAGCTCGCGCCCGACGTGGTGCTGCTCGACGTCCGGATGCCCGGCATGGACGGGCTGGAGGCCGCGCGGCGGATCGCCGAGGCCGGCCTGCCCACGCGCGTCGTCGTCCTCACCACCTTCGACGAGGACGAGTACGTGGCCGCCGCGCTGCGCGCCGGGGTCAGCGGGTTCCTGCTCAAGGTGGCCCCGCCCGAGGACCTGGTCGCCGCGGTGCGCACCGTGGCCGCCGGGCAGGGGCTGCTCGACCCGGCAGTGACGCTGCGGGTGATCCGGTCCTTCGCCGCCGCGCCCGCGCCCGACCCCGGCCGCGCCGCCGAGCTCGCCCGGCTGACCGAGCGGGAGACCGACGTCCTGGCGCTGGTCGCGGCCGGGCTGTCCAACGCCGAGATCGCCGCGCGGCTGTACCTCGGCGAGGCGACGGTGAAGACGCACGTCAGCCGGGTGCTGCTGAAGCTGGGCCTGCGCGACCGGGTGCAGGCGGTGGCCTTCGCCTACGAGTCGGGGCTGGTGACGCCGGGTAGGTGACCCGGTCCTCCCCGCCGTCGGTTTCCCGGCGCGGGAGCGGCGGTACCCCCATGAGGGGGCGACGCCGCCGCACCGCCGTCGTCGCGTGCTCCCCTCCGCCGCCGACCCGGGAGCCCCGTGATCGCACTGCTGCTCGCGCACCTGGTGGCCGCCCTGGCGGCGCCGGTGCTGGTGCGGTGGTGGGGACGCAACGCCTTCCTCGCCCTCGCGCTGGTGCCCGCGGCCGGGCTGGCCTGGACGCTCGCGCAGCTGTCGGCGGTCGCGTCCGGCGGCGACGTCCGCGAGACCGTGCCCTGGGTGCCGGAGCTCGACCTGTCGGTCGCGCTGCGGCTGGACCCGCTCGCCCTCGTGTTCGCCGGGCTGGTCACCGGCGTCGGGGCGCTGGTGCTCCTCTACTGCAGCCGCTACGTGGAGCCGGACGACGAGGGCACCGGTCGGCTGGCCGGCTGCCTGACCGCCTTCGCCGGCTCCATGCTGGCGCTGGTCCTCGCCGACGACGTCTACCTGCTCTACGTCGCCTGGGAGCTGACGACGGTCTTCTCCTTCCTGCTCATCGGCGGGTCGGGGAGGTCGCTGGCGGCGCGGCGGGCGGCCAGCCAGGCGCTGGTGCTCACCACCGCCGGCGGCCTGGCGATGCTGGCCGGGCTGGTCGTGCTGGCGCACGCCACGGGCACGTCGCGGCTGTCGGCGATCGTCGCCGACCCCGGCGGCGGGCCGGCCGTCGTCGCCGGGGTGCTGCTCGTGCTGGCCGGCGCGGTGACCAAGTCCGCGCTGGTGCCGTTCCACTTCTGGCTGCCGGCGGCCATGGAGGCGCCGACGCCGGTGAGCGCCTACCTGCACGCGGCGGCCATGGTGAAGGCCGGCGTCTACCTGGTCGCGCGCCTGGCGCCCGGCGTCGCGGACCTGCCCGGCTGGCGGCCGCTGGTGCTCGGCCTGGGTGTGGCCACGATGCTGGTCGGCGGCTACCGGGCGCTGCGCCAGTCCGACCTCAAGCTGCTGCTCGCCTTCGGCACGGTCAGCCAGCTCGGGTTCCTCACCACGCTGGTCGGCGCCGGCAGCGCTGAGCTCGCCCGCGCCGGGCTGGCCATGGTGCTCGCCCACGGGCTGTTCAAGTCCACGCTGTTCCTCACCGTCGGCGTCGTCGACCACGCCACCGGCACCCGCGACCTGCGGGAGTTGTCCGGCCTCGGCCGCCGGATGCCGGTGGTCGCCGCCGTCGCCGGCCTGGCCGCGGCGTCGATGGCCGGGCTGCCGCCGCTGCTCGGCTTCGTCGGCAAGGAGGCGGCGTTCACCGCGCTGCTCGACGGCGGCCTGCCCGGCCGCACCGCCGCGCTGCTGGTCCTCGCCGGGCTGGTGCTCGGGTCGGTGCTCACCGTCGGCTACACGCTGCGCTTCCTGTGGGGCGCGTTCGCGGCGAAGCCCGGCCGCCCGGCCACCGAGGTGGCGCACCCGCCGGGGCCGCTGTTCCTCGCCGCCCCGGTCGTCCTCGCCGTCCTCGGCCTCGCGGGTGGCGTCCTCGCCAAGGGCCTCGAGCCGGTCGTCGGCCGCTACGCCGACGAGCTGCCCACCTACGCCCCGGAGGTGGAGGAGCTCGCGCTGTGGCACGGGCTCCAGCCGGCCCTGGCCCTGTCGGCGCTCACCCTGCTCGGCGGTGCGGCGCTGTTCGCCGGGCGCGCGGCGGTGGCCCGGGTGCAGCGGCGGCTCACGGTCCGGGCGTCGGCCGACGAGGGTTACTGGAACGTGCTGCAGGGCGTCGACCGGCTCGCCGTCCTCGTCACCGGGACGACGCAGCGCGGGTCGCTGCCGGCCTACCTCGGCACCATCCTCACCGCGGTCGTCCTGCTGCCGGGCGCGCTGCTCACCACCGTCGCGGAGCGGCCGGCGCAGTGGCGGGCCTGGGACACCCCCGTCCAGGTGCTGGTCGGCGTCGTCGTGCTGCTCGCCGCGGCGATGGCGGTGCGGGTGCGCCAGCGGCTCTCGGCGGCGCTGGTCGTCGGCGTCACCGGCTACGGGCTGGCGGTGTTCTTCGTGATCGCCGGTGCGCCGGACCTCGCGCTCACCCAGTTCCTCGTCGAGACGGTCACGATCGTGGTGTTCGTCCTGGTGCTGCGGAAGCTGCCCAAGGACGTGTCCGAGCGGCACCGCCGCCGGGAGCGCACCGGCCGCGGCCTGCTCGCCGTCGGCGTCGGCCTGCTGATGGGCGCGGTCTCCGCCGTAGCGCTGGCCGCCCGCGACGCGCCGCCGGTGTCCGACGAGTACGCCCGGCTCGCCGAGGAGGCGGAGGGGGACAACGTCGTCAACGTGACCCTGGTCGACATCCGCGCCTGGGACACCTTCGGGGAGATCTCGGTGCTCATCGTCGCCGCCACCGGCGTGGCCAGCCTGGTCTTCCTGCGGCGGCGCAGCGGGGCGATCGAGCGGGCCGAGCGCGAGGACCAGGCCGCCGGGCCGTCCCGGCGGGCGCCGGTCGGGGAGTGGCTGGCCGCCGGCGCCACGCTCGACCCGCGGCGCCGGTCGGTGGTGCTCGAGGTCGTCGTCCGGATGCTGTTCCACACCGTCCTGGTCTTCTCGCTGTACCTGCTGTTCGCCGGCCACAACCAGCCCGGCGGAGGGTTCGCCGGCGGCCTGGTCGCGGGGCTCGCGCTGGTGCTGCGCTACCTGGCCGGCGGCCGCTACGAGCTCGGCGAGGCGGCTCCCCTGGACCCCGGCCGGCTGCTCGGCGCGGGCCTGCTGCTGGCCGGCGGCACCGGCGTCGCCGCGCTCCTGCTGGGCGGGCAGGAGCTGGAGTCCACCTACTGGGAGTGGACGCTGCCCGTCCTCGGCGACGTCAAGCTCGTCTCGCCCCTGTTCTTCGACGTCGGCGTCTACCTGGTCGTCGTCGGCCTGGTGCTCGACGTGCTGCGCAGCCTCGGCGCCGAGCTCGACCGCCAGGAGGACGAGGACGACCCGGTCGAGATCGCGCCGGGGGAGGTGGTGGCCCGGTGACGCCGACCGTCGTCCTGCCTGTGGTCATCGGCGGCCTGTACGCCGCCGGGGTCTTCCTGCTGCTCGACCGCAGCCTCACCCGGGTGCTGCTCGGCTTCCTGCTGCTGGGCAACGCCACCAACCTGCTGCTGATCAGCGCCGCGGGCCCGGCCGGGAGCGCGCCGCTGCTCGGCCGCGGCGACGGCGACACCGCCGACCCGCTGCCGCAGGCGTTCGTGCTCACCTCGATCGTCATCACCTTCGGCGTCTCGGCGTTCCTGCTCGCGGTGATCCACCGCTCGTGGCGGCTGGCCCGCCAGGAGGCGGTGGAGGCCGACGAGGAGGACCGCCGGCTGGCCACCCGCGAGGGCCGCCGCTCCGGCCGCGAGGACCCCGACGAGATCGACCCGGACCGGCTCGCCGCCGAGGACCGGCGGCCCTTCCACGCCGAGCCGCCCCGGCGCCGCGGGCAGCTGCCGCCGGGCACCCCCGCGGACGACGTCGACCTGCCCCCGGCGCGACGGCGGTCGCGGTGATCCGGGTCCTCGCGCCGCTGCCGGTGGTCCTGCCGCTGCTGGGCGCCGCCGTCTCGCTGCTGCTCAGCCGCCACACGCGGACCCAGCGGACGCTCAGCGTCGCGGTGCTCGCCGCGGTCCTGGGCGTGTCCGCGACCCTGCTGGTCCTCGCCGACCGGTCGGGGGCGGTCGCGGTGGCGGTCGGCGACTGGCCGGTGCCGCAGGCGATCTCTCTGGTCGTCGACCGGCTGTCGGCGCTGATGCTGGTGGTGGCGCACACCGTGGGCCTCGGGGTGCTGCTGTTCGCCGTCGGCCAGGGCGCCGCCGACGGCGGGGAGCAGGCGCCGGTGTCGATCTTCCACCCGACGTTCCTCGTGCTCATGGCCGGCGTCGGGTTCGCGTTCCTCTCCGGCGACCTGTTCAACCTCTACGTCGGCTTCGAGGTGCTGCTGACCGCCAGCTACGTGCTCATCACCCTCGGCGGGTCGGCGCCGCGGGTGCGCGGCGGGATCACCTACGTCGTGGTCAGCCTGGTCGGGTCGCTGCTGTTCCTCGCCGCGATCGGCCTGGTGTACGCGGCCACCGGCACCGTGGACATGGCCGACCTGTCGGTGCGGCTGGCCGAGGTCCCCGAGGGCACCCGCACGCTGCTGCACGCGCTGCTGCTCATCGCCTTCGGCATCAAGGCCGCCGTCTTCCCGCTCTCGGCGTGGCTGCCCGACAGCTACCCGACCGCGCCGGCGCCGGTGACCGCGGTGTTCGCCGGGCTGCTCACCAAGGTCGGCGTCTACGCGATCATCCGCACGCAGACGCTGCTGTTCCCCGACGGCGCGCTGGACACCCTGCTGATGGCGGCGGCGCTGGCCACGCTGGTCGTCGGCATCCTCGGTGCGGTCGCGCAGACCGACCTGCGCCGGATCCTGTCCTTCACGCTGGTCAGCCACATCGGCTACCTGGTGTTCGGCATCGCGCTGGGCAGCGTCGCCGGGCTGACCGCCGCGGTCTTCTACGTCGTCCACCACATCGTCGTCCAGACCACGCTGTTCCTCGTCGCCGGGCTGGTCGAGCGCACCGGCGGGTCGACGTCGATCCGCCGGCTCGGCGGCCTGGCCGCCGCCTCCCCGCTGCTCGCGGTGCTGTACCTGCTGCCGGCGCTGAACCTGGCCGGCATCCCGCCGCTGTCGGGGTTCCTCGGCAAGCTGGGGCTGGTGCAGGCGGGGGTCGCCGACGGCCGCCCCCTGGCGCTGGTGCTGGTCGGCGCCGGGCTGGTGACCAGCCTGCTCACCCTGCTGGCGGTGGCCCGGGTGTGGACCCGCGCCTTCTGGCGGCCGCGGGCGCAGGAGCCCGGCGCCGACACCGCGGCCGCCGCGGCGGCGGACGCGGGGCCGCGCCCGGCCGGGGCCCGCCCCTCGGGGAACGGCGTCGCCCGGCCGTCGTCGGCGTGGCAGCGCCAGGTGGCCGTGGCGACGGCGTCCGAGGGGCCCGAGGAGCCCGACGAGCACCCGGGCGAGCCCGCGGAGCGGCTGCCGCGCCTGCTGGTCGGCGCGACGACGGCGCTGGTGGCGCTGACCGTCGCCCTCACCGTGCTGGCCGGCCCGCTCTACGGCCTGGCCGACCGCGCCGCCACCGACCTGCTCGACCGCGGGCCCTACCGCTCGGCCGTCGAGGGGGAGCGGTGACCGACCGCGCCCGCCACCTGCTGCGCCAGCTGCCCGCGCTGGTCTGGCTGGTCCTGGTCTGGGTGCTGCTGTGGGGCACCTGGTCGTGGGCGAACGTGCTGGGCGGCGTGCTGGTCGCCGTCCTGGTCACCCGGGTGGTGCCGCTGCCGGCGGTGGTGGAGAACGTCCGGATCCGTCCGCTCGCGCTGCTGCGCTTCCTCGCGGTGTTCGCCGTCGACCTCGCCGTCTCCAGCGCGCAGGTGGCCTGGCGCGCGCTGCGGCCGGGCCCGCCGCTGCGCAGTGCCGTCATCCGGGTGCAGCTGCGCACCGACTCCGACCTGCTGCTCGCGGTCACCAGCGAGGCGCTCAGCCTGGTGCCCGGGTCGGTGGTGCTCGACCTGGACCGCGAGCACCGGGTGCTCGCCGTCCACCTGCTCGAGGTCCGCGACCGCGACGACCTCGAGCGCCAGCGCGCGGGCGTGCTGGCCATGGAGGACCGGGTGGTGCGGGCGTTCGGCCGGTCCCGCGAGCGCGCCGCGCTGGACGCGGAGCCTGCGGAGGTGGCGCGGTGAGCTGGGTGGCCGTCGTGGCGTTCGCCTTCCTCGGGGCGGGGGCGCTGCTCGCGCTGGTGCGGCTGGTCCGCGGCCCGTCGCTGCTGGACCGGGTCGTGGCCGGCGACGCGATGCTGGTGATCGTGGCCGGCGGGCTCGGCGTGCACGTGGCGCTGTCCCGCGACGCGTCGGTGGTGCCGGTACTCGTCGTCGTGGCGCTGCTGGGCTACATCGGCGCGATCGCGGTGGTCCGCTACGTCGGCGGCATGGTGCTCGACCGGCCCCCGGGCGAGGACCCGGTGGGGGAGGAGCGGCCGTGAACGCCGTCCTCGACGTCGTCGCGACCGTCTGCCTGCTGCTCGGGTCGTTCCTCGCCTTCACCGCGGGGCTCGGGCTGCTGCACTTCCCGGACGTGCTGACCCGCCTGCACGCGGCCACGAAGCCGCAGGTCACCGGGCTGCTGCTGGTGCTGGTCGGCGGGGCGATCAGGCTGGCCGGGACGCCCGCGATGTGGGCCCTGCTGCTGGTGGCGATGCTGCAGGTGCTGACCGCGCCGCTGTCGGCGCACATGGTCAGCCGGATCGCCTACCGCCGCCGGCACGTGCGCCGGGACCTGCTGGTGGTCGACGAGGTGGCCGAGCACGCCGGCCGGGACGCGGACCCGGGGCTCCGCGGCGACTGACGCCACGGAGCCCCGGGTCCTCAGCGCAGGGCCCGGTTGACCGCCGAGACGACGGCGCGCAGCGAGGCGCTGACGATGTTCGGGTCGATGCCCACGCCCCACAGCACGCGCTCGCCGACGGCGCACTCGACGTAGGCGGCGGCGCGGGCGTCGCCACCGGCGGACAGCGCGTGCTCGGCGTAGTCCAGGACCCGGACGTCGACGTCGAGGGTCTTCAGCGCGTCGACGAACGCGGCGATCGGACCGTTGCCGCGGCCCTGCACGGTGACCGGTACGCCGTCGGCGGTCAGCTCGACCACCATCTCGTCGAGCTGCTCGCCGTGGGCGGTGTGCCGGTGGCCGGTGAGGGCGAACCGGCCCCACGGGGCGTCGGGGTCGGGCAGGTACTCGCTGGTGAACGCGGCCCACATCTGCTGGGCGGTGACCTCCCCGCCCTCGTCGTCCGTGTGCCGCTGGACGACGCCGCTGAACTCGATCTGCAGCCGCCGGGGCAGGTCGAGGTGGTTCTCGGTCTTCATGACATAGGCCACGCCGCCCTTGCCGGACTGGCTGTTGACCCGGATGACCGCCTCGTAGCTGCGGCCGACGTCCTTGGGGTCGATCGGCAGGTACGGCACCGCCCACGGCATCTGCTCGACCGGCGTCCCGGCGGCGGCCGCGTCGGCCTCGAGGGCCTTGAAGCCCTTGTTGATGGCGTCCTGGTGGGAGCCGGAGAAGGCGGTGTAGACCAGGTCGCCGCCGTAGGGGTGCCGCTCGTGCACGCCGAGCTGGTTGCAGTACTCGACGGTGCGGCGGATGTCGTCGATGTCGGAGAAGTCGATCTGCGGGTCGATGCCCTGGCTGAACAGGTTCAGGCCCAGGGTGACCAGGTCGACGTTGCCGGTGCGCTCGCCGTTGCCGAACAGGCAGCCCTCGATGCGGTCGGCGCCGGCGCGGTAGCCCAGCTCGGCGGCGGCGACGGCGGTCCCGCGGTCGTTGTGCGGGTGCAGGCTCAGCACGACGGCGTCGCGGCGGCCCAGGTTGCGGTGCATCCACTCGACCTGGTCGGCGTAGACGGTCGGCTCGGCCATCTCGACGGTCGCCGGGAGGTTGAGGATGGTCGGCCGGTCGGGGGTCGGCTCCCAGACGTCGGTGACGGCGTTGCAGATCTCGAGGGCGAAGTCCAGCTCGGTGCCGGTGAAGGACTCGGGGCTGTACTCGAAGCGGATCTCGGTGTCGCCGGCCTGCTCGGCCAGCTTGCGCACCAGCTGGGCGCCGTGGACGGCGATGTCGACGATGCCGGCGCGGTCGCTGTCGAAGACGACGCGGCGCTGCAGCGTGCTGGTCGAGTTGTAGAGGTGGACGATCGCCTGCTCGGCGCCGCGCAGCGACTCGAAGGTGCGCTCGATCAGCTCGTCCCGGGCCTGCGTGAGGACCTGGATCGTGACGTCGTCGGGTACCAGGTCGTCCTCGACGAGCTGGCGGACGAAGTCGTAGTCGGTCTGGCTGGCCGCCGGGAAGCCGACCTCGATCTCCTTGTAGCCCATCCGCACCAGCAACTCGAACATCCGGCGCTTGCGGTCGGGGCTCATCGGGTCGATCAGGGCCTGGTTGCCGTCACGCAGGTCGACGGCGCACCAGCGCGGGGCCACCGTGGTGACCTTCTCCGGCCAGGTGCGGTCGGGCAGGTCGACCGGCTGGAACGGGGCGTAGCGGGAGATCGGCATCCCCGAGGGGCGCTGGGGGTTGCGGGCGTGCGGGTGCTGCGGGCTGGTCACGGTGGGATGACTCCTCTGGCGCGGGCTGGACTGTCGCTCCTGGGGGGCGGTCAGCGGGCACCGGGACGTCATCGACCACGGCAGGATCTCCGCGGCGAGGGAGCCGACCTAGGAGGAGGCCTCGCCGCGGCGGGTAAGCAGGAGGCTGCCGCGCACGGAGCCCACGGTAGCAGCGGGTCAGCCGAGGTCGCAGCCACACGCGCAGTCCGGCGCGTGCGGTGCAGGCGGCGCCGGCCGTCCCGGTGCCGGCGGGAGCTCGTCGAGCAGCAGGTCGTCGCAGGCCGGAGGGCAGACGCAGCGGAACTCCGGCGGGGGCGGCGGGAGCAGCCCGGCGGCCCGCCGGCGTTCCAGGTCCTCCGCGCGGGCCCTCTCCGCGGCCGCCCGCCGGGCTGCGGCCCGGTCGGCCAGGCCGTCCCCGGGCCGGGGGAGCTGGTGGTCCTCCGGCGTCCCGCGTCTCCGGCGGCGTTCGTCCCTGCTCCACCGGTCGCGGGTGAACGTGTAGGTGACCGGCGTGCGGTCGTACCGGTGCGGCCCGTGCCACCAGCCGTCGTCGCCGTGCCGGGTGTCGAGGTGCGCCGGGAAGTGCCGGTCGCCCTCGTCCCGGACCGCCGCGCCGTCCATCGGCGCCACCTCCCGCCCCTCGGCGTCCAGCAGCGCCAGCCGCAGCCCCGCGACGGCCGCCAGCCGGGCCAGCACGCGGGCGTCGAGCCCGCGCGTCCCGGCCTCGATCGCCGCGATGGTCGACTTGGACAGCCCGACCGTCCCCGCCAGCTCACGCTGCGACAGGTCCGCGGTCCTGCGGATGCGTCGCAGGACGCCGGTGAGGTCGAAGTCGGCCACGCGCCGAGCTTGGGCCCGTGCGTCGGACGCGGGGGTCGGCAGGTGCACCTGGGGAAGCTCGTGCTCTGCCCACAGACGCGGGCAGAGCACGAGATCCTGTGGTGTACACGTGCCCGTCTCCCTTCGTGCTCTGCCCCGTGTGCGGGGGCAGAGCACGAGCTCGCTCGGGAGGAGGTGCTGCCCGGGTCGGCACGGGCGAGTGGGGTGCGCCGGGAGCGGCCGGTCGGACTCGTGGGGCAGGGCGTGCCGGGACCGGGCGGCTGGGCCGCTGGGGCGTCCGGGTGCTCAGGACCCGGGTGCTCAGAACTCGCGGCGGCGGCGGAGGCGGAGCGGGCGGCCGTCGGGGTCGTCGACGAGGCGGTACAGCGGCGTCGCCCACAGCCGGGTGGTCAGCGACAGCCGCTCGGGGCGGTGGTGGCGCAGCCGGCCGCGCGGGCGGGGGCCGTGGCGGCCGCCGTCGTACCAGGCGTCGAGCGCGTCGGCCGAGGCGTCGAGGGTCGCGACGAACGTGGCCGGGTCGAGCAGGTCGGCGTCCTCGCTGCCGTCCTCGGCCCGGTCGGTGTGCTCGCGGGCGAGCACCAGCCGCAGGTCGCGGGCGAAGGTCCGGGCGCCGTCGCCGGTGCCGGCCGGGTCGCGCGGCTCGCGGGGGTCGAGCGTGGTGTCGAGGACGGCCGAGGACAGCTCGCTGTCGTGGGTCCAGGAGCGGCGGTTGAAGTTGTCGCTGCCCACGCTGGCCCACACGTCGTCGACCACGCAGACCTTCGCGTGCACGTAGACCGGCGTCCCCTCGTGGTTCTCGACGTCGTACACGTGCACCCGGTCCCGGCCGGCCCGGCGGCACATCTCGATCGCCTGCCAGCGCCCCACGTACTGCGGCCGCTGGGCGATCGCGCCGTCCTGGTCGGGCACCCGCGGCACGACGACGACCAGGTGCAGGTCGGAGTGCTGGCGCAACGCGTCGGCGAACAGCTCGGCCACCTCGGCCGACCACATGTACTGGTCCTCGAGGTAGATCAGCCGCCGCGCCCGCCGGATCGCCTTCGAGTAGCCGCGGGCGACCGACCGCTCGCCGTCGGGGGCGAAGTCGTAACGCGGCCGGATCGCCGGGTAGGTCCGCAGGTTCTGCACCAGGTGCGGTCCCGTCGGCGGCGGGGCCGGCAGCTGTGGCGGCAGCGGGTCGGCGAACATGCGGCCCCGGCGGAACCGGTCGACGACGTGCGCGATCGGGTTGCCCTCGTCGGGGTCGGTGGGGTCGTCCCACCGCTCGCGGAACACCGTGTCCAGGGCCGCGACCGCCGGACCCCGGACCATCAGCTGCACGTCGTGCCAGGGTGGGGTGGGGCCGTACGCCGCGGCCATCGGCAGCGTCTGCGGGTCGCCGCGGTGGTCGGCGTCGTCGCGGCGGCTGTGGCACAGGTCGATCCCGCCGACGAAGGCGGTGTCCTTGGTCGGGTCCTGGTCGTGCCGGCAGACGACGAGCTTCTGGTGGTGGCTGCCCCCGCGGCGCACCCGCTGGTCGAGCACCACCAGGCCGCCGCCGTCCTCGACCTCGCGGTCCAGGGCCCGGTTCTCGCGGGCGCTGAACGACAGCCAGTCCACGTGCGAGCGCCAGACCAGACCGCGCACGGTCACCCCGCGGCGCACCGCCTCGGTGAACAGCTGGGCGACGGTCGGCCCACCGGGGCGCAGCTCCTCGTCGGGGTCGCCGCGCCAGTCGGTGAAGAACAGGTGGTCGCCCTCGTCGAGCCCCTCGACGCACTCGACCAGCCGGTCGAAGTAGGTGGCGCCGTGCACCAGCGGCACGGCGAGGTTGCCCTCGGTCCAGGCCGGTAGCTCCGTGGCCGTGTTACCTCGCTCCTCGGCGCTGAGCAGCCAGTCCTCGGGAGCGGTCACCCGGTGATCACATCGCCCGCGGCGGCGGGACGCAACGGGACCGCGCCGGGCTGATTCACGGGGGAGGAGGCCGGCATCGGTAGCCTGTGGACCCGTGGCCCTCGTCGTGCAGAAGTACGGTGGCTCCTCCGTGGCCTCCGCCGCCCACATCAAGCGCGTCGCGGAGCGCATCGTCGCGGAGAAGAAGGCCGGCAACGACGTCGTCGTCGTGGTCTCGGCGATGGGCGACACCACCGACGAGCTGCTCGACCAGGCCGCGCAGATCACCGACGAACCGCCCGGCCGCGAGCTGGACATGCTGCTCACCGCGGGCGAGCGCATCTCCATGGCGCTGCTGGCCATCGCGATCAGCACGCACGGCTACGAGGCCCGCTCGTTCACCGGCTCGCAGGCCGGGGTGATCACGACCTCCAGCCACGGCAAGGCGCGGATCATCGACGTCACGCCCGGCCGGCTGCGCTCCGCGCTCGACGAGGGCTCGGTCGTCATCGTCGCCGGCTTCCAGGGCGTCAGCCAGGACACCAAGGACGTCACCACGCTCGGCCGCGGCGGGTCGGACACCACCGCCGTCGCCGTCGCCGCGGCCCTGCAGGCGGACGTCTGCGAGATCTACACCGACGTCGACGGCGTGTTCACCGCCGACCCGCGGATCGTCCCCAACGCCCGCCGGCTGGAGACGGTCACCTACGAGGAGATGCTCGAGCTGGCGGCCTCCGGCGCGAAGGTGCTCATGCTCCGCTGCGTCGAGTACGCCCGCCGCTACGGCATCCCGGTGCACGTCCGCAGCTCCTACTCACAGCTCCCCGGCACCGTGGTGACCGGCTCGATGGAGGACCTCAGCGTGGAACAGGCGATCATCACCGGCGTCGCGCACGACCGCAGCGAGGGCAAGATCACCGTCTACGGCGTGCCGGACCGGCCGGGCGAGGCCGCGCAGATCTTCCGCGTGCTCGCCGACGCCGAGATCAACATCGACATGATCGTGCAGAACGTGTCGGCCGAGGCCAGCAAGCTCGCCGACATCTCCTTCACGCTGCCCAAGAGCGACGGCCCGGCCGCGATCGCCGCGCTGGAGAAGGTCAAGCACACCGTCGGCTACAGCGACGTCCGCTTCGACCAGCACATCGGCAAGGTCAGCCTGGTCGGCGCCGGCATGCGCAGCCACCCCGGCGTCTCGGCCCGCTTCTTCGGCGCCCTGGCCGACGCCGGCGTCAACCTCGAGCTCATCAGCACCTCGGAGATCCGCATCTCCGTGGTCTGCCGCGACAGCGACGTCGACCTCGCCGTCCGCGCGGTGCACGACGCCTTCGACCTCGGCTCCGACGAGGAGGAGGCCGTGGTCTACGGAGGGACCGGACGATGAGCACCTTCAAGCGCGACGGCCTGCGCGTCGGGATCGTCGGCGCCACCGGCCAGGTCGGCGCCGTCATGCGCCGGATCCTCGCCGAGCGGCAGTTCCCGCTCGCCGAGCTGCGGTACTTCGCGAGTGCCCGCAGCGCCGGCAGCACCCTGCCCTGGGGCGACGGCGAGATCACCGTCGAGGACGCCGCCACCGCCGACCCCACCGGGCTCGACGTCGCCCTGTTCTCCGCGGGCGCGAGCACCTCGCGGGCGCAGGCGCCGCGGTTCGCCGAGGCCGGCGTGACCGTCGTCGACAACAGCTCCGCGTGGCGCCGGGACCCCGACGTGCCGCTCGTCGTCGCCGAGGTCAACCCGCAGGCGCTGGCCGAGATCCCCAAGGGGATCGTCGCCAACCCGAACTGCACCACGATGGCCGCGATGCCGGTGCTCAAGCCGCTGCACGACGAGGCGCAGCTGGTCCGGCTGGTCGCGAGCACCTACCAGGCGGTCTCCGGCAGCGGCCTGGCCGGCGTCGAGGAGCTCGACGGGCAGGTGCGGGCGGTCGCCGACAAGGCCGCCGAGCTCACCCACGACGGCGCGGCGGTGGCCTTCCCCGAGCCGCAGAAGTACGTGCGCCCGATCGCGTTCAACGTGCTGCCGCTGGCGGGGAGCGTCGTCGACGACGGCTCGCTGGAGACCGACGAGGAGCAGAAGCTCCGCAACGAGAGCCGCAAGATCCTCGGCATCCCCGACCTGCGGGTCTCGGGCACCTGCGTGCGCGTGCCGGTCTTCACCGGGCACTCGCTGTCGCTCAACGTCGAGTTCGCCCGGCCGCTGCCGGTCGCCCGCGCCACCGAGCTGCTCACCGGGGCGCCCGGCGTGCAGCTCACCGACGTGCCGACGCCGCTGCAGGCCGCCGGGCAGGACCCCAGCTACGTCGGGCGCATCCGGCAGGACCGGAGCGTCGACGACGACCGCGGTCTGGTGCTGTTCGTCAGCAACGACAACCTGCGCAAGGGCGCGGCGCTCAACACCGTCCAGATCGCCGAGCTGCTGCTCCGGCGCTGAGCGGGCCGCGCTGAGGGACGTGGCACCCGTCGGCCGTCCGGGGGCCGGGTGGCGGGTCGCCGCGCAGGTCGCCGTCGTCCTCGCGCTGGCGGTGCTGGCCGGGCTGGCCTCGGCGCTGGGTCCCAACGACCCCTGGCACAACTGGTTCGACCTGCGGGTCTACGACGGCGCGGTCGAGTGGTGGCGCTCGGGCCGGCCGCTCTACGACTACGCGTTCGGCCGCACCGACTACGGCTTCACCTACCCGCCGTTCGCGGCGCTGGCGGTGCTGCCGATGACGCTGCTGTCGATCGAGGCGGTCGCGGCGGTGCACGCCGGGCTCAACCTGCTGGTGCTGGCCGGGATCACCGCGTGGCTGGTCGCACCCCTGGCCCGCCGGCACGGGTGGCCGGTCGCGTTCACCGTCGCCGCCGCCCTGCCGGTGGTGTTCGTGCTCGAACCGGTGCGGGAGACGATCGGCTTCGGCCAGGTCAACCTGCTGCTGCTCGCGCTGGTGCTGGCCGACGTCACCGCGCTGCGCCGCGGGTGGCGGTGGGCCGGCGTCGGCATCGGGCTGGCCGCGGCCTTCAAGATCACACCCGGGCTGTTCGTCGTGTACCTGCTGCTGACGCGGCGCTGGCGCGCGGCGGCGGTCGCGACCGGCACCGCGGCCGTCGCGACCGGCCTGGCGTTCGCCCTCGCCCCGGCGACCTCGTGGCGGTTCTTCACCGAGACGCTGTGGCAGACCGAGCGGGTCGGCCGGCTGGACAAGACGTCCAACCAGTCGCTGCTCGGCGCGCTGGCGCGGCTCACCGACCCGGCGCAGCCGCCGCGGCTGCTGTGGCTGGTGCTCGCGGTCGCCGTCCTCGCGCTGGTGCTCACCCGCGCGGTGCGGGCCGCCCGCGCCGGTGACGACCTGGCCGGCGTCGCCCTCACCGGCCTGGCCGCCTGCCTGGTCAGCCCGATCGCCTGGTCGCACCACTTCGTCTGGCTGGTGCCGGCGCTGCTCGTCCTCGTGGACGTCGCCGCGGGCCGCCCGGCGGCCCCGGAACAGCTGACCGGGCGCCGGGCGGCCGCGGTGCTCGCCGTCGTCACCGGGCTGGTGCTGGCGTCGTCGTCGATCTGGTTCGCGGAGGCCGACCCGGGCCACCACCACGACCTCGGCGTCCCGGGGATCCTGGTCGAGGACCTGTACCTGCTGACGACCCTCGCCGTCGTCGCCCTGCTCCCGGCCAGGGCGACGACACCGTCGGCCTACCGGCCGACACCGCGGCCACGTGCCGTCCCCGACCGCCGTTGAGCCGCTCCGTGGTCCCGGTCGGGGAGCCTCCGGCCCCCGCTCCCGAGACCACACGTCACGGTGTGACGTGCCTGAGGGCGAACGACAGCGCCGTCTCGACCTGCCGGATCGTCTCCTCGATGACCAGCGAGCCGTGCCCGGCGTCGAAGCGGTACACCTCGTGCGGGCGGCCCAGCCGGTCCAGCTCGGCGAGGTAGTTCTCGATCTGCCGGATCGGGCAGCGCGGGTCGTTGGCCCCGGCGACGACGAGCACCGGCGCCCGCACCTGCTCGACGTAGGTGATCGGCGAGGACCGCACGTACCGCTCGTGCACCTCGTCGGGGGAGCCGCCGAACAGCGCCCGGTCGTAGGCCCGCAGGCCCTCCATCTCGTCCTCGTAGGCGGCCAGGTAGTCGGCCACCGGGACCTCGGCGATGCCGGCGGCCCAGCGCTCGGGCTGCGTGCCCAGGCCCAGCAGGGTGAGGAAGCCGCCCCACGAGCCGCCGGTCAGCACCGCGCGCGCCGGGTCGAGGAAGCCCTCGGCGACCAGCGCGTCGTAGACGGCGGCGACGTCCTCGAGCTCGGTGAGCCCGGGCCGGCCGGTGAGCGCGTCCCGCCAGGCGCTGCCGTAGCCGGTGGAGCCGCGGTAGTTGACGTGCACGACCGCGTAGCCGGCGTCGACGTAGGCGGCGCGGCGGGCGCGGTAGGAGTCGTCGTCGGCGGACTCGGGGCCGCCGTGCACCAGGAACGCGGTCGCGTACGGCGGCTCCCCGGCCGGCCGGACGACGAGCGCGTGCACGTCCCCGCCCGGGCCGGGCACCCAGCGGTCCTCGACCGGGTGCGCCGCCGGCGGTTCCTCGCCGGGGGCGGCGAGCACCACCGGCCCGTCGGCGCGGCGGATCACCGGCGGGCGCTCCGAGGACGACCAGGCCAGCTCCACGGTGCCGTCCGGGCGCGCGGTGGCCCCGCGGACGACGCCGGACGGGGTGTCCAGCCGCTCCAGCGCGCCCGTGGCCAGGTCGTAGCGGTACAGCTCGCTGCGGGCGGCGTGGTCGTGGCCGACCAGCAGCGCCGACCCGTCCGCGTACCAGCCGGCGGTCACGTCGCCGGGCAGGTCGAGCACGATCTCGGTCTCGGTGTCGGCCACGACGTCCCAGACCAGCAGCTCCTCCCGGCCGCGCCGCTCGTGGCCGACCAGCAGCCGCCGGTCGCCGGGCAGCGGGGCGAACTCCAGCGCGTGCAGGCCGCGGCCCTCGCCGTCCCACTTCTCGGCCACGACGGAGTCGTCGGCGGTCCGCAGCACCCGCAGCGCGGGGTAGCGCGGGTCGCCGTGCTCGGAGTGCGAGATGACCAGCAGCTCGTCGTCGAGGGTGAGGGCGTCGACCGAGGCGGGGTCCTCGTGCCGGTAGACCACCCGCGGCGTCCCGCCGGCGGGCGCCAGCCACAGCTCGCTGCCGTCGTCGGTGGAGCGGCCGATCGCCACGAGCGAGGAGCCGATCTCCAGGCCGGCGGGGTAGGCCGGCCCGACCTCCGGGACGGCGACCCGGTCCTCGCCGCCCGCGAACGGCTGCACCATCCAGACGCCGAACTCGTCGCCGTCGGTGTCGGCGAACCACCAGATCGTCTCGCCGTCGGGGGACAGCGTGCCGATCAGCGTGCCGTTGGGCCGGTCGGTGGCCTGGCGGTGCGCGTCGGTGGTGCGATCCCAGGCGTACTGCTCGACGACGCCGCTGACGTCCGAGGCGTACAGGCAGCGCTGCGGCGCGCGCAGCGCCCAGTCGGGCAGGCTGACGCGGGGCGCGCGGAAGCGGGCCTGCCAGCGGGCGGTGACCTCCGGGGACAGGACGGGGGCGCTCACCCGCTCATCTTCCCCCGGCGCCCGCCCCGGCCCACCGGCCGCCCCGGGCGGCGATCGCCCGGGCCCGTTCGGCCGCGGCGTCGGCGGCGGCGTCGCGGACGTCGCCGATGAGCAGCTCGAGCACGTCCTCCAGCGCCACCAGGCCGACGGTGCGCCGCTCCGCGCCGCGGGTGTCCACCACGCCGCCGAGGTGGGCGCCCTGCGCGCGCATCTCCGACAGCACCTCGGGCAGCCCCGTGCCGGGCGCGATCGGCACCAGCCGGTTGACGTGCTCCTCCGGGATCGGCCGGTCCCGGCCCTCGGCCCCGATGCCCAGCACGTCCTTGACGTGCACGAAGCCGGTCAGCGACCCGTCCTCGTCCTGCAGCGGGTAGCGGCTGAAGCCGTGCTCGGCGACGACGGCCTCCAGCTGCCGGGGCGTCGTCCCGCGCGGCACCGTGACGACGGTGTCCATCGGCAGCAGCACGTCCTCGACGGTGTGCTGCTCGAAGGTGAGCGCGCCCGCCGCCAGCTCGCTGACCTCGGTGCCCAGCAGCCCCTCGCGGCGCGACTGGGTGATCATCGAGCGGATCTCGGTCTCGTCGAAGCTGGCCGCCACCTCGTCGGTGGGCGTGGCGCCGAACGCCCGCACGAACGCGTTGGCCGTGGTGTTGAAGAACCAGATGACCGGCTTGAGCAGCCGGGTGAAGGTGGCCAGCGGCGGGCCGAGCACGATCGCCGCGCGGTCCGGCCCGGCGATGGTGATGTTCTTGGGCACCATCTCGCCGAGCACCATGTGCAGCACGGTCACCAGTGCCAGCGCGATGACCAGGGCGATCGGGTGCAGCAGCCCGTCGGGGACGCCGACGGCGTGCAGCGGCGCCTCGATGAGGTGGGCGACGGCGGGCTCGCCCACGGCGCCCAGGCCCAGCGAGCACAGCGTGATCCCCAGCTGGGCGCCCGCCATGTTCTGCGACACGTTGCGCATCGCGGCCAGCGTCCTGGCCGCCCGCGCGGAGCCCTCCGCGACACGCGGCTCGATCTGGTCGACCCGCGCGGACACCAGCGCGAACTCGGCGGCCACGAAGAAGGCGTTGCCCAGCAGCAGGGCGACCAGGACCAGCAGGCTGACGACGTCGCTCACGCCGCCGCCTCCTGCCGCGCCCGTGCCCGCGAGGCCGTGGCGCCCGGCGGCAGCACCACCGTCCGCTCGGCCAGGATCCGCGCGACCCGGCGGCCGTCGAGGCCCTGCACGGTCAGCCGCGCGCCGTCGAACTCGACGCAGTCGCCGACCTCGGGCAGCCGCTGCAGCCGCTCGGCGAGGAACCCGGCCAGCGTCTCGTACCGCCCCTCGGGCACCGCGATGCCGGTCCGCTCCAGCACCTCGTCGGGGCGCAGCAGCCCGGACAGCGCCCAACGCACGTCGTCGACCCGGCGCATGGTGCGCAGCGGCCGGTCGGTCTCGTCGGTGATCTCCCCGACCAGCTCCTCCACGATGTCCTCCAGCGTCACCACGCCGTGCGTGGCGCCCCACTCGTCGACCACCAGCGCGATCTGCAGGCCCTGCTCGCGCAGCAGGTCCAGCAGCCGCTCCAGCCGCAGGGACGAGGGGACGGCGAGCACCGGGTCGGCCAGCTCGCCGGCGGTGCGGCGGCCCCGCTCGGCCTCCGGGACGGCGACCGCGCGCTTGACGTGCACGACCCCGGTGACCTCGTCGAGGTCGGAGCCGTAGACGGGGAAGCGGGAGTTGCCCGACTCGGTGGCCGCGGTGATGACGTCGGCGGCGGTGGCGCTGGCCCGCAGCGTCCACAGCCGGGTCCGCGGCGTCATGACGTCGGTGGCGTACTTGGCGCGCAGGCCCAGCGAGCGCTCGAGCAGGCGGGCGGCGACGGGGGAGAGGTCGCCCTCGGCCGCCGACCGGCGGGCCACCGCGGCCAGTTCCTCGGCGCCGCGGGCGGAGTCCAGCTCCTCGCGGGGCTCGAAGCCCAGCCGGCGCACGATCGCGTTGGCCAGCCGCTGCAGCGCGTTGACGACGACGCCCGCGACCGCGGTGAACGCGCGCATCCCCGGCGCGACGACCTTCGCGATGCCCAGCGGGTCGGCGATGGCCAGGTTCTTCGGCCCGAGCTCGCCGAGGAGCATCTGCAGCGTCGTCGCCAGGGCCAGCGCGAGGCCGTAGGAGACGCCCGTGGCCACGGCCCGGGACAGGCCGAGCGCCTCGAGCGGGCCGTGCAGCAGCTGGCCGATCGCGGGCTCGGCCAGGTAGCCGACCACCAGCGTCGTCAGCGTGATCCCGAGCTGGGCCGCCGACAGCTGGGTCGACAGGGTCCGCAGCGCGGTCACCACGCCGCCGGCCCGGGAGTCCCCGGCGCGGGCGGCCTCCTCGACGCGGCCGCGGTCGACCGTGGTGAGGGAGAACTCGGCCGCGACGAAGAAGCCGGTCAGTGCCGTGAGCAGCACGGCGGCGAGGAGGAGCAGCCACTCGGTCATCGGGTCCCCGGTGCCCGCATCGGCGCCCGGCCAACCCCCGGGAACGACTCAGGGGCCGCCCGCAGGCGGCCCCTGAGCTGGAGTCGGGGTGACAGGATTTGAACCTGCGGCCTCGTCGTCCCGAACGACGCGCGCTACCAAGCTGCGCCACACCCCGGTGCCTCGACCACTGTAGCCGAGCGGTGCCAGCCGCCCGGCGGCGGGTCAGGCGGGCCGCGCCGTCAGCGTGAGCAGCGTCGCCTCGGGCGGGCAGGCGAACCGGACGGGCGCGTAGGGGCTGGTGCCCAGGCCCGCCGAGACGTGCAGCCAGGTGCCGTTCGGCCGCCCCGGCGCGGGCTCGGCCCAGCGGTGCAGCCAGCGGACCCGGTCCCGGTCGATGCCGCAGTTGGTGACCAGCGCGCCGTAGAACGGCACCCGCAGCTGCCCGCCGTGGGTGTGGCCGCACAGCAGCAGGTCGTAGCCGTCGGCGGCGAAGCGGTCGAGCACCCGCGGCTCGGGGGAGTGGACGACGCCGATGCGCAGGTCCGCCGTCGGGTCGGCCGGGCCGGCGACGGCGTCGTGGTCGTCCCGGCCGATGTGCGGGTCGTCGCACCCGGCGAACACGATCCGCCGGCCGGCGACGGTCAGTTCCCCGCGGGCGTTGGTGAGGTCCAGCCAGCCGCGGCCGGTCAGCCCGTCGCGCAGGTCGCGCCAGGGCAGCTCGGTGCCGTGCACCCGCTTGTCGGGCCGGGTGAGGTAGCTGAACGGGTTCTTCGGCCGCGGCGCGAAGTAGTCGTTGGACGAGGTGACGAAGGCCCCGGGCCGGTCCAGCAGCGGGTCCAGCGCCTGCAGCACCGTCGGGACGGCGTCGGTCCCGGCCAGGTTGTCCCCGGTGTCGACGACGAGGTCGGGCTCGAGGCCGTCCAGCGCCGCCACCCAGTCGCGCTTGGACCGCTGCCCGGCGGTCATGTGCAGGTCCGACAGGTGCAGCACGGTCAGCGGCGCCGAGCCGGGGGCCAGCACGGGGACGTCGAAGCGGCGCAGCGTCCAGCGGTTGCGCTCGTACAGCGACGCGTAGGCGACGGTGGAGGCGCCCGCGGCGACGGTGGCCGTGGGCAGGGCGGTGTACCAGCGCACGGGCCCGAGCGTACGGGCCGCCCCCGGACCCGGGACGAGCCGACGGGGACCCTCCGCCGGCGTCGTGCCAGGCTGGACGGCGTGTCTGACCTCAAGGACCGGCTGCGCGCCGACCTCACCACCGCCATGAAGGCCCGCGACGAGCTGCGTACCGCGACGCTGCGGATGGTGCTCGCGGCGGTCAGCGCGGAGGAGGTCGCCGGCAAGGAGGCCCGGGAGCTGTCCGACGACGAGGTGCTCGCCGTGCTGCGGCGCGAGGCCAAGCGGCGCCGGGAGGCGGCCGAGGCGTTCGACACGGCCGGCCGCGCCGAGCAGGCCGGCCGCGAGCGCGCGGAGGGCGAGGTGGTGGCCGCCTACCTGCCCGCCCAGCTCGACGACGCCGACCTCGCCGCGATCGTGGCCGACGCGATCACCCGCACCGGCGCGAGCGGCATGAAGGACATGGGCCGGGTCATGGGCGCCGCCAACGCGGCCGTCGCCGGCCGGGCCGAGGGTGCCCGGGTGGCCGCGGAGGTCCGCCGCCAGCTGGGCTGACCGGGGCCGCGGCCGGGTCAGTTGTCGCCCCGGCCCCCGTCGCCGCCGCCCCAGTTCCCGTTGCCGGGCCGGCCGTTCGCGTCGCCCTGGCCGCCGTCGCCCTGGCCGCCGTCGCCCTGGCCGGCGCCGCCCTGGTCCGGCGTCGCGGTCCCCTGGTCCGGCGTGGGCACGGGGGCGCTCGGCGCCGGCGGGGCGGGCTGCCCCTGCAGCAGGACCGGGTCGGCCGGCGGGAACGCCGAGGTGGGCTTGTCGGCGAGGAAGGGCGCGAAGGCGTTGTGCCAGATGGTGGCCGGCATGTTGCCGCCGTAGCCGCCGACGTCCTGCTGCTCCTTGGGGTTGAACACCATGACGCTGGCCGCGTACTCGGGCATGACCCCGACGAAGGCCACCGAGTCCCGGCCCTGCGCGGTACCGGTCTTGCCGGCGATCGCGTGACCCGGGATGGCGGCCCGGGTGCCCGTGCCCTCGGGGAGGGCGGTGTCGCCGACCAGGATGTTGGCCAGCGTGTTGGCGATGTTCGGCGGGATCGCGTTCGGGGTGCACTGGTTGCCGCGGGCCACGGGCTGCCCGTCGTCGCCGGTGAGCGGCCGGCCGTCGCGGTCCAGCACCTGGGTGACCGGGATCGGGTCGCACTGGGTGCCCTGGGCGCCGAGCGTGGCGTACGCGTTGGCCAGGTCCAGCGGGCTGGTGGCCTCGGCGCCGAGCGTGAACGAGCCGAAGTTGCCGTCGATGATCTCGTCGGCGGAGTTCTGGGTGGGCTGGTCGAAGCCCATGCCCATCCGCTCGGCCATCCGCACCGGGCCCTCGACGCTGCCCAGCCGGTCCTCCAGCGCGAGGAAGTAGGTGTTCGACGAGCGGACCAGCGCGCCGACCATGTCGAGGGTGTCGGGGTAGTTGCCGGCGTTCTCGACGCAGTACATGCCGGTCGACTGGGACCGGTCGCCGCCGCAGGAGGGGCCGCGGAACACCCGCGAGGTGTACTGGTTGCCCGGCGTGCTGATCACGGTGCTGGCCGGGATGCCCGCCTCCAGCGCCGCGGCGGCGGTGAACACCTTGTAGGTCGAGCCGGAGCCCTTGCTGGCCGCCGTGTGCAGGACGACGGACTCGCACTGCGGGTCGGCGCAGCCGTACTGCCGGTTGACGCTCATCGCCAGGACGGCGCCGGTGCCCGGCTGCACGGCGGTGAACATGCCGGCGAGCCGGTCGCCCATCGGCAGGGTGGTGAGGACGGCCTGGTCGCCGAGGGTCTGCAACTGCGGGTTCAGCGTCGTCTGGATGGTCAGGCCGCCGTTGTCCAGCAGTTCCTGGCTGATGCCGAGGGTCTGGGTCAGGTACTGCTGCATGAAGGCGCAGAAGAACCCGCCGACGGCGGCGTCGATGCAGCCGTTGGGCGGGCTGATGCCCGGCGCCACCTGCA
Source organism: Geodermatophilus sp. SYSU D00525 (assembly GCF_054050475.1). Taxonomy (NCBI): domain Bacteria; kingdom Bacillati; phylum Actinomycetota; class Actinomycetes; order Geodermatophilales; family Geodermatophilaceae; genus Geodermatophilus; species Geodermatophilus sp. SYSU D00525. The sequence goes on from NZ_JBJGZK010000030.1 coordinate 24,794, forward strand.
CCGGCTCGGCCATGAGCGCGGCGAGCTGCTCCTCGGTCGTCCCCTCGAGGTGGCCGAGGTCGAACATCCGCTGCAGCACCTGGTTGCGGCGGGTCTGGCCGTTCCCCGGCTGGGTGATCGGGTCGTCGTTGGTCGGGCTCTGCACCAGCCCGGCGAGCATCGCCGCCTGCGGGAGGGTGAGGTCGGCGGCGTTGACGCTGAAGTACTTCTGGGCGGCGGCCTGGATGCCGTAGGCGCCCTGCCCGAAGTACACGATGTTGAGGTAGCGGGTGAGGATCTCGTCCTTGGAGTAGGTCTCCTCCAGCGCCAGGGCCAGCCGGGCCTCGCGCAGCTTGCGGGACAGGCCCTCGACGCCGTCCTGCTCGATGGCCTCCTGCCGCTCCTCGGCGCTGTCGGCGGTCTCCAGCAGGGTCTGCTTGACCAGCTGCTGGGTGACCGTCGAGCCGCCCTCCTGCACCGAGCCCGCGGCCACGTTGGTCACCGCGGCGCGCAGCGTGCCCTGCACGTCCAGGCCGTTGTGCTCGTAGAAGCGCGAGTCCTCGATGTCGACCAGCGCCTGCTTCATCACGTCGGCGATCTGGTCGGACGCCACCACCGTGCGGTTGTGGGAGTAGAAGTTCGTGATCAGCGAGCCGTCGGCGGCGAGCACGCGGGAGTTGCCCGCGGGCGTGGCGTCGGTGAGCTCGACCGGCAGCGCGTCGAGCAGGGACGCCGAGTTGCGCGCCACCAGCCCGCTCCCGCCGACGAGGGGGAAGAGCATGCCGGCGACGAGCGCGCCGGCCACGACGATCATCGCGAGGAGCTTGCCCAGGACTCGGGCGCGGGAGGCAGCAGACATCACCGCCAATGTACGGGGCCGGGGTGGCCCGGACGGGTGATCAGGCGCGGCGCGCGGGCAGCACCCGGGTGCGCGGCACGCCCGTCGGCGTGTCGGCGTCGGGACCGGTCAGCGCGTCGGCCATGGTGCGCAGCCCGTCGAGGTCGTGGACGTCGCCGGCGGCCGCCGGGACCGTCCGCATCGCCACCTCCGGGTGGGCGCTGGTGAACCGGTCGGCCAGCCGCTGCTCGCGGGCGGCCACGGTCATCCGCTCGGCGTGCACCCGCAGGGCGCCGGCGGCCAGCGCCGCGGCGGGGTCGCCGTCCCCGTTCTCGGCGGCGGCCTCGGCGGCCGCCTCGGCGCGGGTGGCCGACAGCCGGGTGCTCGCCGGCGGGTGGGTGCGGTTGAGCACCAGCCCGGCCAGCGGCATGCCCTCGGCCGAGAGCCGGTCGACGAAGTAGGAGGCCTCGCGCAGCGCGTCCGGCTCCGGCGTCGCGACGACGACGAACCAGGTGCCCGGGCGCCGCAGCAGCTCGTAGGTGGCGGTGGCCCGCTCGCGGAAGCCGCCGAACATCGTGTCCAGCGCGGTGACGAACGCGGAGATGTCGCGCAGCAGCTGGCCGCCGAGGACCTTGCTGATGATCCGGCTGAAGAACATCAGCCCCGCGCCGGCGACGCGCAACCCGGCCCGGCCGCCGGCGCGGGCCGGCGCGGTGAGCAGCCGGATCATCGTGCCGTCGAGGAACCGGCTCATCCTGTTGGGCGCGTCGAGGAAGTCCAGCGCCGACCGGGACGGGGGCGTGTCGACGACGATCAGGTCCCAGGTGTCGGCCGCCCGCAGCTGGCCCAGCTTCTCCATCGCCATGTACTCCTGCGTCCCGGAGAACGACGAGGACAGGGTCTGGTAGAAGGGGTTGGCCAGGATCTGCTCGGCGCGCTCGGGCGTCGAGTGAGCGGACACGATGTCGTCGAACGTCCGCTTCATGTCCAGCATCATCGCGTGGAGCTCGCCCGCCGCCCCCGGGACGTCGACCCGCCGCGGCTCGTTGTCCAGCTCCCGCAGGCCCAGCGACTGCGCCAGCCGGCGGGCCGGGTCGATGGTCAGCACGACGACGCGGCGGCCGGCCTCCGCGGCGGCGAGGGCGAGCGCGGCCGACGTCGTCGTCTTGCCGACCCCGCCCGAGCCGCAGCAGACGACGATCCGGGTGCCGCGGTCCTCGATCAGGGAGGCGAGGTCCATCGGCGGGGCGTGCCGGTCGGCCGCCGGGGAGGCGGCGCGGGCCGCGCTCACGCCGGCACCTCCGCGCCGAGGTGCTCCTCGAGCCGGTCGGCCAGCTCGAACAGGCAGCCGAGGTCCACGGGGCCGGGCAGCAGCGGCAGCTCCACCGTCGGCCGGTCGAAGGACTCCACCCGGGCGCGCAGCGCGTCCTGCGCCGCCCACCGCTGCGCGTGCTCGACCGCCTCCGCGGCCAGCGCGTCGGCCAGCGCCGGGTCGGCCGGCAGGCCCGCGGCGGTCAGCCCGGGCACGAGGTCGGCCCCGGTCACCTCGCCCTCGGCGGCCCGCACCAGCGCCGGCTCGGGCAGCACCGGCTCGGTGGCCATGTTCACGATCACCGAGCCGACGGGCAGCTTGGCCTCGGTGAGCTCGGCGATGGCGTCGGCGGTCTCCTGCACCGGCATGTCCTCGAGGAGGGTGACCAGGTGCACCGCCGTCTGGGGGGAGCGCAGCACCGCCATCACGCCGTCGCTCTGCGTCTTGATCGGGCCGGAGCGTGCCAGGCCGGCCATCTCGCTGGTGACGTTGAGGAACCTGGTGATCCGCCCGGTCGGCGGGGCGTCGACGACGACCGCGTCGTAGACCCGGTGGCCGTCCTTGCGCCGGGTCACCGCCTCCTTGATCTTCCCGGTGATCAGGACGTCGCGCAGGCCCGGGGCGATCGTCGTCGCGAAGTCGACGGCGCCCATCCTGCGCAGCGCCCGGCCGGCGCGGCGGAGGTTGTAGAACATCTCGAGGTACTCGAGCAGGGCCTCCTCGACGTCGATCGCCAGCGCCCGCACCTCCCCGCCGTGGCGGGTGACCGCGACCCGGCGCTCCTCGTAGGGCAGCGGCGGGGTGTCGAAGAGCTGGGCGATGCCCTGCCGGCCCTCGCACTCGACGAGCAGGACGGTGCGGCCCTCCGACGCCAGGGCCAGGGCCAGGGCGGCGGCGACCGTGGTCTTGCCGGTCCCGCCCTTCCCGGTGACGACGTGGCAGCGCACGGGGAAGTCGGGGCTCACCCTGACCAGCCTAGGAGCACTCCGGGGACCACGGCCCGTCGCGGCCGCAGCGCACCCCCGGCTGGGCTCCCGGCGCTGCGCTAGCGTCGTCCCCCATGAGCGATCCGGCCCGCCGCAGGTGGGAGTACGCCACCATCCCGCTGCTGATCCACAACACCAAGGCGATCCTCGACTCGTGGGGGACCGACGGGTGGGAGCTGGTGACGGTGCTGCCCGGCCCGACCGGCCCCGAGCAGCCGGTCGCCTACCTCAAGCGCCCGCTGGACTGAGGCGGCGGCGATGACGCAGGGGATGCAGGCCCCGAGCTGGCACGCGCGGCTGGCCGAACTCGGCATCCGGCTGCCCCCGGTGGCCGCGCCGGTCGCCTCCTACGTGCCGGCCGTGCGCACCGGGACCCTGGTGTTCACCTCCGGCCAGCTGCCGTTCGTCGACGGCGGGCTGCGGCGCACCGGCAAGGTGGGCGGCTCCGTCGACCCCGAGGACGCCGCCGCCGACGCCAAGCTGTGCGCCCTCAACGCGCTGGCCGCCGTGGACGACCTGGTCGGCCTGGACCAGGTGGCCCGGATCGTGCGCGTCGTCGGCTACGTGGCCAGCGCGGAGGGCTTCAGCGGCCAGCCGCGGGTGGTCAACGGCGCCAGCGAGCTGCTCGGCAAGGTCTTCGGCGACGCCGGCCGGCACGCCCGCAGCGCGATCGGCGTGGCCGAGCTGCCGCTGGGCGCGCCGGTGGAGATCGAGCTCACCGTCGAACTGCGCGCATGACGGAGATCCGCCCGGCGGCGACGGTCCTGCTGCTCCGCGACGGCGCGGGAGGGCTGGAGGTGCACCTGCTGCGCCGCACGCGCGGCATGCCCTTCGCCGGGGGGATGACCGCCTACCCCGGCGGCGGGGTGGACCCGCGCGACGGGGACACCGCGGTCGCCTGGGCCGGGCCGCCGCCCGCCGAGTGGGCGCAGGCGCTGGGCTGCGACGAGCGGGTGGCCCGGGAGCTGGTGTGCGCCGCCGTCCGCGAGACCTTCGAGGAGGCCGGCGTCCTGCTGGCCGGCTCGCCCGACGGCGGCGACGTCGTGCCGGACGTGTCCGGGGACGACTGGGAGGCGCAGCGGCAGGCGCTGCTCACCCGCGAGCTGTCGCTGGCCGAGCTGCTGGCCGCCCGCGGCCTGGCGCTGCGGGCGGACCTGCTGCGGCCGTTCGCGCACTGGATCACGCCGCCGCAGGAGACCCGCCGCTACGACACCCGCTTCTTCGTCGCGGCGCTGCCGGTGGGGCAGGAGGCCCGCGACGTCTCCGGGGAGGCCGACGAGGCCAGCTGGCTGACGCCGGAGGCCGCGCTGACCGAGATGTCGGCCGGCGCCCGGCCGATGCTGCCGCCCACGATCCACACGCTGCGCCAGCTGTCGGCCTTCCCCGACGCGGCGGCCGCGCTGGCGGGATCCCCGCCGGAGCCGCTGCACCCGATCGTGCCGGAGCTGCGGACCACGCCCGAGGGACGCTTCGCCGAGCTCCCCGACGGCACCCGCATCGGCCTCGTGGTGCCCCTTCCTTCCTGAGGGGGTGGACACGAGAGGCCCAGGACCCGGCGGGTCCTGGGCCTCTCGTGTCCAGACGATCAGCGCGCGCGGCGGCGGAGGCGGTCCTCGTCGAGGACGACGACCGACTTGCCCTGCAGCTGGATCCAGCCGCGGTGCACGAAGTCGGCCAGCGCCTTGTTGACCGTCTCGCGGGAGGCGCCGACCAGCTGGGCCAGCTCCTCCTGCGTGAGGTCGTGCTTGACCCGCAGGCCGTCGGCCTCGCGGCTGCCGAACCGGTCGGCCATCTGCAGCAGCGCCTTGGCCACCCGGCCGGGGACGTCGGTGAAGATCAGGTCGGCCACCGAGTCGTTGGTGCGCCGCAGCCGGCGGGCGAGCACGTGCAGCAGCCGCTCGCCGACCTCGGGGTGCGCCTCGATCCACGGGCGCAGCACCGACTGCGGCATCTTGGCCAGCTTGACGTCGGTGACCGCGGTGGCCGTGGCCGTGCGCGGGCCGGGGTCGAACACCGACAGCTCACCGAACTGGTCGGAGGGGCCCATGACGGCCAGCACGTTCTCGCGGCCGTCGGGGGAGCGCCGCGACAGCTTGATCTTGCCGCTCAGCACGATGTAGAGGCTGTCGCCCGGCTCGCCCTCGTTGAACACGACCCGACCGCGGGGCAGGGTGATCGTCTCCAGACGGCTGGCGACCGGGTCGACGGCGTCCTCCGAGAGTCCCTGGAAGAGCCCCGACTGGGCCAGCACCTCGTCCACCACGATTTCTCTCCACCCCACCGTTCCGCGTTCGACCTGCGGGGCGTCGGCCCCGCATCCAGACGGGAGTCTAGGCGGCTGTGCGCACGGTCACCCGTTCGGAGACACGCGGGGTGACCCGCGGGGGTGAGGACCGGCCCCCGGGGAGCGACGCGGTGTGAGGGACTAGACCAGCGGTTCGGCGCCCTGGCGGACCCGCGACCGGCGACGGCGGCGCCAGCGGGCCATCGCCCGGCGGATGCCCGAGGCGGCGAGGGTGTCCACGTCGCCCGGGGTCGCCGACTCGAGGAACTCGGCCACCTCGCGCGGCGACGTCGGACGGCGCAGGGGCTCCTCGACGCGCTCCATGACCAGCAGGAACGCGATGACCATCGGGGGGAAGAGGATGACGATGAGCGCGACCACGTCACCTCCATGGTCCGGTCGCTGCTGAGCGGGCCTGTACCGCCATGGTGGCACGGCCCGGAGGGTGTCGCCGGTGACGCCTACCCTCGACCGCGTGTCCACGCCGGCCTACGCGCGCCCCGCTGCGCGCCGTGCTCCCGACCGCCGTCCGGCCGCCGTGCCCTTCGACCCGGACGAGACGCCGCTGGCCCGCACCCGCCGCGCCCGCCGGATGGCCCGTGAGCTGGCCGTCATCCACCCCGACGCGCACTGCGAGCTCGACTTCACCGACGCCTTCGAGCTCCTCGTGGCCACCGTGCTCTCGGCGCAGACCACCGACAAGACGGTGAACAAGGTCACGCCGGCGCTGTTCGCGAGGTACCCCGACCCGGTGGCGCTCGCCGGGGCCGACCGGGCCGACCTCGAGGAGATCCTCAAGCCCACCGGCTTCTTCCGCGCCAAGGCCACCTCGGTGCTGGGCCTGGCGCAGGCGCTGGTCGAGCGCTTCGACGGCGAGGTGCCGGGCCGGATGGCCGACCTGGTCACGCTGCCCGGGGTCGGCCGCAAGACGGCGAACGTCGTCCTCGGCAACGCCTTCGGCGTCCCGGGGCTGACCGTCGACACCCACTTCGGCCGGCTGGTCCGCCGCTTCGGCTGGACCGCCGAGGAGGACCCGGTCAAGGTCGAGGCCGAGGTCGCCGGGCTGGTCCCCAAGCGCGACTGGACCATGTTCAGCCACCGCGTGATCTTCCACGGCCGCCGCGTCTGCCACGCCAAGAAGGCGGCCTGCGGGGCGTGCGGGCTGGCCCGCTGGTGCCCGTCCTACGGCATCGGGCCCACCGACCCCGAGGCCGCCACGAAGCTGGTCAAGACGCCCGCGGCGTCGGACACCGAGTGAGCGCCCGGCGCGCGGCGGCGCTGCTGCTCGGCCTCGGGCTGCTGGTGTCGTCCTGCACCGCCGAGGCCGACGAGCCCGAGGCGCCCGAGCGGGCCACCGTCGCCTCCACCCGGACGGACCTGGCGGCCTGTCCGGAGCAGCCGGACGCGCCGGCCGCCGGCAGCGACCTGTCGGGCGTCGCGCCGATCGAGTGCTTCAGCGGCGGCACGCTCGACCTCGGCCGCGCCCCGGGCGTGCCCACCGTGCTCAACCTGTGGGCCAGCTGGTGCGGCCCGTGCCGCGAGGAGCTGCCGCTGGTGCAGCAGCTCGCCGACGCCGCCGGCGACCGGGTCCGCGTCGTGGGCGTGATCAGCCAGGACGGCGTCCCGCAGGCGGCGTCCTTCGCGGCGGACGCCGGGGTGACGGTCCCCGGCGCGTTCGACGGGCACGGCGACGTCGCCGCGGCGCTGGGGCTGCGCGGCCTCCCGCACACGGTCCTCCTGGCCGCCGACGGCTCGGTGGCCTTCGTGCGGACCGGCGCGGTCGAGTCGCTCGACGAGCTGCGCGCCCTGGTCGCCGAGCACCTCGGGGTGCAGCTGTGACCGGGCTCCTGCCCGGCGCCGACACCACCGGCCTGCCGGGCTACCTGCTGCGGCTGGTGGCCGCCGCAGCCGACCTCCCGCTGCGGCACCGGGTGCAGGCGGCCACCGACACCGCACGCCGCTCGGCGGTGCTCGTCCTCTTCGGTGAGGGTCCGCGCGGCGCCGACGTCCTGCTCATCGAGAAGTCCGCGCGGCTGCGCACGCACGCCGGGCAGCCGGCCTTCCCCGGCGGCGGCGCCGACCCGGGGGAGGACTACCCGGTGGGCACCGCGCTGCGCGAGGCGCAGGAGGAGGCCGGCGTCGACCCGGCGGGGGTCCGGGTGCTGGCCACGCTGCCCGAGCTGTTCCTCGGGCCGTCGGACAACCTCGTCGTCCCGGTGGTGGCCTGGTGGGACGACCCGGGCGACGTCGCGGTCGGCGACCCGGCGGAGGTGGCGCGGGTGGCCCGGGTGCCGCTGGCCGACCTCACCGACCCGGTCAACCGGTTCCGCGTGCGCCACCCGGCGGGGTACGTCGGGCCGGCGTTCGGCGTCGCCGGGATGGTCGTGTGGGGCTTCACCGCGGCGCTGCTCGACGCCGTCCTCGAGGCCGCGGGCCTGGCGCGGCCCTGGGACGCCCGGGACGTGCGCCCGCTGGCGCCGGTGCGGCCCGCGACCGCCCCGGGTTCGCTAGGGGAGGGCGGCACCGAGGACGCCGCCGCGCCGACGGTGGCCGACGGCGCGACCGGGGACGCCGCGGCCAGTACGGTTCCGCGGCGATGAGCGGGATCTGGACGCGCCGCCTCCCCGCGGCGCTGGCCGGCGCGGTGCTGGCGGCCGGGGTGCTGGCCGGTTGTGGCTCCGGCGGCGACGACGGCGGTACCGCGGCGCAGCCGAGCGCCGGTGCGGCGCCCGGCACGGTCACCACGGCCGAGGACGGCGTCCAGGAGGTCACCATCCAGACGCCGGACGACTACGTGTTCGTCCCCGACACCTTCACCGTGGCGCCCGGCCGGGTCCGGCTGACCGTGCAGAGCACCGCCACGCAGGCCACCCACAACTTCCGCTTCACGCCCGGCGCCGGCGTGGAGGAGATCCCCGAGGAGATCCCGCTGCTGGCCGCCGGTGCGACGGAGACGATCGAGTTCGAGGTCACCGCGCCCGGGGACCACCCGTTCGAGTGCAGCTTCCACGTCCAGCTCGGCCAGACCGGCGTCATGACGGTGCGCGGCTGACCCATGTCGCTGGTCGACCTCGTCCTCATCGCGCTGGCCCTGGGCTTCGCCTTCTCCGGCTTCCGGCAGGGGCTGGTGGTGTCGGCGACCTCGTTCCTCGGCTTCCTCGGCGGCGCGGTGCTCGGCGCCCAGCTGTCCGGGCCCGTCGCCGACCGGCTCGACGGCTCCCCGGTCACCCGGGTGTTCGCCGCGCTCGTCGTCGTCCTGGCGGGGGCGCTGCTCGGGCAGCTGCTGGCCGGCGCGATCGGGCGGGCGGTGCGTCGCCGGGTCACCTGGGAGCCGGCCGAGGTGCTCGACTCGGTCGCCGGCGCCGTGGTGTCGGCGATCGCGGTGCTGCTCGTGGCGTGGATGGTCGCCACCCCGCTGGCCACCGCGCCGTTCCCCGGGCTCGCCGGGCAGGTGCGCACGTCGGCGCTGGTGCAGGCGGTGGACCGGGCCGTGCCCGACAGCGTCCGGGCGGTGTACGACTCGCTGCGCGAGGCGATCGACCGGCGCGGGCTGCCCGACGTCCTGGACCCGCTCACGCCCACCCAGGCCCGCGAGGTCGAGGCGCCGGACGCGGCGCTGGCCGCCAGCCCGGTCGTCGGGCAGGTGCAGGGGTCGGTCGTGAAGATCAGCGGCATCGCGCCGTCGTGCTCGCGGCAGATCGACGGCTCCGGGTTCGTCTACGCGCCCGGCCGGGTCATGACCAACGCGCACGTGCTCGCCGGCGTGGACGACCCGGTCGTGGAGGCCGAGGGCGGGGAGTACGAGGCGACGCCGGTGTACGTCGACGAGGAGGTCGACGTCGCGGTGCTCGCCGTCCCGGACCTCCCGCAGGTGCCGCTGGCCTTCGCCCCCGAGGTCGCCGGCACCGGCGACGACGCGATCATCATGGGCTACCCCGGCGGCGGCGGGCTGTTCATCGGCCCGGCCCGCGTCCGCGACGAGGGCCCGATCAGCGGGCCGGACTTCCGCAACACCCGCACCGTCCAGCGCGACGTCTACGCGCTCTACGGCGAGGTGCGGGCCGGCAACTCCGGCGGGCCGCTGTTCGACCCGGCCGGGCAGGTCCTCGGCGTCGTGTTCGCCTCGGCGATCGACGACCCCACCACCGGCTACGCGCTCACCGCCCAGCAGGTCGCGCCCGCCGCCCAGGCCGGCGCCACCGCCACCGCCGAGGTCGACACCGGCCCGTGTGAGTAGAAGGACCCCCTTGCCCCCACGGCTCGCAGGCTCGCCGCGGGACCCTGCAAGGGGGCCGTTCCAGGACATCACCTATCCCGCGGCCCAGTCGGCGACGGCGCTGCCGACCGCGGCGGCGGCCTCCTCGGGCGGGAAGTGGCCGATGCCGGGGAGCTCGCGCCACTCGTAGGCGCCGGCCACGTAGCGGCCCGAGCCGCGGGCGGTCCGCGGCAGCACCAGCGGGTCGCCGTCGCCGTGCAGCTGCAGGGTCGGCGCGGTGACCGGCGCGGCCATCCGGCGGGCGTAGCGCAGCCCGTCGGGCCGCAGCTGGGAGCGCCCGGCCCAGCGGAAGTACTCCATCGAGCCGTAGGCCGCCTGCGGGATCCGCGCGGCGGACCGGTAGCGCTCGACGGCCTCGGCGAAGTCGGCGGTGTGCGTCCAGTCCCGCCCGGCCCAGTTGCGCAGGAACTCGGCGACCGGGTCGTCGTCGGTGCGGGTCAGCCGCCGCTCGGGCAGCCGGGGGACCTGGAAGCCCAGGACGTGCCGCAACGCCCGCCGCTGCGCCGGGTCGCGCAGACCGGCGCGCAGCAGCCGCGGGTGGGCCATCGAGACGACGACCAGGCGGCGCACGCTGCGCGGGTGCAGCGCGGCCATCGTCCAGGCGACCAGCCCGCCCCAGTCGTGCCCGACGACGACGGCGTCCCGCTCGCCGAGGGCGCGGACCAGCGCCGCGACGTCGCCGGCCGCCGTCGGCAGGTCGTAGCCGCGCGGGGGCTTGTCGCTGGCGCCGTAGCCGCGCAGGTCCGGCGCGACCGCCCGGAAGCCCGCCGCGGCGAGCACCGGCAGCTGGGCGCGCCAGGTCCACCAGAACTGCGGGAAGCCGTGCAGCAGGAGCACCAGCGGGCCCTCGCCGGCCTCGGCCAGGTGCAGCCGGACGCCGTTGGCCGAGGCGTCGCGGTGGAGCCAGGGACCGGGCAGCAGGACGCTGGTGGCGTCGGGGCGCTCGTCGGCGGGAGCGCCCCCGGTCTTCGCGGCGCTCAGACCAGGTAGCTGTCGGGGGAGCGCCGCTCGACGCGCCCGTTGCTCACCGTCGGCAGCGCGCGGCGCCGCTGGCCCGGCTGCTCGCGGTGCATGACCTCGGGCAGCTCGCGCAGCGACTCCAGGGTCCGCTCCGGCTTGTCGATCCGCTTGATCATGCGCACGCCCACCAGCGCGGCGAGGCCGGCGATCAGCAGCAGGCCCGCGGTGACGATGAGGTAGGAGACCCAGCGGGGCAGGCCCAGCCAGGTGAAGAGCTCGGCGAGCATGATGAACAGGAAGATGCCGGCGAAGGCCACGAGCACGCCGGCGGCGGCGAACAGCCCGCCGCTGATGCCGGCCTTCTTCGCCGAGCGGCCGATCTCGGACTTGGCCAGCTCGATCTCCCCGCGGATCAGCGTGGAGACGTCGGCCATGGCGCTCTGCACCAGCACGCCCACGGAGGGGTCGGCGCTGACGGCATGCCGCCCGGCGGGCTGGGTGGTCGACGCGCTGTGGGCCACGGGGGCTCCTCCCTGGTCGGACTGCTCGGACGGCCGCGGACGGCCTGGGGAGGATCTTGCCCCGTGACCGCCCGGATCACGCACCCGGAACCCGATCGGGCGGCCGGCGCAGGCACAGGAGGCTCTCCGCACGTCCCGGGCGTCAGGACGTGCGGAGAGCTTCCAGTACCTCAGTCCTCGGAGCCGCTGCTGGCGGGCAGCTTGTCCTTGATCAGGTTCATGACCGAGGAGTCGGTCAGCGTGGTGACGTCGCCGAGCTCGCGGTTCTCGGCCACGTCGCGCAGCAGCCGCCGCATGATCTTGCCCGAGCGGGTCTTGGGCAGCTCCTGGACGACCATGATCTGGCGCGGCTTGGCGATCGGGCCGATGTCCTTGGACACGTGGGTGCGCAGCTGCTGCACCAGGTCCTCGCCGGAGTCCTCGGCCGACCCGCGCAGGATCACGAACGCGACGATGCCCTGGCCGGTGGTCGGGTCCGACGCGCCGACGACCGCGGCCTCGGCGACGGCGGGGTGGGCGACCAGCGAGGACTCGACCTCGGTGGTCGAGATCCGGTGGCCCGACACGTTCATGACGTCGTCGACCCGGCCCAGCAGCCAGATGTCGCCGTCGGCGTCCTTCTTGGCCCCGTCGCCGGCGAAGTAGACCTCCTTGCCGAACCGCGACCAGTAGGTGTCGACGTAGCGGTCGTCGTCGCCCCAGATGGTGCGCAGCATCGACGGCCAGGGCTGCGTGAGGACCAGCAGGCCGGTGGTGTCGTCGCCGAGCTCGTTGCCCTCGTCGTCGACGACCTTGGCCGAGATGCCGGGGAACGGCGTCTGCGCCGAGCCGGGCTTCAGGTCGGTGACGCCGGGCAGCGGCGTGATCATGTGCGCGCCGGTCTCGGTCTGCCACCAGGTGTCGACGATCGGGCACCGGCCACCGCCGATGTTCTGGTGGTACCAGAGCCACGCCTCGGGGTTGATCGGCTCGCCGACCGAGCCGAGCACCCGCAGCGAGGTGAGGTCGAAGCCGGCGGGGATGTCCTCGCCCCACTTCATGAACGTCCGGATCACCGTCGGGGCGGTGTAGAGGATCGAGACGCGGTACTTCTCGATCAGCTCGAACCAGCGGCCGCGGTGCGGGGTCTCCGGGGTGCCCTCGTACACCACCGACGTCGCCCGGTTGGCCAGCGGCCCGTAGACGATGTAGCTGTGGCCGGTGACCCAACCGACGTCGGCGGCGGTCCAGTAGACGTCGGTGTCCGGCTTGAGGTCGAACGTCGCCCAGTGCGTGTAGGCGACCTGGGTGAGGTAGCCGCCGGAGGTGTGCAGGATCCCCTTCGGCTTCGCCGTCGTCCCGGACGTGTACATGATGTAGAGCGGGTGCTCGGCGTCGAAGGCCTCGGGCGTGTGCTCGGGCGACTGCCGGTCGACGACGTCGTGCCACCACAGGTCGCGGCCCTCGGTCCACTCGACGTCCTGCTCGGTCCGCTTCACCACCAGCACGTTGCGGACGCCCTCGGTGCGGCTCACGGCGTCGTCGACGGCGGGCTTGAGCGCGCTGGGCGCCCCCCGCCGGTAGCCGCCGTCGGCGGTGATCACCAGGACGGCGCCGGCGTCGGTGATCCGGCTGGCCAGCGCGTCGGCGGAGAAGCCGCCGAAGACGACCATGTGGACCGCGCCGATGCGGGCGCAGGCGAGCATCGCGACGATCGTCTCGGGGATCATCGGCATGTAGATCGCGACCCGGTCGCCGGCCTGCACGCCGAGCTCGAGCAGCGCGTTGGCCGCGCGGCAGACGTCCTCGGTGAGCTGGGCGTAGGTGATCGTGCGGGTGTCGCCCGGCTCGCCCTCCCAGTGGTAGGCGACCCGGTCGCCGTGGCCGGCCTCGACGTGCCGGTCCAGGCAGTTGTAGGCGACGTTGAGCTTCCCGCCGACGAACCACTTCGCGAACGGCGGGTTCGTCCAGTCGAGGACCTCGTCCCACTCCTGGGCCCAGGTCAGCCGGCGGGCGGCCTCCTCCCAGAACGCCAGCCGGTCGCGCTCGGCCTGCTCGTACACGTCCGGGCCCACGTTGGCGGACGCGGCCAGCTGCTCCGGCGCCGGGAACCGGCGGCCCTCCGACCCGGTCGACTCGCTCACGTGTGCTCCCTCCGTCTCGTCGCTGCGCACGCCGGGCTGGCGGCGTGTCCCAGCACACACCGTAGGGGCCCCGGCGGCCCGCGGGGCCGGGGACCGCAACGTCGTTGCAGCAGACTGGGGCCGTGGACGGCGGGCCGCAGGCGGTCGTGGCGGCCCGGGTGCCCGGGGCCGCCGGCCTCGGCCTGCTCGCCCCGCCGTCGGCGCGCCCGTTCCCGGCCACCCTGCTGGCCGACCCGGACTGGACGGCGGAGCGGGTCACCGCGCTGGGCCACCGCTACCGCAGCACCGACCGGCGGGCGCTGGCGACCGTGTGGTGGTACTCGGCCTCGGCGGTGCTGCTGACGCCGGTCGCCGCCGGGCTGGCCGCCGGCCGGCCGCTGTCGGCGCGGCTGGCCGACACCACGCTGTACGAGATCGCCGGCGGCACGGTGCTGGCCGGGGTCTCGCGGGCGCCCGCGGGCCCGGACCCGGTGGGGGAGCTGCGGGAGGCCCTGGGGTCGGCGGTCGCGGCTGTCGCCGCGGCCGGCGGGGTCCGCGAGCGGCCGCTGTGGGCCGTGGCCACCGACTCGCTGGCCGGCCGGCTGCTCGCCGTCGGCCGGGCGCTCGGCGACGTGGGGACGGTCACCGCGCTGGCCGCGCCGCTCGCCGCGGCCGTCGGCGAGCCGATGCCCGTCCCCCGGTACACCGACGTCGGCGGCGTCCGGTTCGTCCGCCGCGCCTCCTGCTGCCTGCTGGTCCGCGTGCCGGGCCAGCCGATGTGCACCGCCTGCCCGGCGCGCCCGCCGGCGGACCGGCAGGTGCTGCTGGAGGCCGCCGCCGGGCTCTGGTGAGGAGCCCGGGTCAGGGGAGGAAGAGCATCGAGTCGCCGAACTCGTGCCACAGGTAGGCGCCGGCCGCGGCCGCCTCGTAGGCGCGCGCGACCAGGTCCCGGCCGGCCACCGCCTCGAGCAGCAGCAGGTGGCTGGCCTCGGGCTCGTGCAGGCCGGTGACCAGCCCGGTCACCGCGCGGGCCGGGCGCTCCGGCCCCAGCACCAGGTCGGTCCAGCCCTCGCCGGGCCGGGTGACGCCGTCCTCGCCGGTCACCGTCTCCAGCGCCCGGGTGACGGTGGTGCCGACCGCGACCACCCGCCGCCCGGCCGCCCGCGTCGCGGTGACCAGCCGCGCGGTGACCTCCGGCACCCGGTAGCGCTCCGGCGCCGGTGGCTCGTGCAGCTCGGGGCTGGAGACGCCGGCGTGCAGCACGAGCGGCACCACCGGGACGCCGCGGGCCATCAGGCGGACCAGCAGGCGGTCGGTGAACGGCCGGCCGGCGCTGGCGTTCTCGGCGCTGCCCGGCTCGGTGGCGTAGACGTTCCGGACGTCGTCGAGGGCGGGCGGCCCGTGCAGGTGGCGGTAGCGGACCGGCTCGCCGTGCCGGGCCAGGTAGGCGGGGACGGCGACGGCCGGCTCGGCGACCGCCCGCCACAGCCGGCCGGGGCGCGCGGGGTCGGGGAAGCCGGCGCGCAGGACCAACCGCACGCCGCCGGGCAGGGCGAGCGCGGCACCCGGCTCCAGCCCGGTCTCGGGGCCGTCGTCGGCCGGACGCCGGACCTCGACCACCCAGGTCCCGTCGTCGAGCGTGGTCGAGACGTGCACCGGCGTGCGGGAGCCGTCGGCCCGGCGGGCGGTCAGGCGGGCCGGCAGCGTCGCCGAGGTGTTGACCACGACGAGGTCGCCGGGCTCCAGCAGGCCGGGCAGGTCGCGGAACCGGGCGTGGGTGAGGCTGCCCGGGCGGACGGCCATCAGCCGCACGCCGTCGCGGGTCAGGCCGCGGTGCTCCGGCGGCTCGGCGGCCTCCGCCCCCATCGGTACGGCGACGGCGGTCACCGGCGCACCGCCGCCGTCAGGTCGGCCACGCGCACCCGCGGGCCGGGCAGGTCGCCCTCGAGCAGCGTCAGCAGCGCCGGGGCGACGTCGGCGGGGTCGGCCAGGTCGGCCGGGTCGGCGCCGGGGTCGGCGGCGGCGTGCATGTCGGTGGCCATGTCGCCGGGGTCGACGGCGACCACGCGCAGCGCCGGGTGCTCGACGGCCAGCACCGCGGTGAGCAGGTCGAGCGCCGCCTTGCCCGCCCCGTAGCCGCCCCAGCCGGGGTAGGGCTCGACGGCGGCGTCGCTGCTGATCGACACGACCGTCCCGCCGGCGCGCCCGAGGGCCGGCAGCACGGCCTGCACCAGCGCGAGCGGGGCGACGGCGTTGGTCCGCAGCAGGTCCTCCAGCACCGCCGGCGGGAGGTCGGCCAGCCGGGGCAGCGGGGTGGGGCCGAGCGCGGAGGCGTTGTTGACCAGCAGGTCGAGGCGGTCGCCGGCGGCGGCGGCCAGCGCGGCGCGGTGGGCGGGGTCGGCGACGTCGCCCGGCACGGCGGTGACCAGGTCGGGGCGGGGGAGCCCGGCGACGGCGGCGGCCAGCCGGCCGGCGTCCCGGGCGTCGACGACGAGCCGCCAGCCGCGGCGGGACAGCTCGGTGGCGAGGGCCAGCCCGAGGCCGCGGGAGGCGCCGGTGACCACTGCGGTGGATGTCATGCGGCTACCGTGGGACCTCAAGTCGACTTGAGGTCAAGGGGGCGCCGTGGAGCTGCTCGCGATCGGGGAGGTCGCCGCCCGGTCCGGCCTCGCGCCGTCGGCCCTGCGCCACTACGAGGCCGAGGGGCTCATCGCGGCGAGCCGCACCCCCGGCGGCGCGCGGCGCTACCCCCGCTCGGTGCTGCGCCGGCTGGCGTTCGTCCGCGCGGCGCAGAACGTGGGGCTGTCGCTGCCGGAGATCCGCGAGGCGCTGGCCACGCTGCCCGACGGCCGCACCCCCTCGGCGCGCGACTGGGCGCGGCTGTCCCGCGGCTGGCGCGACCGGCTCGACGCGCAGATCGCCGCGCTCGAGCAGCTGCGCGACGGCCTCACCTCCTGCATCGGCTGCGGGTGCCTGTCGCTGACGGCGTGCGCGCTGTCCAACCCGGGCGACGCCGCGGCGGCCGAGGGGCCCGGCGCCCGGCGGCTGTCCCCGCTGCTGCGCCGGGTGCCGCCGGCCGGCCGCGCGGGCTGAGCGCACCTCGCGGGGCCGGTCGGAGGCGGGCATGATCCGGACGGGACCGGGCCGCCGGACGCCGTCACCCCCGGGGGAGGACAGTCGCATGACCCTCATGCCCGCCGCCTTCATCGGCCACGGCAACCCGCTGAACGCGCTGGAGCGCAACCGCTACACCGACGCCTGGCGCGCCTTCGGCCGCGCGGTGCCCCGGCCGCGGGCGATCCTCGTCGTCTCCGCGCACTGGTACGTGCACGCCACCGCGGTGACGGCGATGCCGCGCCCGCGCACCATCCACGACTTCTTCGGTTTCCCCGACCAGCTGTTCGACGTCTCCTACGAGGCGCCGGGGCTGCCCGAGCTGCACGAGCAGGTGTCCGACGTCGTGTCCCCGACCTGGGTGGGGGCCGACCTCGACAGCTGGGGGATCGACCACGGCGCCTGGTCGGTGCTGGTGCACGCCTTCCCCGACGCGGACGTCCCGGTGGTGCAGCTGTCGATCAACGCGCTCAAGGGCCCGGACTACCACCTGCAGATGGGCGCGGCCCTGGCGCCGCTGCGCGAGGACGGCGTCCTGGTGATCGGCAGCGGCAACGTGGTGCACAACCTCGGCGGGGTCAGCCGCGCGATGCCCGACGCCGGCTTCGACTGGGCGCAGCGCTTCGACCAGGCCGCGCGCGAGGCCATGCTCACCGACCCCGGCGCGGTGGGCCGCCTCGACGGGCACCGGGACTTCGACCTCGCCGTCCCCACGCCCGACCACTTCCTGCCGCTGCTGTACGTCGCCGGCATGGCCGGGGCCACCGGGACGACGGCGGAGGTGCTGGTCGACGGCTACGCCTACGGGTCGCTGTCGATGACCTCCTACACGGTCGGCATGCCCGCGCCCGGCAACGAGGGCGGCGGCTTCGCCGCCCCGCTGCCCGAGGGACCCCCACCGGACGGCGCCAACATCTAGCCGCTGCCGCAACGGTGACCGGTCCACTCCGGAGCGTGACGGCGGACCGCCCGGGCGGAGGGGTCCGTCACCGATCACTGTCACGGTCGTTCCCCCCGGACAGTGACGCAGCTCGCGTCCTGACATCCCCGGGGGGTCCCGTTGTCGTCCGCTCGCCGTTCCCCGTCCCGCAGGCCACGCGGCCGCCGGGCGCTCCTCGTCGCCGGCCTGGTCGCCGCGGTGGTCGCGACGCCCGGCGTCGCCGCGGCCGCGCCGGGCGACGCCCCCGCCGATCCGCTGGGCGAGGTCGTCACGACGCTCGGGCAGACCGTGACCGGGCAGGGCGACGCCCCCGCCGATCCCCCGGTGCTGCCCGGCACCGATGCGGTCCCGCCACCGGGCGTCGACCAGGAGGGCCCCTCCGAGCCTGCCTCCGCGGAGGAGGGCCCGGTCCCGCCGCTGCCGGAGGCGCTCGTGCAGGGCCTGCAGTCCGCGCTCACCCCGCTCGGCGTGCCGGAGCACTGCGTCCAGGGGGTGGCCGACCGCGTGCAGGACCTGCTCGACGGCGTGCTGGCCCAGGACCCCGCGGCGGCCGTGCAGGAGCTGGCCACCGGGCTGCAGCGGGCACTGACCGGCCTGGCCGCCGGGCAGCCGCCGGCACTGGACCCGGCCGTGCTCGGGGCCGGCGCCGCTGACGTGGCGGCCGACGTCGAGGCGCTGATCGCGGCGTTCGAGGCCTGCCTGCCCGCCCCGCCGGAGGCCCCCGAGCCGCCGGCGCCGGGGCCCGCTCCGGAGGCCCCGCACGCCGCGCCGGCCGCCGCGCCCGCGGCCCAGCAGCCCGTGCAGTACCTCGGCTACGCGCCGACCGGCGGGGACGAGGGCGTCGAGACCGAGGGGCCCGGCGCGGCGGTCCCGCTGGCCGCGCTGGGCGGTGCCCTCCTGGTCGCGGGCGGCGCCGGTGCCGCCGTCTCCCGGGCGCGGTCCCGTGCGGTCGGTCGCTAGGGAGCTCTCGGGCCAGCGCCTGCCGCTGCTGGTCTTCCTCGTCGTCCTCCTCGCCGGGGCCGGCGTGTTCGTCTGGACGGGGCGCCCGGCGGCCGACGCCGCCGCGGCGCCCCCGGCCGCCTCGCTGGTGGCGGTGCCGGCGACCGGGGAGGTGCCCGCCCTGCCGGCCGCCGCCACCCCGGCCGGGGGCCCGGTCGTGCCGGCGCGGATCGCGGTCCCGGCCCTCGGCGTCGACACCGCGGTCGAGTCCCGCGGGACGGTGCGGTACGAGAACCCGTTCACCGGCGAGCCCGTCGACGGCTACGGCGTGCCGCAGTCGATGCGCACGACGTCGTGGTGGTCCGACGGGCCGGCGCCCGGGTCCGGGCAGATGGCCGTCGTGCTCGGCCACGCCGGGGCCGCGGGCGGCGCGGTGTTCGACCGGCTGCCGGAGCTGTCCCCGGGCGACGAGGTGGTCCTGGTCGACGCCGGCGGCGCCTGGCTGCGGCTCGAGGTGCTGGGTGACCCCGTGACCGGGCTGGACAAGGCGACCTCCGCGCTGGCCGACACGCTCAACGGGCACCCGGCCGGCGCCGACCTCGCGCTGGTCACCTGCGGCGGCGAGTTCGACGAGTCCGCCGGCGCCAGCGAGGACAACACCGTCGTCTTCGCCCGGGTCGTCTAGCCGGCCGCCGCAGGCGGGTCGCCGGGCGCCGGGCGGGCGACGTCGCTGATCCGCGGGAACGGCCGGGTGGAGAAGACCACCTCGACCGGGAGCCCGAAGAACTCCGCGATGCGCAGCGCCAGGTGCAGGCTGGGGTTGTACTCGCCGCGCTCCAGGTAGCCGACCGTCTGGTAGTGGACGCCGAGGGCGTCGGCCAGCTCCCGCCGGGTCACGCCCTGCTCGGCCCGCAGCAGGGCGATCCGGTTGTAGACCGCGTCCTGGCCCCGGTCCGTGGTCACCGCACCCACTGCAGCGAGGCCTCGCGGGCCGCCTCGACCTGCGACCCCGACTGCCGGCGGGCCATCCGGCGCAACACCCGCGGGGTGACCAGCGCCCCGGACACCGCCCAGGCGGCGAGCACCAGCACCGTCGTGCCGGTGCGCCAGGAGTCGCCCACCTCGAGGGTCACCGCGGCGTCGGGCAGGAAGGCCGACCGGAGGCCGAGGCCGATCCAGTACACGGGGAACACCTGGGCGACCCCCTGCACCCAGCCCCACAGCGACTGCAGCGGGAAGAAGATCCCCGAGATCGCGGTGAGGACGAGGACGGGCAGCATCCCCCAGGTGCCCACCTTCTGGGTGCTGGGGACGACCGAGCCCAGCAGCATCCCGAGCGGCAGCGTCGCCAGCAGGCCGAGGACGACGACCCAGGCCACCGTGAGCCAGCCTGCGCCGCCGCCGTGCATGAGCCCGTCGAAGAGCAGGAAGCTCGGCACCAGGATCGTGAGCAGCGACGGCACCAGGTTCAGCGACTGGTAGGTGAGCTGCCCGGTGACGTAGCCCTGCATGCCGTGGGGCAGCGCCTTGTGCCGCAGGAGCGTGCCGTCCTCCCGCTGCATGGCCAGGTCGAACGCGGGGCCGATCACCAGACCGAAGGCCAGCAGCCCGCCGAGGATGCTCGGCAGCGCGTACGTCGGGTACGTCAGCCCGCTGTCCCCGATCTCGTTGTCCCGGTTGAACCACAGCAGGAGCAGCGTGCCCACGGCGGTGAACAGGTAGAACCCCTGGTCCTGCGGGCTGCGCACGCTCTGCAGGAACTCCCGCCAGCCCCGGCGCAGGCCCAGGGCGATCGCGTTCCGGGTCGGGTTCACCGCGCGGCCTCCTCCAGCACCGGCTCGGTCCGGGCGCCGGACTCGAGCCGCTGCACCATCGCCAGGTAGGTGTCCTCGAGGCTCGCCCGCCGGACCTCCAGGTCGGTCAGCTCGTCGCCGTGCTGCTCGAACAGGCGGCGGACGAAGGCGACGACGTCGGTGGTGGGGTGCACGAACCGCTCGGGGCCGCACGCCCAGCGCACCTCCGCGGTGCCGGCGACCTGGCGGCCGAGCTCCTCCGCGCTGCCGTCGGCGACGATCCGGCCGCCGGCCAGGATCAGGATGCGGTCGGCCAGCTTCTCCGCCTCCGCGAGGTCGTGCGTCGTCAGCAAGATGCTGGTGCCCTCGAGGTCGGACAGCCGGTGCACCAGCTCGTGGAAGTCGCGGCGGGCCTGCGGGTCGAACCCGGCGGTCGGCTCGTCGAGGAAGAGCAGCTCGGGACGGCCGATGATGCCGACCGCGACGTCCAGCCGCCGCCGCTGCCCGCCGGAGAGGGTGACGATCTTGCGGTCGGCGTGCTCGGTCAGCCCGACGGTGTCCAGGAGCCGGTCGACGTCGTACGGGCGCGGGCGGTCGGGCGTCGAGTACGGCGCGTAGTAGCCGCCGAGCTGGGTCAGCAGGCGGCGGGGCGTCCACCGGGCGTGGTCGCGCCAGGACTGCAGGACCACGCCCACCCGCGCCCGCCACGCGTCGCCGGCGCGCGCCGGGTCCTCCCCGAGCACCCGGACCTCCCCGGCCGAGCGGACCCGGAAGCCCTCCAGGATCTCGATCGTCGTCGTCTTCCCGGCGCCGTTGGGGCCGAGCAGGCAGACCACCTCGCCGGCCGAGACGGTGAGGTCGACGCCGGTCAGCACCTCGTGGGTGCCGTAGGTCATGCGCAGGCCGCGCACCTCGACGACGGGGTCGGGCACCGGAGGGGACACGGGCATCAGGGCCTCCGCGCAGGGGAGCCGGTGGTGTCCCGCGATAGTAGGACTGCTACATCGGCAGCGGAAGTGCTGCGGCGGCCAGCGCCTCGGCCCAGAGCGCGCAGGCCGCGGCGCCCGGGTGGAAGCCGTCCGCG
Organism: Geodermatophilus sp. SYSU D00525; assembly: GCF_054050475.1. NCBI lineage: Bacteria > Bacillati > Actinomycetota > Actinomycetes > Geodermatophilales > Geodermatophilaceae > Geodermatophilus > Geodermatophilus sp. SYSU D00525. Next base: position 45,922 of record NZ_JBJGZK010000030.1, read on the forward strand.
GCGAACAGCCCGGGCCCGTCCAGCGGCGGCGCCGGCGCGTGCCGGACGCCCGGGCGGGCCAGGCGCCCCAGCTCGGCGTCGAGCGCCCGGGCCTGGCGGCCGAGCACCCCGCGCAGCGGCTGCGGCAGGGTGGGGAAGCGGCCGAGGTCCGGCAGCCCGGCCAGCACGACGACGCCGCCGGGTGCGGTCAGCGGCGCCAGGGCGGCGAGCAGCGCGGTCACGTCGCGGCGCCAGGCACCCGGCGAGCGCAGCCGCAGCGTGTCGTTGACGCCGAACGCGACCAGGACGACGTCGGCGGGCGGGCCGGCCAGCCCGGGGACCAGCAGCCCGAGGGCCCGAGCGACCGTGGTCCCGGTGCGCGCCGCCAGCCGCCAGTGCACCTCCCGGCCGCTGCGCCCGGCCAGCGCGGCGGCGAACCGGGCGGCGAGCCCGTCCTCCTGCGTGGCGACCCCGACGCCCGCGGCCGGCGACTCCCCGACGACCGCCACGGTCAGCGGCGGCCCGCCCCCGGGGACGACGCCGGCGCGCGGCCCGGGCGCCTCCGGCAGCACCGGCGTGCGGCGGCGGACACCCGCGCCCTGGACCAGCAGCACCGGGGCCAGGGCGACCGCGAGCGCGCGCACGGGTTACAGCCGCGTCCCCAGGGCGACGACCTCGCCCACGACCCAGACGGCCGGCGGGCGGATGCCCTCGTCGGCCAGCGTCCCCGCCAGGCCGGCCAGCGTGGTCCGGACCGCGCGCTGGGTGGCCGTGGACCCGTCGGCGACGACGGCGACCGGCGTGTCCGGCGCCCGGCCGTGCTCGACCAGCGCCGCGGCGATCGCCCCGGCGGTGTCCACGCCCATGAGCACGACGACCGTCCCGCGCAGCCGCCCGAGCGCCGCCCAGTCCACCAGCGACTGCGGGTGCCCGGGCGGCACGTGCCCGGAGACGACGACGAACTCGTGGGTCAGCCCGCGGTGGGTGACCGGGATGCCGGCGAGCGCCGGCACCGCGATGGCGCTGGTCACGCCGGGCACCACCTCGACCGGCACGCCCGCGGCGACGCACGCCTCGAGCTCCTCCATGCCGCGGCCGAAGACGAACGGGTCGCCGCCCTTGAGCCGCACCACCCGCCGGCCGGCCAGCGCGTGCTCGACCAGCAGCGCGTTGATCTGCTCCTGCGCCATCGACCGGCCGCGCGGCAGCTTCGAGGCGTCGATGACCTCGACCTCCGGCGGCAGCGAGGCCAGCAGCGACTGCGGTGCCAGGTGGTCGGCCAGCACCACGTCGGCCTGCGCGACCGCCTGCTGCCCGCGCACGGTGATCAGCCCGGGATCGCCCGGCCCGCCGCCGACGAGCACCACGCTGCCGGCCCGGCCGCCCTGCGGCTCGCGGGCGGCGCGGTCGCGGATGCTGCCGTCGGCCAGCCCCGCGACGACGGCGTCGCGCACGCCGACCGCCCGCTGCGGGTCCCCGCCGCCGTGCACGCCGATCACCAGGTCGCCCTGCCGGCCGACGGCGGGGGTCCAGACGGTGGAGGCCGACCGGTCGTCGGCGCGGGCGCAGAACACCCGCAGCCGCTCGGCCTCCTCGGCGACCGCGGCGTTGACGGCGGGGTCGTCGGTGGCGGCCACCGCGTACCAGGCGCCGTCGAGGTCGCCGGGCTGCCAGCCGCGGCGCACCCAGGTCAGCGAGCCGGGCACGACCAGCGCCTCCAGCGCCGGGGTGACCTCCGGGCTGACGACGGTCACCCGCGCGCGGGCCTCGAGCAGCCCGGCCACCCGGCGGTGCGCGACCTGCCCGCCGCCGACCACCACGACGCGGCGGTCGAGCAGGCGCAGGCCGACGGGGTAGACGACCCCGGACCCGGGGTCGACGGGCGTCGCGTTCACGGGACCGGTCCGCGGCCCGCGGACGGGGTCGGGTGGGTGTTCAGCGGTGCTCCTCCGGGACGGCGGCCGGTCGCGACGACGTCGTCGGCGTCGGGGATCTCGGTTCCAAGGATCGCAGCGAGGTCCGCGGCGAACGCACGCGAGGTGGCGGGGTCGCGGACGGCGACGCGGAGGTGGTCGCCGTCCAGCCCGGGGAAGGTGTCGCCGCGGCGCACCGCCCACCCGCGCTCGCGCAGCGCCGCGCGCACCCGCCCACCGCCGGGCACCCGCAGCAGCACGAACGACGACCGCGGCTCCCCGAGGACGGTCACGCCGGCCGGCAGCGCGGCCAGCAGGGCGGCGCGGTGACCGGCCAGCGCGCGGGCGGCGGCGTCGGCCTCGGCCCGGGCGGCCGGCGTGGTGCAGGCGACCGCCGCGGCCAGCGCGGGCGTGGACAGCGGCCAGTGCGGCTGGGCGGCGGCCATCGCGGCGACCAGGTCCGCGGGGCCGAGCGCGTAGCCGACCCGCAACCCGGCCAGCCCCCAGGTCTTGGTCAGGCTGCGCACGACGAGCAGGCCGGGCAGGTCGGGACGGCCGGCCAGGGACGCCGGCTCGCCGGGCACGGTGTCGGCGAAGGCCTCGTCGACCAGCAGCACCCGCCCGGGGCGGGCGAGCGCGGCGACGGCGGCGGCCGGGTGCAGCACCGACGTCGGGTTGGTCGGGTTGCCCAGGACCACGAGGTCGGCGTCGTCGGGCACGTCCCGCAGGCGGTAGGACGGCGGCTCCAGCAGCAGCCGTTCGACCGGGTGCCCGGCCGCGCGCAGCGCCGCCTCCGGCTCGGTGAACGACGGGTGCACCACCACCGCCCGCCGCGGCCGGACCGCGCGGGCGAGCAGCACGAACGCCTCGGCGGCGCCGGCGGTGAGCAGCACCTCGGCGGGGTCGCGGCCGTGCGCGGCGGCCACCGCGGCGCGGGCCGGGCGGGCGTCGGGGTAGGCGGCGACGTCGTCGAGGGCCCGCCGCAGCACCGCCCGCAGCCACGGCGGAGGCGTGCCGGCGCGCACGTTGACCGCGAGGTCGGTGAGGCCGGGGGCCAGCTCGAGGTCGCCGTGGTGGTCCAGGTCGATGCCGTCTGCCGCCCTCCGGGCTCCGACCGCGGCCACCTACCGTCCCCCGGTCGCGTGGAGCCGGTCCGTCTCCGCCGTCCGGAGGGCCTCCCGCCCCCCACCCGGCGAGGACACCGCCACCGCGGCGGTCACGCGGCCGTGCACCGTCTTGCCCACCACCAGCCGGGCGCCGCCGAGCAGGGCCGCGGCCTCGGCCACCGACGCGGTGCCCACCGCCGCGGCCACCCGCGCCGAGGGCGAGGGCACGGCGACCCGGGCGAGCTCCGCGGCGGGGTGGCCGGTGAGCGGCCAGCCACGGGCGGCCGCGGCGGCGACCAGGCCGGGCTCGGCGGCGCGCGCGTCGAGGGTGGCCAGCCGGGCCACCCGGGCGCCCGGCGGCAGGACGGCGTCGACGGCGGCGAGCACCTCGTGCGCGGCCACCCCGGGGACCGCGCCGACGCCGACGGTCACGTCCACCGGGTCACGCCCGGCCGGTCGGGGAGGGCGGCGAGCAGCGCGGCGGCGTCGCGGGGGAGCGGGCCGGCGGGCAGCAGGCCGAGCTCGCGCAGCCGGGCGCCGACGGTGAGCGCCCAGGGCCGGTCGAGGCGGGCGCGGGCGAGCAGGCCGTCGTCGGCGAGGAGCTCCTCGGGCGGGCCCTGCACGACCCGCCGGTCGACGACGACGGCGACCTCGTCGGCCCAGGCGAGTGCGAGGTCGACGTCGTGCGTGCTCATCACGACGGTGGAGCCGGAGGCCTGCAGCCGGTCGAGCGCGGCCAGCGCCTCGACGACGGCGGAGGGGTCGAGGCCGGCGGTGGGCTCGTCGAGCAGCAGCACGCAGGGGCGCATGGCCACCGCGCCGGCGATCGCCACCCGCTTGCGCTCGCCGTAGGACAGCTGGTGGGTGGGCCGCCCGGCCAGGCCGTCGACGGCGAGCAGCGCCAGCGCCTCGGCCACCCGGGTGCGCACCTCGTCCTCGGGCAGGCCGAGGTTGAGCGGGCCGAAGGAGACGTCCTGGGCCACCGAGGCGCTGAACAGCTGGTCGTCGGGGTCCTGCAGGACCAGCTGGACCTCCTGCCGGTGCGCGCGCAGGCCGCGGCGGGTGTGGTGCAGCAGCGCGCCGTCGACGGCTACCCCGCCGGCGTCCGGGCGCAGCGCGCCGGACAGGCAGCGCAGCAGCGTCGTCTTGCCCGAGCCGTTGGCGCCCAGCACCGCCAGCCGGCGCCCGGCCGGAACGGTGAGCGAGGCGCCCTCCAGCACCCGGCGGCCGCGCCCGTAGCCGACGACGAGGCCCTCGGCGGTCAGCGTCCGGTGGCTCACGCCAGCACGCCGACGGCGACGAGCGCGGCGAGCCCCGCGGCGGTGGCGGCGAGGAAGCCGCGGGACGAGGGCCGGGACTCCGGCAGCACCCGCAGCCCGGTCTCCATCCCGCGGCCGGCCAGGCCCTCCTGCAGCCGGCGGGCGCGGTCGAAGGACCGGGTGAGCACCGCGGCCGCCAGCGCACCGGAGGAGCGGTACGAGCGGCGCCAGGTCGAGTGGCCCATCCGCGCGGTCTGCGCCTCGCGGATCGTGCGCAGGCTCTCCAGCAGCACGAACAGCAGCCGGTAGGTCACCCCGGCCACCTCGACGACGGCCGCCGGGACGCGCAGCCGGCGCAGCGCGGCCAGCAGGTCGGTCATCGGCGTGGTGGTGGCCAGCAGCAGCACCGCGGCGCCGCCGGCGACCGAGTGCCCGACCAGCGCGCCGGCCCGCTCCGCGGCGTCCGGCGCCCAGCCGGGGTCGCCGTCGCCCACGGAGACGACGGCGGTCAGCGCACCGATGGCGACGAAGGCCAGCGGCCAGCGCACCGCGCGGCCGAAGGTGCGCGCCGGCACCCGCGCCGGGCCCAGCGCGAGGACCACGGCGGTGGCCGCGACCAGCACGCTGCCCGGCCACACCGGCAGCACCAGCGCGCAGACGACCAGGCCGCCGGTGAGCAGCAGCTTGTCCACCGGCGAGCGGGTCCGCCAGGCGCTGGCCCAGGCGGCGTCGTCGACCGCCAGCCCCGTCACGGCGCCTCGCGGGGCGGGGCGGCCTGCTGCTCCCGCGCCTGCCGCCGGCCGCGCAGCCGGCCCAGCACGTAGCCGAGCACGCCGCCGCCGAGGGCGGCCTGCAGCGCGAACAGCCCCGACTCGACCTCGGCCGACGACGGCGAGAACACCGACTCGAACCACGGCGTGTAGCCGGACTCCTCGATCGCCTCGGTGGCCCGGCTGTCGGAGCCGGCGTAGTCGGAGGCGCCGCCGTCGAGGGCGAGCGGGAGGGCGAACAGGGCCACCACCGCGAGCACCAGCAGGGCGGTGACCAGGCGGCGGCGGGTCACCGGACCTCCTCCGCGGCGGCCGGGCGCAGCAGGCCCAGGCGCTCGAGCTCCGGCCGGGCGTTGACGGTGAGCACCCGGAACAGCAGCACGCCCAGCAGGCCCTCGCCGACCGCCAGCGGGACCTGGGTGACCGCGAAGACGCCGAGGAACTTCACCGCCGCGGCGAGGAAGCCGCCGTCGGCGTCGGGGAAGGCCAGCGCGAGCTGCAGCGACGTCGTCACGTAGGTGGCGAGGTCGGCCAGCGCGAGGGCGACGAAGACGCCGGGCAGCAGCCCGGCACCCAGCGCCCGCGCCAGCCGGTAGGCGCCGTAGCCCGCCCACGGCCCGACGACGGCGAAGGAGAAGGCGTTGGCGCCGAGCGTGGTGAGCCCGCCGTGGGCCAGCAGCAGCGCCTGGAACAGCAGGACGACCGTGCCGAGCAGCGCCATCACCGGCGGCCGGAACAGCACCGCCCCGGCGCCGGTGCCGGTCGGGTGGCTCGAGCTGCCGGTGACCGAGGGCAGCTTGATCGCGCTGAGCACGAAGGTGAACGCCCCGGCCGCGCCGAGCAGCAGCGTGGACTCGGGGTGCTCGCGCACCTCGCGCACCACCGCCCGGGCCCCGTGCACGACGAACGGCGCGGCGGCGACGGTCCAGCCGAGCGCGTGCGGCACCGGCAGGAAGCCCTCAGCGACGTGCATGGCGCGCCCCCTCCGGGACGGCCGCCGCGCAGGCGGCCACGAACCGTTCGGCCAGGGCCGGCGAGCCGGCCCAGTGCAGGTGCAGGTAGGAGGCGTGCACGGAGCCGGCGACGAACCCCTCGGGCCCGCCCCCGGGCCACCGCCAGGCCGGGGTGCGGCCGGCGCCGGGGAGCGCGTGCGTGCGGTGGAACTCGTGCCCGCGCACCCGGGTGCCGGCCGGCGCCAGGACGCTGTCGGACAGGGCCACCGCGGCGCGGTAGCCGAGGGTCAGCCGCGGCGTCATCGCCGTCGCGACGTCGAGGACGCCGCACATCGGCGCGCCGTCGAGCTCGCGGGAGAGGTAGAGCAGCCCGGCGCACTCGGCGGCCACCGGGCCGCCGCGGGCGGCCAGGGCCGCGATGGCGTCCCGCAGCGGCGTGTTGGCCGACAGCTGGTCGGCGTAGACCTCGGGGAACCCGCCGCCCACGACCAGCCCCGCGGTCCCGGCGGGCAGCGCCTCGTCGCGCAGCGGGTCGACGGTCACCACCTCGGCGCCGGCCGCGGCGAGCAGCTCGGCGTTCTCCGCGTAGCCGAAGGTGAACGCCGGCCCGCCCGCGACGGCGATCCGCGGCCGCCCGGCGACGGGGGCGACCTCGGCAGCCGGGTCCCACGGGGTGTCCGCGAGGTCGGGTGCGGACCGGGCCAGCCGCAGGACGGCGTCGAGGTCGACCCCGGCGCCGACCACCTCGCCGAGGCGGCGGACCGTGGCCAGCGCCTCGGCCGAGCGCTCGGCGGCCGGCACCAGCCCGAGGTGCCGGGACGGCGTGCCGAGGGCGTCCAGCCGGCGGACCGCGCCGAGCACCGGCACCCCGGCCGCGTCCAGCGCCTCGCGCAGGATCGCCTCGTGCCGGTCGCTGCCCACGCGGTTGAGCACCACGCCGCCCAGGCGGACCCGCGGGTCGAAGGTGGCGAACCCGTGCACCAGCGCGGCCACGCTCTGCGCCTGCGCGCTCGCGTCGACGACCAGCACCACCGGCGCCCGCAGCAGCCGCGCGACGTGCGCCGTCGAGGCGAAGCCGGGCTCGACGTCGGGGGAGGTGGCGCCGTCGAACAGGCCCATCACGCCCTCGACGACGGCGACGTCGGCTCCGCGCGCGCCGTGCAGGAACAGCGGGACGACGCGCTCCCCGCCCTGCAGCACCGGGTCGAGGTTGCGGCCCGGGCGGCCGGCGGCCAGGCCGGTGTAGCCGGGGTCGATGTAGTCGGGGCCGACCTTGTGCGGGGACACGGCCAGCCCCCGGCCGGTCAGCGCGGCGACCAGCCCGGTGGCGATCGACGTCTTGCCCGCGTTGCTGCTCGGAGCGGCGACCACGAGCCTCGGGACCCGGCCCACCCCGCTCACCACTCGATCCCCCGCTGGCCCTTCTGGCCGGCGTCCATCGGGTGCTTGACCTTGGTCATCTCGACCACCAGGTCGGCGGCGTCGACCAGCGCCTGCGGCGCGTCCCGCCCGGTGACCACCACGTGCTGGGTGCCGGGCCGGTGCGTGAGGGTCCCGACGACGTCGTCGACGTCCACCCAGCCCCACTTCAGCGGGTAGGTGAACTCGTCGAGGACGTAGAAGCGGTGCGCCTCGGCGGCGAGGTCGCGCTTGATCTGCGCCCAGCCCTCGGCGGCGTCGGCGGCGTGGTCGACCTCGGTGCCCTGCCGGCGCGACCAGCTCCAGCCCGAGCCCATCTTGTGCCAGACCACCGGCCCGCCCTCGCCGGTCTGCTCGTGCAGCCGGCCCAGCGCGGTCAGCGCGTTCTCCTCGCCGACCCGCCACTTCGCGCTCTTGACGAACTGGTAGACCGCGACGGACCAGCCCTGGTTCCACGCCCGCATCGCCATGCCGAAGGCGGCGGTGGACTTGCCCTTCATCTCGCCGGTGTGCACGACGAGCAGCGGCCGGTTGCGGCGCTGCCGCGTCGTCAGCCCGTCCTGCGGGACGACGGCGACCTGTCCCTTCGGCACGGTCAGGCCGCCTCTCGCACGGAGCGGACGGTGGCCGCGAGCGACTCGGCGGCGAGCTCCTCCAGCCGGAGGGTCTGCGCGCCGAGGTGGGTGCCGAGGACGCCGGCGAGGCCCAGCCGCACCGGCCCGGACTCGCAGTCGACGACGACCGCCGCCGTGCCCGCCTCGCCCAGCCGCCGGGCGGCCGTGTGCGCGGCGCCGAGCGCGTCGGAGCCGCGAGCGCCGGTGGCCCGCCCGTCGGTGACGACGACCAGCAGCGGACGTCGCCGGGGGTCGCGGACCCGCTCCACCCGCAGCGTCTCCTCCGCGCGCAGCAGCCCCGCGGCCAGCGGCGTGCGCCCGCCGGTGGGCAGCTCGCGCAGCCGGGCCGCGGCGGCCTCGACCGACCAGGTGGGCGGCAGCGCGAGCTCGGCGTCGGCGCCGCGGAAGGTGACCAGGCCGACCTTGTCGCGGCGCTGGTAGGCGTCGAGCAGCAGGGACAGCACCGCACCCTTGACCGCGCCCATCCGCGCCCGCGAGCCCATCGAGCCGCTGGCGTCGACGACGAACAGCACGAGGTTGCCCTCGCGGCCCTCGAGCGTGGCCTGGCGCAGGTCCTCGCGCGCCACCCGCAGCCCCGGGCCGGTGCGCCCGCGGGTCCGCTGGTGCGGCGCGGCGGCGAGCACGGTGTCGACCAGGTGCAGCCGGGTCACCGGCCCGGACGGGCGGGTGGAGCCGACGACCCGCCCGCGCTCGGCGCGCGCCTTGGACCGCCGCCCGGCCGCGCCCGCGCCGACGCCGGGCACCTCGAGCCGCCGGGTGCGGAACGGGTCCGCCGGCGCGACCGCGGCCCGCTCGCGCGCGGGCGCGTCGCCCGCTTCCCCGTGGGGGTGGGGGGGGGGGGGGGGGGCGTGGGGGGGGGGGGGGGGGGGGGTGGGGGGGGGGGGGGGGGGGGGGGGGGGGCGCGGGGCCGCGGCCCCCCCCCCCCGCCCCCCCCCCCCCCCCCCCCCCCCCCCCCCACGAAGCTGGTCAAGACGCCCGCGGCGTCTGACACCGAGTGAGCGCCCGGCGCGCGGCGGCGCTGCTGCTCGGCCTC
>NZ_JBJGZK010000031.1:0-52692 GCF_054050475.1 Geodermatophilus sp. SYSU D00525
GGCGCCGGTCCCGGGCGACGACGCCGACGCGGTCACCTGGGCCGGCGCCGCCGACCTCGACCGGCTGGCCTGCACGCCGGGGTTGGTCGCGACGCTGCGCGGCTGGGGGGGGGGGGGGGGGGGGGGGGGGGGGGGGGGCGGGGCCCCCCCCGCCCCGCGCCCCCCCGCCCCCCCCCCCCCCCGCCCCCCGGCCCGGCCTCACTTGGCGAACGACACCGGTGCGGTCGGCGGGACGGCGGCCGTCGCGGGGGCCCGGTGGGCGCCCCGGTTCGCGCGCAGGAGCAGCACGGCACCGGCGACCAGCAGCAGGACGCCGAGCCCGGCGACGGCCAGCGGCAGGGTCCGCTGGACGAGGGTGATCTGGTCGCGGGTCCCGGCGGCGTCGGCGGCCGCGTCGCGCAGCCCCTCCTCGGTCGGGCCGAGGTCGGCCGCCAGCACCGTGACGCCGGTGGCGCCGCCGGGACCGCGCAGCGCGGTCACCGGGTGCTCCACCGAGCTGACGATCTTGCCGCTGACCGGCTCGACCAGGATCTCCCGCTCGCTGCTGAAGACGACGTCGGCGGTGACGGTCGCGTCGTCCGACTCGCCGGCCAGGCTGCCGGGGACCTCGATCTGGCGGATGACGGTCTCGGGGACCGACTGCAGGAAGCGGTAGACCTCGACGCCCTCGACCTCGTCCTCGCCGTCGTAGCGGGCGGTGACCGCCGCGCCGACGTTGCCGTTCCACACCTCGTAGTCCTGCCGCTGGGTGTCGAACGGGAAGGTGAGCGTCAGGCCGTCGATGTCCTCGCTGGCCGCGCCGCAGTCCACCGCCTCCGCGGTCGTGCGGTCCAGGCAGTTGACGACCTCGGTGGGCTCGGTGACCAGCGTGCCGTCCGCCGTGGTGATCGTCGTCCCCGAGGCCCACACGGCGACGTCGTCGGAGGCGTCCGGCGAGCCGGCGTCCCCCTGGACGGTCAGCCGCGCGGTGACCTCGCCCCGCGTCTCCTCCAGCTCTTCCATGTCCAGGTAGGTGGCGTCCTCGTCGACGACGGCCCGCGACGCCTGCTGGTCGAGGGGCAGGGTCACGAGGGTGGGCGCCAGCACCAGGCGGACGGCGAGCGCGGCGCCCAGGCACAGCGCGCCCAGGCCCAGCAGCACGAACCCGAGGACAGGACGACGCATGCGGGGGACCTCCTCGACCGTGCGACGGCTCCACCGGCGTCGCAGCGCGGTCACATTACTGTCGGCTCCACCACACGCCAACACCGACCGGTTCCGGGCGGTACCGATCCCCCGATCGGGTCGGGTACCGGTGCGTACCGGAGTCGATAACGCCTGTTACCGCTCGTCACGCGCACGTCGGCGGAGCACCAGGACGACGTTCCAGCTCGCGATCTCCCGCAGGCCCGGGACGCGGGCGACCCAGACCGCCCACCACGGGTGGTAGCGCGGGCGGACGGCCACGAGGTCGGCGTCCGGGCAGCGCCGCGCCCAGCGGACCGCCGCCCCCGCGGAGACCGCGAACAGGGACTCGCCGTACCGGTTCTTCGGCTCGCGGCCGGTGCGCCGCCGGTAGCGCCGGCGGGCCCGGGCGCCGCCGAGGTAGTGCCAGGGCGCGGTCTCGTGCCCGCCCCACGGCGACAGCCAGGGCGTGAACGAGAGCAGCACGGTGCCTCCCGGCCTGGTCACCCGCACCATCTCGTCGGCCATGACCCACGGGTGGCGCACGTGCTCCAGGACGTTCGAGGAGTAGCAGACGTCGACGGCGCCGGTGCGCACCGGCAGGGCCTCGCCGCTGCCGCGCACCGTCCCGGGCTCGGGCGCGCCGCGCGCGGCCATCTCGCCGGCGTCGGGCTCCAGGCCGACGTAGCGGGCGCCGGCCGCCCGGAAGGCGGCGGAGAAGTACCCCGGCCCGCCCCCGACGTCGAGGACGGTGGCCCCGGCGAGGTCGGTGTACCGGGCGAGCTGGCGCACCGAGTCGTCGGCGAGGACGCCGTAGAAGGAGGCGGGGTCGGTCTGCTCGCGCAGGAAGGCGCGGAACAGCCGCACCGACCGCCGCAGCGTCGCCGTCCGGTCCATTCGCGGTTCGTCCTCTCGGGTGGGGAATGCCGTCGATCGGGCGGGTGGAATGGCTGGTACCCGTCTGTATCGTGCCGCGGGTGATCCGCGTCTCCCCCCGGCGTGCGCCCGCCGACGTGCTGTTCGTCAACTGGCGCGACCTCGGTCACCCGGAGGGCGGCGGGTCCGAACGGTACGTGCACCGCGTCGCCGAGGGACTCGCGGCCGCGGGGCTGCGGGTGGAGATGTTCTGCGCCGCCCACGACCGCGCCCCGGCCGAGGAGGACGTGAACGGGGTGCACGTCGTGCGCCGCGGCGGCCGGCTCGGCGTCTACCCGCGGGCGCTGCTGCACGTCCGGCGCTCGCGCGCCCGGCTCGTCGTCGACGTGCAGAACGGCCTGCCCTTCTGCAGCCCGCTGGTCACCCGGGCGCCGGTGACGGTGCTGGTCCACCACGTGCACCGCGAGCAGTGGCCGATCGTCTTCGGCCGGCTCGGCGGCGCGGTGGGCTGGTGGCTCGAGTCGCGCGTCGCGCCGTGGGTCTACCGGCGGTCCCGCTACGTCACCGTCTCCGGGGCCACGCGCGCGGAGCTGGCCGGTCTCGGCATCGCGCCGTCCCGGGTCGCGGTCGTGCCCAACGGGGTGGAGCCGGTGCCGCCGGTGGCGGTGCGCCGCTCGCCGACGCCGCGGGTGGTCGTGCTCGGCCGGCTGGTCCCGCACAAGCGGGTCGAGCACGCCCTCGAGGTGCTGGCCCGGCTCCGGCAGCGGTGGCCGGACCTGGTCCTGTCGGTCGTCGGCGAGGGCTGGTGGGAGGACCGGCTGCGGGCCGAGGCCGAGCGGCTGGGCGTCGCCGACCGGGTCGAGTTCCACGGCTTCCTGGACGAGCCGGCCAAGCACGCCGAGCTCGCGCGGGCGTGGCTGCAGCTGTGCCCCTCGGTCAAGGAGGGATGGGGCCTGGTGGTCACCGAGGCCGGCGCGCACCGGACGCCGACGGTGGGCTACCGGTCCTCGGGCGGGCTCACCGAGTCGGTGCTCGACGGTCGCACCGGCGTGCTGGTCGACGACCTCGGCGGGCTCACCGCGGCGGTGGACCGGCTGCTGGCCGACCCGTCCGCGCGGTCGGCGATGGGCGCCGCGGCGGCCCGGCACGCGGCCCGGTTCGACTGGCCGTCGGCCGTGCGGGGCTGGGCGCGGGTGCTGCGCGGGGTGCCGGCCCCCGCCCGTACGGACGCCGGCGGGGCCTCAGCCGCGGGTGCCGTAGTCGAGGACGTCGATCGACTGCTGGTCGCTCTGCTCGACCGCGGACGTGTCCGGGTCGACGGCGGCGGACACGCCGGCCACGGCGGCGGCGCCGATCCCGGCGCCGGCGCCGAGGGACAGGAGCACGGCCAGGAGGGTCTTCACGCGGGCACTCGCTTCCTCGGGGGACGACGACGGAGCGGGACCCTAGACGCCGCGAGCGTGATCCACAACGCAGCACCGGCCACCGCGCCCAGCGCGGCGCCGTGAGCGACCCCGACCGCGACCGCGCGCACCGCCGTCGGCCGGGGTCCCGGCAGCGCGCCGGGCACGCGGTACAGCCGCAGGTCGGCGCCGTCGACGACCAGCGGCAGGTCGGCCACGGCGGCGGCCACGGGCGGACCGGGCGTGTCGCGCTCCACCAGCACCCAGCCGACGCCGAGCCGGGCCAGCGCCCCCGGGTCCCCGGCGGCGGCGAGGACCTGCGCGGCACGGGCGTCCTCGCCCCGCACCGGCCGGCCGTCGACGACCAGCGTGTCGTCGGCGACGACCGGCCGGGACAGCCAGCGGGCCGCGGGGTCCAGCTGGGGGCGGCGGTCGTTCCAGCCGAACGCGCGGTAGGCGCCGGCGGGGAGGACCAGCACGTCGCCGGGCGCTGGGTCGTCGGCGAGCACGTCGCGCACGGCCTCCCAGTCGGCCGGCCAGGCCACCGGCTGCAGCCGGCCGCCCACGCCCCAGGCGAGGTCGGGGACGGCGACCAGCGGCAGCACCGCCGCGGCGACGGCGACCGCCCCGGCGGCCGGGTCCGGCAGGAGCGCGCGGACGGCGGCGACGGCGCGCCGGGTGCCGAGCCCGGCGCCGACGGCGAGCGGCAGCGCGAGCCACGCCGCGTACTTCTGCCCGTCGCGCAGCAGCCCGGCCCCCGGCACGCCGGCGACCGCGGCCTCGAGCAGGTCCCGCGTGCCGGGCAGGACGCCGGCGACGGCGAGCAGCAGGCCCGCGGCCCCCAGGACCAGCAGCCGGCCGCCGGCGCCCGCGCGGGCCGCCCGGGGCGCCCAGCCCGCGGTGGCGAGGGCGAGCAGCAGCGCGGTGACCAGCGGGGCGAGCACGGACGTGCGGCTCCCGGGGACGGCGGCGCCGTTCCAGATGCCACCGGTACCGAGGACGGCGACCACGGCGCCGGCCCAGTTCTCGCCGCGCGCGGCGAAGGCGGCCACCCCGGACGGGTCGGAGGTGCCGCCGGCCGGCGCGAGCAGTCCGGCCACCACCCACGGCGCGGACAGCAGCGCGACCGCGGCGAGCGCGCGGCCGGCGCGGCGGCGGCCGGTCCCGGCGAGCACGGCGCCCGCGGCGAGCAGGCTGCCGGTGGGGGTGAGCGCGGCCGGTGCGACGGCGAGCACCAGCCGGAGCAGCGCCCGCGGCTCGCCGGCGCGCAGCCGCAGCCCGGCCCGCACCACCCAGGGCAGCGCGGCCCACGCCAGCAGCAGCGTCCAGTGGCCGACGAGCAGCCGCTCGGCGAGGTAGGGGCTCCAGCCGTAGACCAGCCCGGCGACGGCGCCGGCCGCGCCGCGGCGGCCGTCGGGGCCCGGCGGCACCAGCCGCGCGGCGCCGAGCACCGCGGCGTAGACGGTCAGCAGCAGCACGGCGGCCTGCACCAGCGAGCCCGGCAGCACGGCGGTGAGCAGCGCGGCCGCGCCGTCGGCGGGGACCGCGCGGGGCAGCGCGCCGGACAGGCCGAGCGCGTCGAGGTCGAGGTCCTGGCGCGGCACGACGACCATGTCGGCGAGCAGCACGTACCCGGGCGCGAGCACCGGCGCGGTCACCAGCAGCGCCACCGCGGCGGCCAGCGCGCGGGCCGGCCACGGGGAGCGGTCGGGTGCCACGACGGGGTCGACGGCGGTCTCCACGCGCGCCCCTCTCCCCCGTCGTCCCCGGCTCCCGGGCGCCAGCAGCGTAGGGCGGGGGGATGAGGGGGACCCGCAGCCGGGCGGCCCGCGTGGCGCCGGCCGCGCTGGTGTCCGGGGCGCTGCTGTCGGTGAGTGCGCTGTCCTACGTGGTCACCGTGCTCGCCGCGCGGGTGCTCACCCCGGCGTCCTACGGGGAACTGGCCGCGCTGCTCGGCCTCCTGCTGGTCGGCACGGTGCCGGCCAGCGGCCTGCAGACCGCCACCGCGCTGCGGCTCGGCGGCCGGCCGGCGGGCGAGGCCGCCGCGGAGGTGCCGCGCCTGCACGCGACCGCGCTCGCCACCGGCGCCGCCACCGCGCTGGTCGGCCTGGCCGCGCTGGCCCCGGTGGTCGCCCTGCTGCGGCTGCCCGACGCGGCGGCGGCCGCCTGGCTGGTCGCCGCCCTCGTGCCGCACACGCTGGCCGGCACGTACGACGGCGTCCTGCAGGGCACCGGGCGGCACGGGCGGCTGGCGGTGGTCGTCGTCGCCTTCGGGACGCTCAAGACGGCGGGCGCGGTCGCCGGGCTGCTGCTGGGCGGGACGCCGGCCGCCGCCGTGGCCGGCGTGGCGGCGGGCAGCGCCGCCGGCGCGCTGGCGACCTGGGTCGGCGCCGGGCGGCCGGGCCTGGCCCGCGGGCTGCGCGCGCCCGCCCGGGCGGCGGCCCGGGCCGCGGGCGCGCTGGCCGGGCTGGTGCTGCTGGTGAACGTCGACCTGCTGCTCGCCCGGCACCACCTGCCGGCGGGACTGGCCGGCGAGTACGCCGTCGGTGCGGTGTTCGCCAAGGTCGCCTACTGGCTGCCGCAGGGCGTCGGGGTGGTCGTGCTGCCGCGGATGGCCGACGCCGCGGCCCGGCGGCGCGAGCTGCCCCGGGCGCTGGCGGTGGTCGGCGGGCTGGGCGCGCTGCTCACCGCCGCCACCGCCGCGCTCGGGCCGGCCGCGCTGCCGTTGGTGGGCGGGGCCGCCTACGGCACCGCCCTGGGCGGCTGGACCTGGGTGTTCACCGCCTGCGGCACGCTGTTCGCCCTCGCCCAGCTGCTCCTCTACTCCGGCATCGCCGCCGCGGACCGCGTCGCGACCGCCGCGGTGTGGGGCGCCGTCGCGCTGGAGTGCGCGGTGGTGGAGGTCCTGGCCGCGGCCGGGCGGCTGTCGGTGCTCACCGTCGCCGGGACCGCGGCCGGTGCCGGCGTGCTGCTGGTGGCCGTCGGCCTCCTGCGGCTGCCCCGTGCGGCGCCGGACCCGGACGGCGACGCCGCGGTCGCCGCGACCGCGGTCAGCGGCGCGCCGGTCGCAGTGCCAGCACCGCCAGTGCCCCGGCCGCGCTGACCCCGGCGCCGGCGAGGGCGGCCGCGTCCCACCCGGCGAGCAGCCCGGCCGCGGTGCCGGCGGGCGCGCCCGCGGTCACCAGCAGGACGACCAGCGTGACGCCGACGGCGGCGCCCAGGTAGCGGGCGGTGTTGTTGGCGCCGCTGCCCATGCCGGCCCGCTCCGGCGGCACGTGCGCCACCGCCTCGCGGCCCAGCGCCGCGTTGGCCACGCCGTAGCCGACGCCGAGGACCAGCAGGCCCGGCAGCAGCGCGGCGGCCCGGTCGCCGGGGTCGAGGACGGCCAGCGCCGCCAGTCCCGCGGCCGACACGGCCAGGCCGCCGGCCAGCAGCACCCGCCCGTCGACGCCGGGCAGCCAGCGCAGCCCCACCGACGTCGCCGTCGCGACCGCGGACCACACCAGCACGAGCACCGTCGTCGCGAGCAGGCTCTCCCCCAGCGCCCGCTGCAGCACGGTGGCGAGGAAGGACATCAGCCCGACCGTGGCCGCGCCGGTGACCAGCGCGCCGACGCTCGCGGCCAGGAAGCCGCGGACGCGGAACAGGCCGAGGTCGACCATCGGCGCGCGCACCCGGGACTCGGTCAGCACGAACGCCACGGTGAGCACCGCGCCGCCGGCGAGCAGCGCGACCACCGTGGCGGTCCCGGTGCCGGTGCGGGTGGCCACCAGCCCGACGAGCAGGCAGCAGACCGCGGCGACGAGCAGGACCGGCCCGGCGACGTCGACCCGCGGCCGGCGGCCGGGCGCGGCCTCGGGCAGCAGCAGCCGGGCGGCGACCGCCAGGAGCAGCGTGACGACGGCGGTGGCGACGTGCGTGGCGCGCCAGCCGGTGTCGCCGTCGAGGAGCACCGCGGCCAGGCCGCCGACGCCGGTGCCGGCGCCGAGGCTGGCGCCCCACACCGCCGCCGCCCGCGCCCGCCCCGGGCCGAGCGGGAACACCTGCGCGATCAGCCCCAGCGAGCAGGCCAGGACGGCCGCGCCGCCGACGCCCTCGACCAGCCGGCCGGCGACGAAGACCCCGGTCGACCCCGCGGCGGCCGACAGCGCGGCGCCGGCGGCGAGCAGCACGAGGCCCGCGGTGAACACCCGGCGGCGGCCCACGTCGTCGGCGGCGGCACCGGTGACCAGCAGCGCCGCGGCCAGCCCGACGCTCATCGCCGACAGCAGCCACGCCTGCCCGCCTGCGCCGGTGCCCAGGTCCGCCGCGGTGGCCACGGCGGTGGCCAGCGGGGTGACGAAGGCGGCGAGGACGACGAGGGTGCTGACCGCGACGACGGCGAGCGTCCGCCGCTGCAGCACGGCGGCCGGGGCGGCACCGGCGGCCGCGGGGACGGGACGGGACTCGACCGATCGGGACACGCGCGCCCCCAGCAGGCTTGTCGGTTGGACATTCCAACCGGGATGCCGGCGACGCTAGCAGGAGCGGCGGCGGCCGCACCACCCCCGCGGGGGACCAGGCATGGCCGGCGGCACCGGGGGGCAAGGGTCGGGCGAGGAGCACCGTCCGGGTGCCGCGAGACAGGGAGGAGCGCCGTCGATGGCGTCCGTCATCCACTTCACCATCGCGACCGTCGCCGAGGAGAGCCCCGACTTCCGCCGGGTCCTGTGGACCGGGGAGAAGACACAGTTGGTCGTCATGACCATCCCGCCGGGTGGGGAGATCGGCGAGGAGGTCCACGAGGACATCGACCAGATCCTCACCTTCGTCAGCGGCATCGGTGAGGCGAAGGTCGGCGGGGCCACGAAGAAGGTGGCGCAGGGCGACCTGGTCGTCGTCCCGGCCGGGACCAAGCACAACTTCGTCAACACGGGCGAGAACCCGTTGATCCTGTACACGGTCTACGGCCCGCCGGAGCACGCCGACGGCGCGGTGCACAAGACGAAGGAGGAGGCCGACGCGGCGGAGGAGTCCGGCGAGGACGAGCCGCCGACCGGGGACTGACACGCTGCCCCGGTGCCGTCCGCGCCCGCGGCGGCACCGGGGACACTGGGAGGGTGAGCAGCGCCGTCGCCGACACCACCTCCGACACCGCCGAGGTCACCGCCGCGCTCCGCCGGGCCGGGATCGGCGACGTCGACGACTCGGGCCTGGCCCGGGCGCTGTACTCCTCCGACGGCTCGCTGTACCGCGTGCTGCCGCGCGCGGTCGTCCGCCCGCGCGACGCCGACGAGGTCGTGGCGGCCCTCGAGGTGTGCCGGACGCTCGGCGTGCCGCTGACCATGCGCGGCGCGGGCACCTCGATCGCCGGCAACGCGGTGGGCACCGGCGTCGTCGTCGACACCAGCCGGTACCTGGACCGGGTGCACGCGGTCGACGCCGAGGCGCGCACCGCGGTCATCGACCCCGGCGTCGTCCAGGCGCGGCTGCAGCTGGCCGCCCGGCCGCACGGGCTGCGCTTCGGGCCGGACCCGAGCACCGCCAACCGCTGCACCGTCGGCGGGATGATCGGCAACAACGCCTGCGGGTCGCGCGCGCTGGGCTACGGCCGGACGTCGGACAACGTCGTCGGCCTCGACGTCGTCACCGGGACCGGGCAGCGGCTGCGGCTGTCGTCGGGGTCCGCCGTCGACGGCCTCGAGGACCTGCGCGCCCTGGTCGGCCGCGAGCTGGCCACCATCCGCACCGAGCTCGGCCGCTTCGGCCGGCAGGTGTCGGGCTACTCGCTGGAGCACCTGCTGCCCGAGCGCGGCTTCGACGTCACCCGTGCGCTGGTGGGCAGCGAGGGGACGCTGGCCGTCGTCCTCGGCGCCACCGTGCGGCTGGTCGCCGACGCCCCGTACCGCGGGCTGGTGGTGCTCGGCTACCCGTCGATGGCCGACGCCGCCGACGCCACCCCCGGCCTGCTCCGGCACGGGCCGACCGCCGTCGAGGGCCTGGACGAGCGGATCGTGCAGCGGCTGCGCGACGTGCCGGCCGCCGTCGTCCCGGACCTGCCGCGCGGCGCGGGCTGGCTGATCGTCGAGGTCACCGGCGACACGGTCGCGGAGGTCGGGGCCACGGGCGCGGCCGTCGTCACCGACGCCGGCGCGCTGGACGCCCTCGTGGTCACCGACGTCGCGCACGCCGCCGCGATCTGGCGGATCCGCGAGGACGGCGCGGGCCTGGCCGCGCGCACCTCCGACGGCCGCCCCGCGCACGCCGGCTGGGAGGACGCCGCGGTGCCGGTGGAGTCCCTGGGCGCCTACCTGCGCGAGTTCGACGCGCTGCTGGCGCAGCACGGGCTGCAGGGCGTGCCGTACGGGCACTTCGGCGACGGCTGCGTGCACGTGCGCATCGACTTCCCGTTCGGGCGCGAGCCCGACCGCGGCCGCGCCGCCTACCGCTCGTTCGTCGAGGACGCCGCCCGGCTGGTCGCCCGCTACGGCGGGTCGGTGTCGGGTGAGCACGGCGACGGACGGGCCCGCAGCGAGCTGCTCGGCACCATGTACTCCCCCGCCGCGCTCGACCTGTTCGCGCAGGTCAAGGCGCTGTTCGACCCGGACGACGTACTGAACCCCGGCGTGCTGGTGCGCCCGGCCCGCCTCGACGACGACGTCCGGGTGGCCGCCGCGCCCCGGCTGCGGGACGGCCTGGCGCTGGCCTACCGGCACGACGACGGCGACCTGTCCAACGCCGTGCACCGCTGCACCGGCGTCGGCAAGTGCCGGGCCGACCCGTCCGGCGTCGCGGTGATGTGCCCGTCGTTCCCGGCCACCCGCGAGGAGAAGGACTCCACCCGCGGCCGGGCCCGGGTGCTGCAGGAGATGCTCGCGCCCGGCGGGCCGGTGCGGGACTGGCGCTCGCCGGAGGTGCACGCCGCGCTCGACCTGTGCCTGTCGTGCAAGGGCTGCTCGCGGGACTGCCCGACCGGCGTGGACATGGCCAGCTACAAGTCCGAGGTGCTGCACCAGTCCTACCGGCGGCGGATCCGGCCGCTGGCGCACTACACGCTGGGGAAGCTGCCGATGTGGTCCGACCTGGCCGCGCGGGCGCCGCGGCTGGTCAACGCGGTGCTGCGCAACCGGCTCGGCGGGCGGCTGGCGAAGTGGGGCGCCGGCGTGGACCGGCGGCGGTCGCTGCCGTCGTTCGCGCCGCGCACCTTCCGGCAGTCGTTCTCCCCGCGGCCGGGCGGCGGCGCGCCGGTGGCGCTGTGGGTGGACTCGTTCACCGACCACTTCGCACCGGAGGCCGCGCAGGCCGCCGTCCGGGTGCTCGAGGCGGCCGGCTACTCCGTGCAGGTGCCCGGCGACGACACCTGCTGCGGCCTGACCTGGATCACCACCGGCCAGCTGGACACGGCGAAGCGCATCCTCGGCGACACCGTGCGCCGGCTGGCGCCGCTGGCCGACGCCGGCATCCCGATCGTCGGCGTGGAGCCCTCGTGCACCGCGGCGCTGCGCAGCGACGCGGTCGAGCTGCTCGACGACCCGGCCGCCGGACGGGTCGCCGCGGCCACCCGGACGCTGGCCGAGCTGCTCACCGCCACCGAGGGCTGGGCGCCGCCGTCGCTGGCCGGCGTCGAGGTGGTCGCGCAGCCGCACTGCCACCACCACGCGGTGATGGGCTGGGCGACCGACGAGCGGCTGCTGCGCCGGGCCGGTGCGGCGGTCACCCGGCTCGGCGGCTGCTGCGGGCTGGCCGGCAACTGGGGCGTCGAGCGCGGGCACCACGAGGTGTCGGTGACGATCGCGGAGCAGCAGCTGCTGCCCGCCGTCCGGGCGGCCGGGCCGGACGCCGTCGTGCTGGCCGACGGGTTCTCCTGCCGCACCCAGCTCGACCAGCTCGCCGACCGGCCCGGCCGGCACCTCGCCGAGCTGCTCGCCGACGCGCTGGACCGGGCATAGGGAGCGATCCCCGCGTTCCCGGCGCGGGGACGCAGGGATCGCTTCCCACACCTCGGCGGCCGGGAATGGGCCGCCGGGCGGCGCGTTGGCGCGAGGCATGACCACTCTCGGCATCATCGGCGCCGGCCACATCGGCACGGCGCTCGCGCAGGCGGCCACCGACCTCGGCCACGACGTCGTCCTCTCCAACTCGCGCGGCCCGGAGACCCTCGCCGGCCTCGTCGACGCGCTCACCGACCGGCCCTCCCGGCGCGGCTCGGTGCGCGCGGCCACGGCCGCCGAGGCGGGCGCCGCCGGCGACCTGGTCGTCGTCACCGTGCCGCTCAGGGCCGTGCCGGACGTCCCGGTCGAGCCGCTGGCCGGGAAGGTCGTGATCGACACCAACAACTACTACCCGGAGCGCGACGGGCACGTGGCCGCCCTCGACGAGGGGACCACCACCAGCTCCCAGCTGCTGCAGGACCACCTGCCCACGTCGCGCGTGGTCAAGGCGTTCAACCACATCGCCGCCGCGCAGATCACCGCCCGGCGGACGCCGAGCGGCACGCCGCACCGGCGCGCGCTGGTCGTGGCCGGGGACGACGCCTCGGCGAAGGACGTCGTCGCCTCGTTCATCGACGAGGTCGGCTTCGACGTCCTCGACCTCGGCCCGCTGGCCGAGAGCTGGCGGATCGAGCCCGGCACCCCCGGCTACGGGCCGGACCTGGACCTCGAGGGTCTGCGCCGGGCGACCGCGGAGGCGACCCGGGCCGCGTGAGCTCAGGCGGCGCGGCGGTCCCGGCGGGCGCGGGCTGCGGCCAGCACCGTCGGGGCCAGCGCGGCCGCGATCCGCGCGTAGCCGGCCGACGAGGGATGGAACCGGTCGGCGGAGAACAGTGCCGGGTCGGTGGTGAACGCCCGGCCCACCTCGCCGGACACGGCCGCGACGACGGCGCCGCGCGCCTCCGCCACCTGCGCCTGCCGCTGCTGCATCGCCGCGCAGGCGGCCTGCACGACCGGGCGGAACGCCGGCGGCACGAACGGCACGCTGGACATGTCCGGCGCCGGCACGACGACGACGTCGGTGCCCGCAGCGCGCAGTCCGTCGACGGCGGCGCCGAGCGCGGCCACCGCCGGCTCGACCGGGAGGAACCGGGCGAGGTCGTTGGCGCCGATCACCACGACGGCGAGGTCGGCGCCCAGGGGCGCTGTGCGGCGTACCTGCGCGGCGAGGTCGCGGGAGACGGCGCCGGGCACGGCCAGCACGGACAGGTGGGTCTCGATGCCCGCACTGCGCAGCACCTGCGCCAACCGCGGGCCGAGGCCGTCCTCGACCCGCGCGGCACCGGTGCCGTACGCGATGGAGTCACCGAGGACGGCGAGGTGGAGACGGTCGGTCACGCCCGGTACAACGCCGGCCGGCGGGGCGCTCTGCCCGCCGGCGCGGCCGGCCGCCGGTGACCCCGGCCACCGTGCGCCCCGACCTGCGACGCTCTGCCACGATGCCCGCGTGGTGGATCTCGACGAGACCATGCTGCCCGGCGTCGGCGTGCGCTACGGACTCACGACGCGCGCCGGTGACCGCCTGGCCGTCGTCGTCCAGCGCGAGGGTGGCGCGGAGGTGGCCGTGTTCGACCGGCGCGACCCGGACCGCGCCCGCGCCGTGTTCCGGCTCGACGCCGAGGAGACCGGCGTCGTGGCCGAGCTCCTCGGCGCGCCGCGGCTGACCCAGCGGTTCGTGGACCTCTCCCGGGAGGTGCCGGGCCTCGAGTCCGCCCGCTTCCTCGTCCGGCCGGGATCCCCCTTCGACGGGCGTCCGCTCGGGGAGACCCGCGCCCGCACGCTGACCGGGTGCTCGATCGTGGCCGTGGTGCGCGAGAGCGACGTCGTCCCCTCTCCCGGGCCGGCGGAGGTCCTGCACGCCGGGGACGTGCTGGTCGCCATCGGCTCCGACGCCGGGCTCACCCAGCTCGGCGCGCGGCTGGACGGCGCGGCCTAGGCCCCCCGGCGTGCACGGCACCGAGGCGCTGCTGGTCGAACTGGGGCTGCTCTTCCTGGGGCTCGCGCTGCTCGGCCTGCTCGCCCGGCGCCTGGACCTCTCCCCCATCCCGTTCGTCCTCGTGGCCGCGCTGGCGGTGGGCGAGGGCGGGGTCGCGCCCCTGACCACGGCCACCCCGTTCATCGAGGCCGCGGCCGAGATCGGCGTCGTGCTGCTGCTGCTCGCCCTCGGCCTGGAGTTCTCACCGGACGAGCTGTTCGCCTCGCTGCGCCACCACGGCCGTTCGGGCGTGGTGGACCTGCTGCTCAACGCGCCGCCGGGCATCGTGGGCGGCCTGGCGCTCGGTCTGCCCTGGCAGGGAGCGCTGGCCCTCGGCGGCATCACCTACGTCTCGTCGTCGGGCATCGTGGCCCGGCTGCTGGCCGACCTCGGCCGGCTGGCCAACCGGGAGACGCCGGCCGTGCTGTCGGTCCTGGTCCTCGAGGACCTCGCGATGGCGCTGGTGCTGCCGCTGCTCGCGGTGGCGCTGGCCGGGGGCGGCCCGGCCGCGGCCGCGGGCGGCCTCGCCCTGGCCGCCGGGGCCGTGGTGCTGGTCCTGGCCGCCGCCCGGCGCCACGGTCACCGCCTCGGGGTGCTGCTCACCTCTCCCGACGACGAGCAGGTCCTCCTGCGGCTGGTCGGGCTGACCCTGCTGGTCGCCGGCGCGGCCCAGGCGCTGGGCGTCTCGGCCGCGGTCGGCGCCTTCCTCGTCGGGCTGGCCCTGCCCGCCCCCTTCGCCGCACGGGTGCGGCGGATCCTCACCCCGCTGCGCGACCTGTTCGCGGCCACCTTCTTCGTGGCCTTCGGGCTGGGCACCGACCCCGCCGACGTCCTCCCGGTCCTGCCGGCGGCGCTCCTCCTCGCCGTCGTGACGGCGGCGACCAAGGTGGGGACGGGCTGGTACGCCGCCCGCCGGGACGGGGTCGCGGCTCCGGGCCGCTGGCGTGCCGGGACGGCGCTGATCGCCCGCGGGGAGTTCTCCGTGGTCATCGCCGGGCTGGCCGTGGTGGCCGGCCTGCCCGAGCTCGGTCCCCTGACCACCGCGTACGTGCTGGTGCTCGCCGTCGCCGGCCCCGTGGTGACCCGGCTGGCCGAGCCCCGGACCGCGCTCCCCGGCACGGCCCACCCCGGGCCCGGGGCGCCGGCCGCGTGAGCGCCGGTGCCGCGGGACCGGGGTGGGACACGGCCGCTGCGGTCAGTGCAGGACGGGCGCGCCGCCCTGCTCCTCGGCCAGCCGCTGCGAGCCCGACGTCGTCTTCAGCGGCTTCTCCGGGATGAACAGCACCACGAGCAGCGCGAGCGCGGTCAGCGGCGTGGCGATGGGGAACAGCTCCGCGGTGGCGTCGGCGTAGGTGCCCTGCACCAGCGCGACCACCTCCGGCGGCGGCGCGCTGACGTCCGGCGCCGCGGCTTCGCCGCCGCCCGGGGCCGGCGCGCCGCCGCGGAGGGCACCGAGCCCGTCGGCGACCCGGGCGGCCAGCACCGCGCCGAGCACGGTGACGCCGATGGTGCCGCCGAGGCTGCGTGAACGGCCCCACAACACGACGGGGCCCGGCCGGGATCTTCCCGGTC
The DNA here is from genome assembly GCF_054050475.1 of Geodermatophilus sp. SYSU D00525. Taxonomy (NCBI): domain Bacteria; kingdom Bacillati; phylum Actinomycetota; class Actinomycetes; order Geodermatophilales; family Geodermatophilaceae; genus Geodermatophilus; species Geodermatophilus sp. SYSU D00525. The sequence continues at coordinate 14,961 of NZ_JBJGZK010000031.1, forward strand.
GGGCCCCGTCGGTCCGTGCGTGGCGGCTGTCAGGCCTTCGGGCCGCCCGCGGCGTAGACGACCTGGCCGGAGACGAAGCCCGCGCCCTCGCTGACGAAGAACGACACCAGGTGGGCGATGTCCTCGGGCTGGCCGACACGGGCCACCGGGATCTGCGAGGCGGCGCCCTTGATGAAGTCGTCGAAGGCGATGCCCATGCGCTCGGCGGTGGCCATCGTCATCTCGGTCTGGATGAAGCCCGGGGCGATCGCGTTGGCGGTGACGCCGAACTTGCCCAGCTCGATGGCGAGGGTCTTGGTGAAGCCCTGCAGGCCCGCCTTCGCCGTCGAGTAGTTCGCCTGGCCGCGGTTGCCCAGCGCCGAGGTGCTCGACAGGTTCACGATCCGGCCCCACTTGGCCTCGACCATGTGCTTCTGGCAGGCCCGGCTCATGAGGAAGGCGCCGCGCAGGTGCACGTTCATGACCAGGTCCCAGTCGACCTCGGTCATCTTGAACAGCATGTTGTCCCGGATGACGCCGGCGTTGTTGATCAGCACGACCGGCGGGCCGAGCTCCGCGGCGATCCGGTCGACGGCGGCCTGCACCTGCTCGGCGTCGCTGACGTCGGCGCCCACGCCGAGCGCGCGCCCGCCGGCGGACTCGATGGCCTGCACGGTGTCCTTGGTGTTCGCCTCGTCGAGGTCGAGCACGGCGACGGCGAAGCCGTCGGCGGCCAGGCGCTTCGCCGTCGCGGCGCCGATGCCGCGCGCGGCGCCGGTCACGATGGCGACGCGGGGGGTGGCCTCGCTCATGGCAGTTCCTCTCGTTGGTGGCGGCGTCGTCGCCGGCCGGTCCGGGTGGGGGGCTCGGGCCGGGTCGACCCCGCGCCGGCCCCCGGGCTGCGCCGGACAGGTTACGGCGGGCTCCCGCGGCGTCCGGAGACGCCCCCGTACCGGTGCGCGGCGGCCGTCAGGGCCAGATCGAGGCGACGATGATCGCGGCGACCGAGAGCTGGGCCGCGCCCATCACGAGGCAGGCGGGGTGGAAGCCGGGCTCGGTGACGAGGTGCCCCATCTTCCCCGGGGTGAGCAGGTCGAGGATGACGAAGGCGACGGCCTGCAGCACCACGCCGAGCACGCCGAACACGACGGTCCAGAGCAGCGCCTCCCCGAACCCGGACGTCGCGTTGGTCCAGATCGAGGCGAAGATGACCGCGCCCTGGGCGAGGAACCCGGCGGACAGGACGACCGCGGCGCTCACCGACCGGTCCTCGTAGATGCGCCGGCCCAGGTGGCCGGGCGTCAGCAGGTCGAGGACGAGGAAGCCGAGGGCCAGCAGCACGAGGCCGACGGCGGTGTAGGCGACGGCGTAGCCGAGGCTGGCCAGCACGGGACGGGTACCTCCGGGGGCGGGAGCGGACGGGCCTGCCAGTTCCTACCGCACCGGCTCCCCCGGCCGCACGCGACCGCCCGCCGGTCAGCCCCCCGGGCGCACGACGTCACCCCGCACGACGTCACCCCGCACGCCGCCACCCCGCACGCCGCCACCCCGCACGCCGCCACCCCGCACGCCGCCACCCCGCACGACGTCGACCCGGTCGAAGCCCTCGGCCTCGGTGGGCGGGGCGAGGCGGGCGCGGGCGGCGTACACGCCGACCAGCGGCACCGGCGACTCGCGGGCGGCGTTGCGCGCCAGGCACTCCTCGAGCGGGGTGTCCACCCAGATCGCGCGCACCGGCACGCCGGCCGCGCGGGCCGCGGCGACCAGCGGGGCGCGCTCCTCCGGCGACGGACTGGTGTTGTCGACGACGACGCTGCGCCCGGCCGCCAGCAGCCCGGCGACGACCCGCTGCTGCCGGGCCTCCCGCCGGCGGGCGCGGGGCCAGTGGTCCTTGCTCACCACCTCGTGGGTGGCGGCGAGGGTCCGCTCCACCCAGGTCGACTTGCCCGCGCCCTGCAGGCCGACCATCACCACCAGCTCGGGTGAGGTGCTGGGGTTCACGCGCTCCGGCGCAGCGGGGTCACCGGCTCGTCGTCGTCCTCGAACACCGGGCGGGCCGCCGGGTGCTCGACCAGCGCGAGCACCCTCCCGGACATGAAGCGTGCGGTGCGCACGGGCGTGCCGCCGCGGGTGGTCTCGGTGACCTCCACGACGCCGCGGCCGTGGGACACGTCCACCCGGCGCCCGGCGCGGGTGGCCTCGATCTCGTAGGTGCGGGTGTCGCCACCGGCGTCGATGACGACCTCGACACGATCGCCCTTCACGGGTCCTCCTCGGGGTCTCGCCGGGACCTTCTCCCGGCTTGTGGACAACGTCCTCCAGACCCCTGACATTCCCCGAACGCGCTGGTCAGTCCCCGGATCCGCGCCGCGAGGGCCAGTGCGGGTGCAGCGCCCGGACCGAGGCCAGCGCCGCCCGGCGGGCCTGCGCGCGCTGCCGCGCGCGGCTGGTCCGCGGGGCCCGCGGCTCCTCCCGCAGCAGCGCGTCCAGCCAGTGCCCCCGCGGGTCGACGTCGACCAGCAGCGCCTTCACCAGCAGCGTGAGCGGGATGGCCAGCAGCGCGCCCAGCGCGCCGAGCACCCAGCCCCAGAACAGCAGCGCGAGGAAGGTGACCGTCATCGACAGGCCGACCGAGTCGCCGACGAAGCGCGGCTGGATGAGCGTCTGCACCACGAAGTTGAGCAGCGAGTAGACGACGATGATCACCCAGAACTCGGTCCAGCCGCCGGCGAGCAGGCCGAGCAGCGCCGGCGGGATGACGCCGAGCACGAAGCCGATGTTGGGCACGTAGTTGGTGATGAACGACAGCAGGCCCCACAGCACCGGCAGCGGGACCTCGAGGATCGCCAGCGCGACGGTGTCGCCCACCGCCACGATCGCGCCGAACACGGTGCTCACCAGCAGGTAGCTGCGGGTGCCGCGGGCGAACAGGCCGAGCGCGATGGGCAGGTGCGGCCGGTCCTCGGCGACCAGCGCCAGCCGGCGGCCGAACCCGCCGGACTCGATGGCGAGGAAGACCATCGCCGACAGCAGCAGCACCAGCGTGCTGGCGGTGTCGGTGACCCGGGCGAGCAGGTCGGTGGCGAGGCCGACGAGCTGGCCGTAGTCGAACCGGTCGACCAGGTCCTGGATCTGCGTCGAGGACAGCCCGGCCTCGTCGAGCCGCTGCACCGTGTCGTCGAGCAGCACCGCGAACTGCGGGGCGTAGTCGGGCAGCAGGACGGCGAACTGGGCGATCGCCACCACCAGCAGCGACCCGAGGCCGAGCAGCACGCCCCACACGAGCAGCAGCAGCACGCCGGCCGCCGCCCAGCGCGGCACGTGGTGGCGCAGCAGCCAGCGCTGCACCGGCATGAGCGCCACGACGACGACCAGCGCGAGCAGCACCGGCGCGACCAGCCAGGCGATCTCCCGCACCCCGGCGACGGCGATCGTCGCGGCCGCGGCCCCGACGAGCAGCACCAGCCAGCGGGGCAGCCCGCCGGGGCCGGACGGCGTGCCGGCCGGTCCCGCCGCCGGGCCGCCGTCGGAGGCGGGGGTGAGGGTGACGTCGGCGGCCAGCGGGAGCCCGTCGGCCAGGTCCCCCGGCAGCTCGGTGGGCTCCGGCGGGACCACCCGGGAGGCCCCGGTGCGCGTCCGCTCCGCACCCGGCTCGGGCAGGTGCGACTGCGCGGCCATGGACGTCCTCCCCCCGTAACGGCGCCGTGACGCCCCAGGGTGTCACGGCGGGGCGGCTCCCGCGGGGAGCCTCAGCCGAGCCTCAGCCGGACCGGCCCTCGAGCAGCGCGGTCATCTCCGGCAGGTCGAAGAACGCCGCGGTCTCGCGGGCGCTGGGCCCGCCGGCGTCGGGGTCGGCGCCCGCGGCCAGCAGCGTCCGCACGCCGGCCTCGGAGCGGCGGAACACCGCCGCGGCCAGCGCCGTCTGCCCGCGGTCGTTGGCCCGGCCCGGGTCGGCGCCGCGCTCGAGCAGCGCGGCCACCGTGTCCGGGTGGTCGTGGTAGGCGGCCAGGATCAGCAGCGTGTCGCCCTTGTCGTTGGTGAGGTCCACCGGGACGCCGGCGTCGACGTAGGCGGTGAGCTCCTCGGTGTGGCCGAACCGGGCCAGGTCGAAGACCCGCGCGGCCAGCTCGACGACGCCGGGGTCGATCGGCTCGCTCACGACCGCGCCCCCGTCCCGAGGCCGTCGACGAGGGCCAGGATCCGGCGCCAGGCGTCCTGGCAGGCATCCTCCCACTCGGGCGCGGCGCGGTCGAAGAAGGAGTGCGGGGCGCCGTCGTAGACGGCGGTCTCGACGTCGGCGCCGGCGGCGCGCATCGTCTCCGCGAGCGCGAGCTGGTCCTCGACGGGGGTGGCGGCGTCGGCGCCGGCGACGATCATCAGCGTCGGGCGCGAGGCCCGCCCGGCGGCGTCGCCGACCATGGCCGGCCGGCCGTAGAAGCCCACGCAGGCGGCGACGTCGAGGTCGCCGCCGGACTGCCGCCAGGAGTGGCTGCCGCCGAAGCAGAAGCCGACGGTGACCACCGCCAGGTCGGGCCGGGTGCGCCGGCGCAGGTCGGCGACCGCGGCGGAGAGGTCGGCGTCGACCCCCTCGGGCGTGGTCTGCGGGACGTGCGCCTGCCAGTCGAAGCCGGCGTCGCGCGTGCCGCCCTCGGCCGTGCCGGCGGTGCGCCCGAAGTAGTCGACGGCGACGGCGGGCACGCCGGCCTCGGCGAAGCGCTCGGTCAGCGCGACGTAGTAGGGGTGCAGCCCGCGGATGTCCGGGAGGACCACCACGCCGGCGGGCGCGGCCGCGACGTCGGCGGGCAGCGCCCAGGCGGCGGAGACCTCCGTGCCGTCGGCCGCGGTGAGGACGGTGAGGCCGCGGTCGCCGACCTGCCCCGTGCGCGGCGGGGCGGGCGGGCGGCTGGCGGGGTCGTGGCACATGGCCCTGTGCTACCAGGCCGCGCCGGGCACCGCGCGAGGGACCCGGGTCAGACGCCGCCGGTGCGCTCGGCGGCCCCCGCCCGGCCGCCGAAGACGGCGGCGGCCACCTCGCGGCGGGCGTCGGTGAGCCACGCGTACTGCCGGTGCGCCTGGTCGATGAGCCGGTCGAGCTCGGCCCGGTCCAGCCGGTGGTCGGCCTCGGCGACGATCCGCAGCGTCTCGAAGCCGCTGCGCTTGGCGCGCACCCCGGAGGCGAGGAACTCGAACTCGACGAGGTCCGACAGCGGCGAACGGGACAGCAGCCGGCCGTTGAGCTTGGCGCGGGTGATCTTCTCCGCCAGCCAGACGCCGAGCTGCTTGTACTGCCGCACCGGGATGCCGAGCGCCCGGGCGGTGGCCAGCAGCGAGGACTTCTCCTCGCGCAGCTCGCCGAGCAGCTGGGTCAGCGGCGCCTCCCAGCGGGAGCCGCGGTGCACGCCCAGCATCCGGCCGACCAGCTCGATGCCGCCGGTGGCCGAGGCGAGGTGGTCGTTGACGTAGACGCCGAGGAGCTCGGCGTTGCGCAGTGGCTGCACGGGTTCGGACACGGGACCTCCTGCGGGGCGGGACGTCCCCATCCTCCGGGACCGGTGATCACCGCGCGCGGCGGCGTCCCTCATCCGGGCGGCCGGCCGGCGGCACGGGCGAGCAGCCGCGCGGCGGCCGGGCGCAGCTCCTGCTCCAGCTCCCAGGACCCCGCGGCCAGCCGCTGTGCGACCGCCTGCCGGGAGACGCCGAGCGCGGCGGCCGCGGCGGCCCGTGTGGCGCCGGCCGCGACCAGGTCGACGGCGGCCCAGGCCGCGGCGCTGCGGCGGGCGAGCAGGACGGCGAGCGCGGTGAGCACCGCCTGTGCGTCGGCGGCCGCCTCGGCGTCGGACCCGCGCACGGCCAGCCGGGCCGGGCGGCGCCCGGCGGCCTCCAGGGCGCGGCGCGCGGCCAGCACCACCGGGCCGTCGCCCGGACCGGCCGGCGCCGCGCCGACGCCGATCCGCCGGCCGCCCTCCCGCGCCAGCGCCGCGACGGCGTCGACCGCGGCCGGGGCGTCGACGACGGCCGCCCAGCCCTCCCCCACCGCCCGCGCGCCGGCCCCGAGGACCGCCGGGGGGCCGCCGGCGGCGGAGCCCGCGGTCAGCGGGGCGCACGCGACGGCCAGGGGCACGCGGGCAGCGTCGCCGCCGGCCGGGCCGGGTGCAAGCTCCTGGGCTTGCCCGGCGCGCCGGTCAGTCCTGCGCGAGCTCGGGTGGGAAGCCGCCGGTGGCCACCGGCCCCCAGCGCTCGATCGTGACCCGCAGCAGCGACTTGCCCTGCCGGGCCATCGCCGCGCGGTACTCGTCCCAGTCGGGGTGCTCCCCGCTGATCGACCGGAAGTACTCGACCAGCGGCTCCAGCGCCTCCGGCAGGTCCAGCACCTCGGCCCGGCCGTCCACCTGCACCCACGCGCCGTCCCAGTCGTCGGACAGGACGCAGAGGGAGACGGCGGGGTCGCGGCGGGCGTTGCGCACCTTGGCGCGCTGCGGGTAGGTGGAGACGACGACCCGGCCCTCGGCGTCGACGCCGTAGGTCACCGGGGACAGCTGCACCCCGCCCTCCCGGCGCCGGGTGAGCAGCACCGCGCGGTGCCGGGGGCGGAGGAAGTCGAGCAGCTCGGCGCGCTCGACCCGGTCGGCTCTGGCGGTCCTGGGCACGTCCCCGACGCTAGCCGCGGCCGGCGTCCCTCCCGCCGTCGGGCGGTGGGCGGCGGTGATCCGTGGTGCGATGTGACCATGAGGTTCCGCCTGTCCGGACGCCGGGACGACGCCCCCGGCGGTGGCGGCGCGTCCGCCGCCGGCGCTCCCCCGGCCGGGGACCGCGCGGCCGACGACGCCTCCGGCACCCGGCCGGTCGGCGACGAGCGGGCCACCCCGACGCTCACCGGCGAGGGCGGCCCGGGCGACCCGCGCGCGGCCGACCACGACGCGACGGCGGCCCCCGCCCCGACCTGGCAGCGCGGCGAGCGCGTCCGCTCCGCCACGCGCACCCTCGCCATCGCCTCGGCGCAGCTGCTGCTCATCAGCGCGGCGCTGGTGGTCATCGGCTGGGTCCTGGGCAAGCTGTGGGTCGTCCTCCTGCCGGTCATCCTCGGCCTGCTGTTCGCCACCGTGCTGTGGCCGCCGACCCGGTTCCTGCGCCGGCACGGCTGGCCCCCCGCCCTCGCCGCGGCGCTCGTGCTGCTGCTGTTCCTCGGGGTCATCGGCGGGCTGATCGCGGTCATCGCGCCGCAGGTGGCCGACCAGGTCACCGAGCTCGCCGACCAGTTCACCAGCGGTCTGCAGCAGATCCAGAACTGGCTGCAGGGCCCGCCGCTGAACATCGACGAGGAGCAGCTCGGCCGGTACGTCGACCAGGCGATCGACTCGGTCCAGAACAACGCGTCCAACATCGCGGGCTACGCCGCCACCGGCGCCTCCGCCGTCGGCAACGGGCTGATCAACCTGGTGCTGGCGCTCGTGCTGGCCTTCTTCTTCGTCAAGGACGGGCCGCGCTGGGTGCCGTGGCTGGCCGCGCAGACCGGGCCGAAGGCCGCGCCGCACGTGGCCGCGCTGTCGCAGAAGACCTGGACCACCCTGTCGGAGTTCATCAAGCAGCAGGCCCTGGTCGGCTTCGTCGACGCCTTCTTCATCGGCCTGGGCCTGTGGATCCTCGACGTGCCGCTGGTCGTCCCGCTGGCCGTGCTGACCTTCTTCGGCGCGTTCATCCCGATCATCGGTGCGTTCGTCGCCGGCGCGTTCGCCGTCCTGATCGCGCTGGTCGACGAGGGCCTCACGGTGGCGCTGATCGTCTTCGGGATCGTGCTGCTGGTGCAGCAGATCGAGGGCAACGTGCTGCAGCCGATCATCCAGGGCCGCGGGTTCAACCTGCACGCCGCGGTGGTCATCCTCGCCGTGACCGCCGGCGGCAGCCTGTCCGGGATCATCGGCGCCTTCCTCGGGGTGCCGGTGGCCGCGCTGATCGCCGTCGTCTACCGCTACACGCGCGACGTCCTCGACGGGCGCCATCCCGAGGTCGCCGGCGACGGCACGCGTCACCAGGTGGCCGGCGACGACGACGGCGCCGTCCTGACCCGCTCGCCCGCGGCGCCGGCCTGACCGGCCGGGAATGCGGGCCCGGTCGCCGTCGCTGATCCCTGACGACGTCCGACCAGCAGGAGGTGCCCCCGTGGCGCAGCGACCGGAGGAGCTCGTCCAGCTCACTCCCGAGGCCGACCCGTTCCTCGCCGCCGAGGAGGCGGCCGCCGGGGCCGCGCAGCGGCGCGGCCTCGTGCTCGTGCACGCCCTCGCCGGCGACTTCGACGCCGCCTCGTCCGCCCAGCTCGCCGCCTCGCACCTGCTGGCCTCGCTGCCGCACCGCACCGTCGCGCGGTTCGACGCCGACCTGCTGGTCGACTACCGCGCCCGCCGTCCGCGGATGTCGTTCAACGGCGACCACTACGAGGACTTCACCGCGCCGGAGATCGTGCTCTCGGCGCTGGAGGACGACGCCGGCGAGCCGTTCCTGCTGCTGCACGGCCCGGAGCCGGACTACCGGTGGGAGGGCTTCGTCGCCGCCGTCGCCGGGGTGGTCGAGCGGCTGGGGGTGACCTCGGTGGTGGCGCTGCAGGCCATCCCGATGCCGGTGCCGCACACCCGGCCGGTGACGGTCACCGCGCACGCCACGCGGCGGCAGCTCATCGAGTCCTACCCCGTCTACTGGGGCGAGCTGCGCGTCCCGGGCAGCGCCCCGGCGCTGCTGGAGCTGCGCCTGGGCGAGGCCGGCGTGGACGCCCTCGGCGTGGCCGCGCACGTGCCGCACTACCTGGCGCAGGCCACCTACCCGGCCGCGACGCTGACGCTGCTCGAGCACCTGGGCCGGCTCACCGGCCTGCTGCTGCCCACCGAGACGCTGCGCGAGGCCGCCCAGGAGCACCGCACCGAGGTCGACGAGCAGATCGCCCGCTCGGCCGACAACACCGCCGTCGTGGCCGCGCTCGAGCAGCAGTACGACCAGTTCGCCGCCGCCCGCGAGGGCGAGGACCTGCTCGGCGGGGGCGGCGAGGTGCCCAGCGGCGACGAGATCGGCGCGGAGTTCGAGCGCTTCCTCGCCGAGCAGGACCGCCGCGGACGAAGCGACTGACGGCGTCCCGAGTGGGCCCCGGAGGGGTCCCCGAGGAGGACTCGACCGCGGGGCTCCGCCCTCAGGGGGACGGCAGCTGGCGGCGGTGCGGTCCGCAGGACCGCGGTGTCATCGCGCGGGGCGCATCGCCCGCGTGACGCTCAGGGCCAGCGCCCCCAGTGCGCCGACGACGGCGAACACGTAGAAGCCCCACGGGAAGGCGATGCCCGCCGTCACCAGCGCCCCGGTGATCACCGGCCCGACGATCGCGCCGATCCGGCCGGCCCCGGCCGACCAGCCCAGCGCGGTGGCGCGCACGGCCGGCGGGTGGTTGGCGCTGGTGAACGCGTACACGAGCACCTGCGCCGAGAAGACGAAGCAGCCGGTGAGGAAGCACATCAGGTAGAGGCCCGCGGTGGGCAGCTCGACCGACAGCAGCGCCAGGAACAGCGCGCCGGAGGCGAACCAGATCATCCCGGCGGTGCGGGCGCCGATGCGGTCGGCGACCGTGCCGGCCACCAGCAGACCGACGATGGCGCCGACGTTGAGCACCAGCAGGAACGCCAGGGAGGAGCCGAGGTCGTAGCCGGCCTCGCGCATGATCGTCGGCAGCCAGTTGTTCAGGCCGTAGACCAGCAGCAGCCCCATGAACGAGGTCACGCCGATGGCCACGGTGTTGCGGGCGAACCCGCCGGTGAACAGCGAGCGGACGGTCGAGGCGGCGCCGGCGGTCGCGCCGGCCGACGCCGGGCCCGCGGTGCTCTCCAGCTCCAGCCCGTACCGGCGGGCCACCTCCTCGGCCTCCGCCCGCCGGCCGGCGGCCTGCAGGAAGGACGCCGACTCCGGCAGCCGCGCGACCATCAGCGGGACGAGCACCAGGGCCGGGGCCGCGCCGATGACGAACATCCACCGCCAGCCCAGCGACGGGATGACCACGATGGCCAGCGCCGCGGTGGCCACGGCACCGACGTGGTAGCCGGTCATGATCGTCGTGGTGGCCCGGCCGCTGCGCCCGGCGCGGGTGAACTCGTTGACCATGGCGATCGCCGTGGGCAGGCAGCCGCCGAGGCCCAGGCCCGCGAGGAAGCGCAGCACCCCGAAGACGACCTCGTTGGGCGCGAACGCGCACAGCAGGGTGAACAGCGAGAAGGACGCCACGGCGCCGATCAGCGCCTTGCGACGGCCGACCAGGTCGGTGAGCGTGCCGATGGTCAGCGCGCCGATCATCATGCCGACCAGGCCGATGGTGATCACCGCGGTGGCGCCGGTGCCGGTGAGGGCGAACTCCTCCGGCTCCGACAGCGTGGGGACCACGGTCCCGACGACGACCAGGTCGAAGCCGTCGAGCAGCACCGCGATCCAGCACAGCGGCGCGACCCACCCGGCGGCGCGGGCGGCGGCGCCGGGCGTCGTCGGGCGGACGGGGGTCGAGCTCATCGGTGTCCTCCACGGCGAGGCGACGGCGGTCGACCGACGGTAGGAGCGCCCCGCGCCGCGTCCCAATCGGCTCCCGCCCAGCGGAAGTCCGCCGCGCCCCGACACGACAGCGGGCCGCGCCCGGGGATCCCGGACGCGGCCCGCTGCGGTGTGCCGTGTGCTGCTCAGGCCTCGACGGTGACGTGCTCGTTGGGCACGCAGTGCGTCATCTGGTGGCCGGTGACGTCGCGCGGGCCGTTCTTGCCGAGGTTGGCGGCGCGCTGCAGCTCCTCCTCGGTGAGGGTCTGCGTCTGCAGCGGCTCCAGGCCGCGGACGTCGTCGGCGCTGATGCCCAGGCCGTCGCCGACCCGCTGGCCCCACTCGTCGTCGCACATGAAGAAGTGCCAGACCATCCGCTCCTGGATCTCGCGGCGGCACTGCGAGAGGGCGTCGACCAGGTTGGCGACCAGGTCGTCCTTCTCCCACTGCTCCGAGAGCTGGTAGCGCTCGCCGGCCTGCGCGTAGTCGTTCGTGCGCGGGATCCGCTTGCGGGTGAGCCGGCCGGTGACGACCGGGCCCTGCTCGTCGTGCGTCGGGTACTGGGCCTCCCGCAGGCCGCCGAGGATCGACGGCTCGTAGTTCACGTGCGGGTTGGTGCCCTCGGCCCGGTCCACGCCGTAGGCCATCTGGCCGTCGCGCTGGTTGGTGGCCACCCGCGCCTTCGGCGCGTTCACCGGCAGCTGCAGGTAGTTCGGGCCGACCCGGTAGCGCTGGGTGTCGGAGTAGGAGAACGTCCGGCCGACGAGCATCTTGTCGTCGGAGAAGTCCAGACCGTCGACCAGCACACCGGTACCGAACGCGATCTGCTCGTTCTCGGTGAAGTTGTCCACCGGCATCCGGTCGAGCGTCATCGTCCCGACCTTGCGGACCGGGAACAGCTCCTCGGGCCAGACCTTGGTGTCGTCGAGCGGGTCGAAGTCCAGCTCCGGGTGCTCGTCATCGCTCATGATCTGGACGTAGAGGTCCCACGACGGGTGGTCGCCGGCGGCGATGGCGTCGTGCAGGTCCTTGGTGTGGGTGCCGAGGCTCTTGGCCTGGGCGGCCGAGGCGTCCGCGGCGGTCCAGGACTTGACGCCCTGCTTCGGGTACCAGTGGTACTTGACCAGGACGGTCTCACCCTCGGCGTTGACCCACTTGTAGGTGTTCACGCCGAAGCCCTGCATGTGCCGGTAGCTGGCCGGCGTGCCCCGCGGGCTGAAGACCAGCGAGATCATGTGCATGGCCTCGGGGGTCTGGCTGAAGAAGTCGAAGGCGCGCTCGGCGACGTTGGCCTCGAAGGTGACCGGGTCCGGCTTCTGCGAGTGGATGAAGTCGGGGAACTTGATGGCGTCCCGGATGAAGAAGACACCGAGGTTGTTGCCGACGAGGTCCCAGTTGCCCTCCTCGGTGTAGAACTTCACGGCGAACCCGCGCGGGTCACGCGCGGACTCCGAGGAGTCGCGGCCGCCGGCCACGGTGGAGAACCGCAGCGCCACGTCGGTGCGCTTGCCCTTCTCCTGGAACAGCTTGGCGCGGGTGTACCGGCTGATCGGCTCGTCGCCGACGGTGCCGTCGGCCTCGAAGTAGCCGAACGCGGTGATGCCGCGCGCGTGGACGACGCGCTCGGGGATCCGCTCCCGGTCGAAGTGGCTGATCTTCTCGAGGAACTGGTAGTTCTCCAGCGTCGCCGGGCCGCGCGCGCCCACCGTCCGCTGGTTCTGGTTGTCGTAGACCGGGTGGCCCTGACGGTTGGTCAGGACCGGGCGGTCGGCCTCGCTCGGGGCCGGCCCCTGCGATGCGACGTCGGTCATGCTCCTGCCTCTCCTCGGGTGTGGTGCTGTCCGACCTCTGGACGGACTCGGACGGACGGGCCGGGGGCGGCGGCCGGGTGGCCGGCGCCCCGGCAGTCGGGGCACAGCCCCCAGAACACGACCTCGGCCTCGTCGACGACGAAGCCGGCCGTGTCCGACGGGGCCAGGCACGGTGCCGCGCCCACGGTGCAGTCGACGTCGGCGACCGCACCGCACGAGCGGCACACCAGGTGGTGGTGGTTGTCCCCCACGCGGACCTCGTACAGCGCCGGTGCCCCGGCGGGCTCGACCCGGCGGGCCAGCCCGACGGCGACCAGCGCCTTGAGGACGCCGTAGACCGCCTGCGGCGAGATCGTGGGGTGTGCCTGGCGGGCCACCGTGACCAACGTGTCCGCGTCGGCGTGCGGATGGGCGGCGAGGGCGTCGAGGACCGCGAGCCGGGGCCGGGTGACCCGCAGCCCGGCGTCGCGCAGCCGCGGCGCCCACGTCGTCTCCATCGGGTCCCACCCAACCCGCTTTTCTTTAGTCAGTCAAATCAAGGGCGCGTGTCGGGTGGGGCTCCCCGCTGGACCAGCGGTACCCGGGTGGGCAGGAACACATGCGTCAGGCGAAGACGATCGTGCGGTCGCCCTCGACGACGACGCGCTCCTCCACGTGCCAGGTCACCGCCTGCGCGAGCACCTGGCGCTCGACGTAGCGGCCGATGCGGCGCATGTCCTCGACGGTGGCGCGGTGGTCGACCCGGGCCACCTCCTGCTCGATGATCGGGCCGGCGTCGAGCTCCGGGGTGACGTAGTGCGCCGTCGCGCCGATCAGCTTCACGCCGCGGTCGTGCGCCGCCCGGTACGGGTTCGCCCCGACGAAGGCCGGCAGGAAGCTGTGGTGGATGTTGATCAGCCGCTCGGGGAAGCGGCTGCAGAAGTCCGCCGAGACGATCTGCATGTAGCGGGCGAGCACCACCAGGTCGACGTCGCCGACCAGCTCCAGCGCCCGCGCCTCGGCGTCGGCCTTGGTGTCGGGCGTCACCGGCACGTGGTGGAAGGGCACCCCGGCCGCCGCGGCCACCGGCTCGAGGTCGGGGTGGTTGGAGACGACGGCGGCGATGTCGGCGCGCAGGTCACCGGCGCGGACCCGGTAGAGCAGCTCCTGCAGCACGTGGTCGGTCTTCGACACGAACACCGCCAGCCGCGGCCGGCGCGCGGCCTCGGTCAGGCGCCAGGTCAGCTGCCACTGCGCGGCGAGCAGCTCCAGCGCGCCCTCCAGCTGCGTCCGGCGCGTGGCCAGCCCGGGCAGCACGAACTCCAGCCGCAGGGTGAACACCCCGCCGGTCGGGTCCGAGGAGTGCTGCTGCGACTCGGTGATGTTCGCGCCGACGTCGGCCAGCAGCCGGGAGAGCACCGCGACGATCCCCGGGCGGTCCGGGCAGCGGACGACCAGCCGCCCGAGATCGGAGGAGACGGGGTCGTGCGCGAGCGGGGCGGCGGACACGGTCGGAGATGGTGGCAGAAACGGCCGTTTCTGCCGCTCACCGGGGCTCAGACGGCGGGCAGGCGGGCGCGGGTGCGGGCGGCGACGTCGAACAGGTCCCCGTACTCCTCCACCCGGGCGAGCACCTCCTCGGTGCGGAAGCGCAGCTCCGCGGGGTCGGCGCCGTCGCGGACGGCGTCCACCTCGTCCCACCCGATCGGCGTGGACACCGGCGCGTCGGGGCGGGCGCGCAGCGAGTACGGGGCGACCGTCGTCTTGGCCGGGTTGTTCTGGCTCCAGTCGACGAGCACCTTTCTCGGCCGCAGCACCTTCTCCATCCGCCAGACGACGCGGTCGGGCGTCTCCGCCGACAGCTCCTGGGCCAGCGCCTTCGCGTAGCGGCTGGGGTGCTCGCGGTCGGTCACCCGGATCGGCGCGTAGACCTGCACCCCCTTGGACCCCGACGTCTTGACCACCGGGTCCAGCCCGTCGGCCACCAGCCGCACCCGCAGCCGCTCGGCGACGTCGCAGCACTCGCGGATGCCGGCGTCCGGGCCGGGGTCGAGGTCGAGCACGAGCAGGTCCGGCAGCGCCGGCTGCCGCTTGCTGCCCACCTGCCACTGCGGCACGTGCAGCTCCAGCGCGGCCAGGTTCGCCGCCCAGGCGAGGTCGGCGACGGTCTCCAGGACCACCATCTCCAGCACCTCGCGGTCCCGCGAGCTGCCGGGGCTCGGCACGGTCACCCGCCGCACCCAGTCCGGCGCGTGCCGGGCGGTGTTCTTCTCGAAGAAGGCCTGCCCCTCGACGCCGTCGGGCCAGCGGGTGAAGGTGACCGGCCGGCCGGACAGGTGCGGCAGCAGCACCGGCGCGATGCGCACGTAGTAGTCGATGACCGCGGCCTTGGTGAACGAGACCTCGGGGAAGAGCACCTTGTCGAGGTTGGACACCGACAGCTGCCGGCCCTCCACCCGCACCCGCTGGCGGTCCATCAGGCTCCCCTCAGGGGGACCACTCCACGACGACGTCGTCGACGTCGAGGTCCTCGCGCAGCCCCCGCCACGCAGGGTGGCGCATCCGGCCGTCCGCGGTCCACGCGGCGAAGGCGACCTCGCCGACCAGGTCCGGCTCGGCCCAGCGCGCGTCGCGGGCCACGTCGCGCGGGACGGCGCCGGCGAACGGCGCGCTGCGGCGCGGGGTGAGCAGCCCGCCCAGCTCGCGCAGCACCGCGTCGGTGAACCCGGTGCCGACGTGCCCGGCGTAGACCAGGCGGCCGTCGTCGTCGTGGACGCCGACCAGCAGCGACCCCACTCCCCCGGCCCGCCGCCCCTTGCCCGGCCGCCAGCCGCCGACGACGACGCTCTGCGTGCGGACGTGCTTGACCTTGCGCCACTCCGGCGAGCGCGCGCCCGGCCGGTACGGCGAGTCCAGCCGCTTGGCGACCACGCCCTCCAGCCCGTTGTCCCGGCTGGCCGCGTGCACGCCGGCGCCGCCGCCGCGGAACCACGGGGTCGCCGCCCAGCGGTGCCCCTGCGGGGCGAGCGCGTCCAGGCGCTCGCGCCGCTGCGCGTAGGGCACGTCGAGCAGGCTGCGGCCGCGCTCGGCGAGCAGGTCGAACACCAGGTAGGTGACCGGCACCGCGGCCGCGAGCCGGGCGACCTCCGGCCCGCCGGTGCGGTGCATGCGGTTCTGCAGCAGCCCGAAGTCCGGGTGGCCCAGCCGGTCGAGGGCCACCACCTCGCCGTCCAGGACGGCCTCGACGCCGGCCAGGGTGCCCGGTAAGCGGCTGAGTTCGGGATAACGGGCGGTCAGGAGGGTGCCGCTGCGCGCCCACAGGTCCACCCGGCCGTCGCGGACCGCCGCGAGCGCCCGCACACCGTCCCACTTGAACTCGTAGCCCCACGCGGCGTCGTCGGCCGGCAACTCGCCGGCGACGGCGAGCATCGGCGCCGGCACCGGCGGCCCGGGCAGGGCGGGACGGACCATCCGGGCGGGTCAGGCGCTGCGGCGGGACGCGCGCTTGGCCGGCTCCTTCTTGGCGGCCGTGACCTTGCGCGCGCGGGCCGGGCGGGCCGGCGCCTCCTCAGCGGTCGCCTTCCCCGCGGGCGCCTTCTTCGCCGCGGCCTTCTTGGCGGGCTTGCGCGCCGGCGCCGCCTCCGCGGGCGCCTCGTCGTCGGCGGCGCCGCCGCGGGCCCGCTCGACGCTGCGCCGCAGCGCGCTCATGAGGTCGACGACGGCCGCGCCCGGGTCGGCGGTCTCCGGCACCGGCTGCACGTCGCCGCCGGTCTGCTTGGCCTCCAGCAGCGCGGTCATCGCCTCGCGGTAGTCGTCGGTGAACTCGGCCGGGTCGAAGTCGCCGGCCATCGAGGTGATCAGCGCCTCGGCCATCTGCAGCTCCTGCGGCCGGACCGAGACGTCCTCGTCGAGGAAGCCGAAGTCGGGACGGCGGATCTCGTCGGGCCAGCGCATGGTGTGCAGCACCAGCACGCCGTCGCGGACCCGCATGGCGGCCAGCGACTCCCGCTGCCGCAGCGCGATCTTGGTGATCGCGACCCGGCCGGTGTTCTCCAGCGCGTCGCGCAGCAGCACGTAGGGGCGGGTGGCCGGGCCGTCGGGCTCCAGGTAGTAGGTCTTCTCGAACTGGATCGGGTCGATGTCCGCCTGGTCGACGAACTGCAGGACCTCGATCTCGCGCCGGGTGGCCAGCGGCAGCTCGGCGAGGTCGTCGTCGGTGAGGATCACCAGCTGGCCGTCGGACAGCTCGTAGCCCTTGGCGATGTCGCCGTACTCGACCTCCTCGCCGTCGATCGAGCAGATCCGCTTGTACCTGACCCGCCCGCCGTCGACGGCGTGCACCTGGTGGAAGCGGACGTCCCTGTCCTCGGTCGCGGTGTAGAGCTTCACCCCGATGCTGACCAGGCCGAACGAGACCGCGCCGCGCCAGATCGAGCGCATGTCACTCCCCTTCCCGGGCTCCGCGACCGTCGGGCGGCGCGGCCCGCAGGATAGGTGCGGGCCGGCGCCCCGGCAGTGCGGTCGCTGGTGATCTCCTCCGCCCGGGGGAAGCGGGCGCTCCTCTCGCTCCTGTCGTGCTCAGTCCTGTTCTGCGTGCCGGCCGGACGTGTCGTCCTGACTGCCATCGTCCTCCGGGCCGCCGCCGGTGACACTGCTCTGCAGCGCGTCGTAGGCGAACTGGAGGACGTCGGAGCCGGCCACCATCGTCATGGTCAGCGCGGCCAGCCGGGTGGCCCGCGGCGCGGCGACGTAGGAGAAGACGAACGCGGTGCCCACCCACTGCGCCAGGCAGAACGGGCAGGTGACCAGCTCGCCGACGGCGTGCTTCCAGCCGTGCTCGACCCGCAGGTCCTCGGCGAGCTCCGCCTCGCCCGACGCGCCCTGGAACCGGGCGAACGGCGCGCGCAGCGGGCTGGTGACCGGGTCCTTCGCGATCCGCCGGGCCAGCCGGAAGGTGCCGACGGTGAGCAGCACGGCGTCGCCGAGCGGGATCCTGCTGGGCAGCTCCCGGCCGGAGGCGCGGACCACCGCCGCGCCGGCGGTCACCGCGGCGCTGTACACGCCCATCGCGCCGAGGAACCCGCCGAGGGGCCGACCCTCGTCGCCGGCGTAGCCGCGCGCCTGCTCGTTCGCCCAGCGGCGCACCGGTTGCACGGTGCGCGCCACCTCGTCGGGGATCGCCATGCGGCTCCCGCTACCCCTGCGGCCGGTGCGCCATGCCGTCCGGCCCGGCCGGTCGCGTCACGTCCCGCCGCCGCATGGCTTCCCGGGAGGCGGGTAGGCGGGAGGGCAGTCCGCCGCCGGGGGCACCGTCCGGCGGCCCGAGAGAGAGGAACGCCCGATGACCCAGCCGGAGCCGAACGACAGCGGGGCGGTCCACTCCGCGCAGAACGACGCCGAGTTCCCCGACGACGAGCGGGGCCTGACCGGCGTGCGCGAGGGCGGCGCGCCGGGCTCCCAGGGGCAGACCGCCCGCGACGTCTTCCCCGAGGACCAGGGTGTGCCGGACGTCTCGCAGGACGACTTCCCCACGATGCAGCGCTCCGAGGACCCGCAGTTCGCCCCCGAGCCGGGTGACCGGGAGGACGAGCCGGTCGGGTTCGGGACGACGGCGCGCGAGCAGCAGGAGGGCGAGTCGCTGACCGCACGCCTGGAGGAGGAGGTCCCCGACGACGACCCCGGCGTGCGCCCCGCCGAGGACCCGTCGCGCGCGTTCGCGCAGCTGGACCAGGACCAGGACACCGACGCGCTCAGCGACTCGGGCACCAACCGCACCGGGGACGACGTCGAGGCCTTCGCCGACGCCCCGGTGGCCGGGGAGGGCCCGGAGGAGTCGGCGATGCACGTCGTCGAGAACACCTGACGCCACTCTCCAGCACCGTTCCGTCACCGGCCCGGGTGAGCGCCGCCACGCGCACACCCGGGCTGGTTGGCGGACGGCCACCGGGTTGTCTACGTTGTAAATGCGGTTGAGCAGGCAGCCGCGCTCGCCGGTCGGCCGACCGCCTCCGGCGTTCTCACTGCGACGCCGGCCTGCCCGGGGGCCACGACACCTCCGGGTCGCACGGCGGTAGATTGACCGGTGGCCGCACCGCTCGGCGTGGCCACTGAGAGGAGCTGCGTCCGTGACCGCATCCGACCTGCCCGCCGGGGGGCAGCACGACGTGTCCACCGAGGGCACGGAGGCACCCTTCGACGACGTGATCACGCTCTCGACCTCCACCAGCGAGGACGGCGCGGTCACGGTGACGGTCGTCGGCGAGGTCGACACCTTCACCGCCCCGGTGCTGCGCTCCTCGCTGGACACCCAGCTCGAGCAGCAGCCCCGTGAGCTGGTCATCGACCTGTCGGGGGTCCAGTTCCTGGGCTCCGCCGGCCTGGCCGTGCTCGTCGAGACCCAGAAGTCGGCGAAGTCCCGGGACGTCGAGCTGCGCCTGGTCGCCACCACCCGGGCGGTCACCCGCCCGCTGGAGGTCACCGGCCTGATCGACCTGTTCACCATCGTGGACAGCAGCGCCCGCTGACCCCTCCGCACCACCCGCGACGAGGCCCCGCTCCGGCGGGGCCTCGTCGGCTTCCGGAGCCGGTCAGGCGGAGAGCAGGCGACAGACCGCCTGCTCGAGCACCTTCTGCACCTCGCGGTCGTCGTCGGCGCCGGCCAGGTCGGCCAGCGCGTCGGCCACCGTCTCCCCGTTCTCGTAGCGGTCCACCACCCGCGGGTCCACGTAGCTGGCCTTGCACACCGCGGGGGTGTTGCCGAGGTGCTCGGAGACCCGCACGTACGCCTCGCGGATCGTCCGGTTCCGCGCCGTCCGGGTCCTCGGCGGCGGCTGCTCGGCCAGCGCGGCGGCCATCATCACCGTGGCGTTCCAGGTCCGGAAGTCCTTGGCGGTGATCTCCGCGCCGCTGACCTCCTTGAGGTAGGCGTTGATCTCGTCGCTGGTCACGTCGTGCCAGGTGCCGTCGTCCAGCTGATACGCCAGCAGCTCCTCGCCGGCGTCGTCGGGGCGCTCCAGCAGGTGCCGGACGACGGTCGCCGTCGGCCGGTCGGTGATCTCCACCTCCCGCTCGATGCCGCCCTTCGCGGTGTACCGGAAGAACGTCCGCTCCCCGCGCACGGTCACGTGCTCGCGGCGCAGCGTGGCCAGGCCGTAGGTGCCGTTCTCCTCGGCGTACTCCTCGCTGCCGATGCGGAAGGTCCCGAGGTCCAGCAGCCGCAGCGCGCAGGCGAGCACCCGCTCCCGGTTGGGCCCGCGGGTGCGCAGCGCGTCGGCCACCCGGTCGCGGACCTCGGGCAGCTCCGAGGCGATGGCCAGCACCCGCTCGTGCTTCTCCGCGTCCCGTCGCGCCCGCCAGGCGTCGTGGTAGCGGTACTGGCGGCGGCCGGCCGCGTCGAGCCCGGTGGCCTGGATGTGGCCGTTGGGCCACGGACAGATCCACACGTCCTTCCAGGCCGGCGGGATCGCGATGGACCGGATCCGGTCCAGCCGGTCCGCGTCCCGGATCAGCTGCCCGGTCTCGTCGCGGTAGGAGAAGCCGCGACCGGCCCGGCGCCGGGTCCAGCCGGGCCCGTGCACGTTGCTGCGCCGGAGTCTCACGCTCCGTTGATGGGCACCGCGCCGGTCCCGTAAACGGACCGGCCCGGGTCAGCGCAGCTCGACCAGCCGCTGCAGGCCGCTCACCTCGAGGATGTGCCGGGTGACGCCGCCGTCGGGCGCGTGCACGACCAGCCGCCACCCCTCGGCCTCGGCGATCGCGGCGACCGCGAGCACCACGCGCACCGCCGCGCTGCTGAACAGCGTGACCGCGGTGAGGTCCAGCTGCACCCGGACGGTGCCGCCGTGGCTGGCCTCGAGCAGCCGGATGCGCAGCTGCTCGGCGCTGACCATGTCGACGTCGCCGGCGGCACGCACCACCGGGTCGGCGCCCTCCCGGTCGACGACGACGGTCGCGCCGGTGCCGCCCACCGGGTGCTCGGGCTCCTCGTCGGGCGTCTGGCGCAGCCGGGTGCGCAGCGTGACCGTCGTGCCGTGCTCGCCGCGCACGACCATCCCGTCGACCAGCTGACGCATGATCAGCAGCCCGCGGCCGCGGTCGCCGGGGTCGCGGTCCGGGGGGCGCCAGGTGCCCTCGTCGTGCACGGTCACGGTGAGCACGCCGTCGACGTCGACCGCGGCGGTGACCTGCATGGGGCCGGGCTCGGTGCCGCGGTAGGCGTGCTCGGCCGCGTTGGCGCAGGCCTCCCCCACCGCGACCATGACGCCCACCCGGTCCTGCTCGCCCATGCCGAGCGCGGTCAGCCAGGCGCTCAGCCGGCGGCGCACGGCGGGCAGCGACGCGGGCACCGCGAGCAGGTCCAGCCGCAGCGCCTCCACCGACCGCGCGCGGCGGTGCGCCACGAGGACGGCGACGTCGTCGGGGCGGCCGTCGGCGGTGAGCACCCCGCCGGCGATGGTGGCGGCCAACCCGGCCATCGCGTCGCCGTCGAGGGTCGCGGGGTCGGTCAGCGCCGCCCGGGCGACCTCGGTGAGCCGGTCGAGCCCCGCGGCGGGCGGCGGGCCGGCCGCGGCGACCGCGCCGTCGGAGTACAGGACCAGGGTGGCGCCGCGCTCCAGCCGGGCCGAGGCGACCGGCGTCGCCGCGCCGCGCACCGTGCCCAGCGGCGGCCGCGGGTCGACCGCCAGGCGGGTCGTGCGCCCGTCGGCCTCGACCAGCAGCGGCGGCGGGTGCCCGGCGGCGGCGTAGGTCAGCGCGCCGGTGGCCGCGTCGAGGACGGCGTAGAACACCGAGGCGCCCTGGACGTCGTCCATCTGGGTGGCGAAGTCGTCGAGGGCGGCGAGCACCGCGGCGGGGGCGGGGTCGCGCAGCGCGCTGGAGCGCATCGCCCCGCGCAGCCGGCTCATCGCGGCGGCGGCCGGCACCCCGGAGCCGACGGCGTCGCCGATGACCAGCGCCAGCCGGCCGTGGCCCAGCGGCACGGCGTCGTACCAGTCGCCGCCCGCGACGCGGTCGGAGCTGGCCGGGTGGTAGCTGCCCGACAGCCGCACGTCGGGCAGCAGCGGCAGGGAGGGCGGCAGCAGCGAGTGCTGCACCTCCCCCACGACGTCCCCGGGCACCCCGTCCCGGGAGTCTCCGGGCTCCTCGCTGCTCTCGACGACGAGGACCGCACCCGGGTCGGCGCCGGCGGCCAGCGGCCGCACGGCCACGGTCACCTCCGGGCCGTCGCCGGCCAGGACGCCGGAGAGGGTGACCGGCCGGCCGGTGCGCAGGACGTCGGCGACGACGTCGGCCACCGAGCGGTCGCCGACGACGGGCAGGTCGTGCGGGGTGGGCCCCAGCATGCGCGCGCGGGCGTTGGCCCACAGGGTCCGCGGGTCGGGGCCGGCGACGAACCACAGGGCCGAGGGCACGTCCTCCAGAGCGGCCACCAGCGCCGCCGGGCCCACGTCCTCGGCGGGACGGGGCCCCGGCGGCAGACTGCCCTGGCTGGTGCTCATCCGGGGACCAACAGACCACAGGGCCGGTGCCCCGGCAACCGCGCGCGACGCCGTCGGCACACCGTGTTTGCCGACGCGCCGGGGACGGGTAGACGGTCCTGCTGGGACACGGCCCGGTCGCCTCCCGCCCCCCGCCCCCCGCGCACCGCGGACCCGCGAGCGGGGCAGGATGGAGGCCGGGTGCCGCGACCCCGGACACCTGCGTGGAGACCGGTCGCGGCCGGACGGACTGACGAGGAGCGGACGACGGATGGCGGACTCGAGGGGTGCCCTCGCCCAGGACGGGCGGCGCGCGGAACGGCTGGAGCTGCGCGTGCCGACCACGCCGACCCAGCTCCCCGCGGTGCGGGCGATGGCCGGTGACCTGGCCATCCGCATGGACTACGACCTGGACTCGGTGGAGGACCTGCGGCTGGCGGTCGACGAGGCCTGCGCGACGCTCGCGGCGATCGCGCTCGGCGACGCGCCCCTGACGGTCGTCTTCGAGACCACCCGGGCCGGCCTGCACATCGACGCGTGGGTGCCGACCGCCGAGGGGACCGACGTCCCCCGCGACGGCTTCGGCTGGGCGGTGCTGCAGACGCTGGCCGACAACGTCGAGGGCCGGCCCGCCTCCCAGCGGGAGGTGCCGGCCGGTGACGGCGGTGGGGGCGCGGTGGCGGTCATCTCCATGGACAAGTACCTGCCCGGGCAGCGGCCGGCGCAGCTGGTCGGCTCGGCGGGCAGCGACGACTCGGTGGCCCCGTGACGCCGGCGACCGCCGGTCCCCGGGCCCCCGTCGAGGAGGACGCCCTGCACGACGACCCGTCGGTGGACGCCCCCGACCCGGCCGACCGGGCGGAGGCCGAGGACACCGGGGCCGAGGACGTCCAGGACACCGAGGACGCCGACACCGAGGACGCCGACACCGAGGACGCCGACACCGAGGACGCCGGGCCCGGGACCGGCCGGGGCGCCGGCGCCCGCGAGGGCGACAGCGCGCCGGTGTCGGACAACCGGCGGCGCGCCGAGCGGACCGCGCCGCTGTTCGCCGAGCTGGCCACGCTGGAGAAGGACGACCCGCGGCGGGAGCGGCTGCGCGAGATCCTGGTCGAGGAGCACCTGCCCCTCGTCCGGCACTTCGCCCGCCGGTTCAGCAACCGCGGCGAGCCCTTCGACGACCTGCTGCAGGTCGGCACGCTGGGCCTGATCGCGGCGATCGACCGGTTCGACCCGACCCGCGGGGTGGAGTTCCTCTCCTTCGCCGTCCCCACCATCACCGGGGAGATCAAGCGGCACTTCCGCGACCAGGGCTGGTCGGTGCGGGTGCCGCGGCGGCTGCAGGAGCTCCACCTGTCGCTGAACTCCGCCGTCGGCGAGCTGGCGCAGAAGAACGGCCGCGCGCCGACGCCGTCGGAGCTGGCCGAGCACCTGGGCATCCCGCGCGAGGAGGTCCTCGAGGGCCTGGCGGTGGCCAACGCCTACCGCAGCAGCTCGCTGGACGAGCGGCTCTCCGGCGAGGACGACTCCCCCACGCTGGCGGCCACCCTCGGCGAGGAGGACGCGGCGCTGGAGGGCGTCGAGTACCGCGAGTCGCTGCAACCGCTGCTGGCCACCATCCCGGCCCGCGAGCGCCGCATCCTCATCCTGCGGTTCTTCGGGAACATGACCCAGTCGCAGATCGCCGCCGACATCGGCATCTCCCAGATGCACGTGTCCCGGCTGCTGAGCCAGACCCTCGCCAAGCTCCGCGAGGGACTGCTCAAGGACTAGCTCACCCCTGCGGCCGCCCGGCGTCGGGGGTCCCGCCGTGGGTGACGTCCTCCTCGGCCGCCCGCGCCAGCGACGTCGTGGGCGGCAGCTCTGGGGCGGGCAGCGCCGGCCCGGCCTCGGCGATGCTGTGGAGCTCGATCCTCGCCTCGGGCTGCTCGGCGGCCGGAGGCACCTGTGACTCGAACCAGCCGGTGGTGTCGATGCCGCCCCCGTGGGCGCCGGCGGCGGGAGCCCCGTCGGCGGGCGGCGGGACGTCCAGGAACGACCGGCCGTCGCCGTCGGCGCCGCCGAGCTTCGCCAGGCCCTCGAGCGCCCGGCTGAACTCGCTGGGGACGATCCACATCTTGTTCGCGTCGCCCTGCGCGATCCGCGGCAGCGTCTGCAGGTACTGGTAGGCCAGCACGCCCTGGTCGGGCCGGCCCTCGTGGATCGCCCGGAACACCGTCTCGATCGACTTGGCCTGCCCCTGCGCCTGCAGGTACAGCGCCGCCCGCTCACCCTCGGCCCGCAGGATCCGGCTCTGCCGCTCCGCCTCGGCCTCGAGGATCGCGGACTGCTTCTTCCCCTCGGCCGACAGGATCGCGGCGGCCTTCTGCCCCTCGGCGGTGGTGATGGCCGACTGCCGGGCGCCCTCGGCCTGCAGGATGATCGCCCGCTTGTCGCGGTCGGCCCGCAGCTGCTTCTCCATGGAGTCGCGGATCGACGGCGGCGGGTCGATCGCCTTGATCTCCACCCGCGCCACCCGCAGCCCCCACGGGCCGGTGGTGCCGTCGAGCACCTCGCGCAGCTGGCTGTTGATGCCGTCGCGGCCGGTCAGGGACTGCTCGAGGTTCAGCCCACCGACGACGTTGCGCAGCGTCGTCGTGGTCAGCTGCTCCATGCCGGTGATGTAGTTGGCGATGCCGTACACCGCCAGCCGGGGGTCGGTGACCTGGAAGTAGACGACGGTGTCGATCCCCACCTGCAGGTTGTCGGCGGTGATCACCGGCTGCGGCGGGAACGAGACGACCTGCTCGCGCAGGTCGACCGTCGCGCGCACCCGGTCGACGAAGGGCACGAGCAGCGACAGGCCCGGCGAGAGCGTGCGGCTGTAACGACCGAGCCGCTCCACCACCTTGGCCTGGGCCTGCGGGACGATCGTCACGCTCCTCGCGACGACGAGCACCACCAGCAGGGCGACGACGATCAGCGCGATCAGGGCAGGGGTCACGGCGGCGCTCCTCGGATCGGGTCCCGCTGTGATCATCCCCCGGGTGGCACCCGGGGTCACGCCCTCGCGCCGCGGGCGCGAGGCGTCAGAGCTCGAGCGCCTCGCCCACGACGGCGGTCGCGCCGTCGACCTGGAGGATCCGCACGGTGGCGCCGACGGGGAAGCTGCTGTCGCCGTAGTCGGTGCGGGCGGTCCACTCGTCGGCGCCGACCCGGATGCGGCCGCTGGAGCGACCGACCTCGCGGGTCACCGTGGCGGTGCGGCCGACGAGGGCCTGCACGCCGTCGACGTGCCGCGGCGTCCGGTTCTCCAGGTGCGCCTTGGCCGCGGGCCGGACACTGGCCAGCAGGAACACCGAGACGGCGATGAACGCCACCACCTGGAAGGCGAGCGACCCGCCCGCCAGCGCCACCACGGCCCCGCCCAGCGCACCGCCGGCGAACATCAGCAGGACCAGGTCGAGGCTGGCCACCTCGCCCGCGACGAACAGGCCCGAGGCGACCAGCCAGAGCACCCACGCAGCCACGTCCCCAGTCTCCCAGAACACCCGGCGTCCCCGGGCCCCCGGGACGCCGCCGACGTAGCCTCGCGGGGTGCTCCACGACCTCCCCGCCGGGCGGTTCGCCGTCTGGGCGACCGCGTGGCTGTCCGGCCGCGCCTCCTACGACGACGCGCTCGACGCGCTGGCCGACGACCGCGCCCACCGCGTCAGCGGCCTGCCCGGCACCTCCGGCGCCGTCCCCCTCGGCTGGGCGCTGACCGCGCTGCGCGGCCTGGGCGAGCGGCGGCTGCGGCTGGTGCTGCCGGTGCCCGGCGACGTCCGCGGCGTGCCGGCCGCGCCGGGCCTGGCCGCGCTCGCCCTCGAGGCCGGGCAGGTCGCGGTCGGCGACGCCGTCGCGCTGGTGCCGGAGGACCTCGGACCGGAGGTCACCGCGTGGACGGCGGTCGACCTGACCGGCGTCCCGCCCGCGCCGCCGCCGGTCGAGGGCTCGCTGCGCGCGGTCTCCGGGGCGCTGGACCTCGCCGTGGGCGACGCCGCCCGCACCCTCGCCGCGCTAGACCTGGCCCGCTGGAACCCCGAGGTGCCGGCGCTGCTGGCCGGCCTGGGCAGCGCCCGCGCCCCGGAGCTGCCGCCGGACACCGACGCGCTCGCGTCCTCGGTGCTCGCCCGGGCGCAGCGGCTGGCGAGGGTGCTCGACCTCGCGCTGACCGACGCCCCCGGCGGCGCGGTCACCCACGGCCAGGCCGCCGCCCGCGACGAGGCGCTGCGCCCGCTGGCCACCGCCGTCCGCGAGGCGACCGTCGCCGCCTACAACGCGGTGCCGCGGCCGTAGCGGCACCGCGGGCTGCCGGTGCACCCGGCGGGCCGTGCCCCGTCCGGCGTCAGGGCCGGCGGGCCGTGACCAGCCAGGCCGCGGAGCCGAGCTCGACGCCGTCGGGCCCGGCGTGGGCCTCGAGCCGGCGCCGCAGGTCGGCCACGGCGCGGTCCCGGGCGTCCGGGTCGAGCCCGTCGAGCATCCAGCCGGCGAGGCCGAGGACGAAGGTCAGCGCCTCGTCGGCGTCGGCACCCCACCACTCCGGCTCGGCCAGACCCTCGACCTCCACCTGACGGTGACCTGCCGCGGTGAGCACCTCCCGGATCCGGGCCGGGTCCGCGAGGGAGAACGGACCCGGCGCGCCCGGCGGCGGTGTCGGCAGCGGGCGGCCGGCGGCCAGGGCCCCCGTGATCTCGGTGATCCACTCGTTGGCCTCGGCGGCCTGCCACACGAGCAGGACCAGGCGGCCGCCGGGCACGAGCGCCCGGCCGACGTTGGCCAGCGCCGCCACCGGGTCGGCGAAGAACATGGCGCCGGCCCGGCTGATCGCCACGTCGAAGGCAGCCGGCGGGAAGGCGGCCACCTGGGCGTCGGCCTGCTCGAAGCGGACGCCGGTCAGCCCCTCGTCGGCGGCGCGGCGCCGGGCGACCTCGAGCATCACCGAGGACAGGTCGACGCCGAGCGCCGAGCCGGTGCGGCGCGCGGCCTCCCGCGTCGTCCGGCCGGTGCCGCAGCCGACGTCGAGGACCCGGTCCCCCGGCCGCAGGTCGGCCGCGGCGAGGAAGGCCGCGTCGTAGCGGGCGACCGACCGGTCGAAGCGGTCGGCCTGCGCTGCCCAGTACGCGCCCTGCGCGCCGTCCCACGCGCCCAGCTGCGCGGCGTTGTCGGGAGCGACCTCGACCACGGCCCACCGTCCTCGTCCGGCCCCCGGTGGCCGACCGGTCTACTCGCGGGACCCGGCCGGGTCAACGGGTCAGGCCGGGCGGGCCGCCGGGCGCTGCACGAAGCAACACGACGCCGGGCAGTTCGTGCCCAGCCGCGGCTCGCCGCCCGAGCGCCGCTCCTGCAGCAGCTCGCGGACCATCGCGACGAACGCCGGGTGGGTGCCCGCCGTCGCGGCCCGGACGAACGCCAGCCCCAGCTCCCCGGCGGTCTCCTCGGCCTCGTTGTCGAGGTCCCAGATCACCTCGAGGTGGTCGCTGACGAACCCGATCGGGAACAGCACGACCGCCGTCTCGCCGTTCTCGTGCAGCGCGCGCAGGTGGTCGTTGACGTCGGGCTCCAGCCACGGCACCGACGGCGGGCCGCTGCGGGACTGCCAGACCAGGTCGAAGGCCCGGCCCGGCTCGACGGCGTCGACGACGGCGCGCGCGGCGGCCAGGAGCTCGGCCTCGTAGGCGTGCCCGTCGGGGCCGGCGACGTCGGCCATCGCGTCCGGGATCGAGTGCGCCGTCGCCACCAGGCGCGCGCCGGCCCGGTGCTCCTCGGGCAGCTCCGCCAGCGCGGCGGCCAGCGCGTCGGCGTTGGCCCGGACGAAGCCGGGGGTGTCGAAGTAGTGCGGCAGCTTCTCCGCCGTGGGGCCCCCTGGGCGGGTGGGGGACGACACGGCGATCCGGGCCCGGGCGACGTCCTCGTGGTACTGCCGGCACCCGGAGTAGGAGGCGTAGGCCGACGTCGCCAGCACGTAGACGTGCTCGATGCCGTCGTCGGTCATCTGCTGCCAGACGTCCTCGACGTAGGGGTCCCAGTTGCGGTTGCCCCAATAGACGGGCAGGTCGACGCCGTGGGCGGCGAGGTCGGCCTCGATCGCGGCGACCAGCGCCTCGTTCTGCTCGTTGATCGGGCTCACGCCGCCGAAGTGGTGGTAGTGCTCGGCGACGTCGAGCAGCCGCTCGCGCGGGACGCCGCGGCCGCGGGTGACGTTCTCCAGGAACGGCATGACGTCGTCGTGGCCGCGGGGGCCGCCGAAGGACAGGACCAGCAGCGCCTCGCGGCGGCCGGCCGGGGCGGGCGACGCCGCGGGCGGCGTCCCCCCGTTGTTGCGGACGGCCAGCGAGGGGTCCTCGTCGGGACGCTGGCCGGGGTTGATGTCGACGGTGGCGCGGGGCACGGACGTCCTTCGGTGGTACGGGGTGGATCGGATGCGGTCAGACGCCCACGGCGTGGCTCTGTGACCTCACACGCCTACGGCGTGGAAGCCGCCGTCGACGTGCACGATCTCGCCGGTGGTGGCGGGGAACCAGTCCGACAGCAGGGCGACGACGGCCTTGCCGGCGGGCTCGGTGTCGGTGACCGACCAGCCCAGCGGCGCGCGGCCCTCCCAGGCCTCCTCGAACTGGGCGCTGCCGGGGATGGACTTCATGGCCATGCTGCGCAGCGGGCCGGCGGCGACGATGTTGGACCGCACGCCGTCGGGGCCGAGCTCGCGGGCCACGTAGCGGCTGACCGACTCCAGCGCCGCCTTGGCCGCGCCCATCCAGCCGTAGACCGGCCAGGCGACGGAGGCGTCGAAGGTGAGCCCGACGACCGAGGACGGGTTGGCCAGCAGCGGCCGGCAGGCCTGGACCAGTGAGGCGTAGGACCACGACGAGACCTGGAACGCCGTCGCGGCGTGCTCCCAGGCGACCTCGGGGAAGCCCTCCCCCATCGCCTCCTGCGGCGCGAAGCCGATGGAGTGCACGACGCCGTCGAGGGTGTCGAGGCCGGCCTCGCGCAGCCGGTCGGCCAGCGAGGCCAGGTGCTCGGTGTCGGTCACGTCCAGCTCGACGACCGCCGCCTCCTGCGGCAGCCGCTTGGCGATCCGCTGGCACAGCGACAGCGCGCGCCCGAAGTTGGACAGCACCACCGTGGCGCCCTGCTCCTGCGCGATCCGCGCGGTGGCGAAGGCGATCGACGCCTCGGTCAGCACGCCGGTGACGAGGACCTGCTTGCCCTCCAGGATCCCGCTCATCAGTGCCCCATCCCCAGTCCGCCGTCGACCGGGACGACCGCCCCGGTGACGTATCCGGCCGCGTCGCTCGCCAGGAAGCGGACGACGGCGGCGATCTCGTCGGCCTCGGCGTACCGGCCCAGCGGCACCTGCCCGAGGATCTCCTGCTGCCGCTTCTCCGGCAGCTCCGCGGTCATGTCGGTGCGCACGAAGCCGGGCGCGACGACGTTCGCGGTGACGTTGCGGCTGCCGAGCTCGCGGGCGATCGAGCGGGCCAGGCCCACCAGCCCCGCCTTGCTCGCCGCGTAGTTGGTCTGGCCGGCCGAGCCGAGCAGCCCGACGACGGAGCTGACGAACACCATGCGGCCGAACCGAGCGCGCACCATCTTCGCCGAGGCCCGCTTGGCCACCCGGTAGGCGGCGGTGAGGTTGGCGTCGAGGACGTCGGCGAAGTCGTCCTCCTTCATCCGCATGAGCAGCCCGTCGCGGGTGATGCCGGCGTTGCTCACCAGCACCTCGACCGGCCCCTGCTGCTCCTCGACCTCGGAGAACGCCCGGTCGACGGCCGCGGCGTCGGTGACGTCGCACCGCACGCCGAACAGCCCGTCGGGGGCGCCGCTGCCGCGGTGGGTGACCGCCACCGAGTCCCCCTGCTCGGCGAAGGAGCGGGCGATGGCCAGCCCGATCCCCCGGTTGCCGCCGGTCACCAGCACCGACCTGCCCACGCTCGACCCCCTGACCCCGGCGACGTCCTCCGTGCCGAACCTAGTCGCTGGGCGCAGGTCACACCCGGCCGCGGTCGGACGCCTCCCGCAGCAGCGCGGCCACCTCCGGTGTCGCGGCGTGCACGCCGGCCTGGAAGAACGACTGCTGCAGCACCTCGTCCACGCGCTCGCCGGACATGAAGTCCGCGCCCATGACCTCCTGCTCGGCCGCGCCGGGGGTGAAGACGGCGGTCCGGATCCCCGCCGCGCGCAGGGCCCGCACCTCCCGGTCCAGCTGCCGCTGGGAGTACCGGCGCATGGCGGCGGTGACGTCCTGGCGCCAGCCCGGCGAGCCGCTCATCGGCGCCAGGACGACGACGACGTCGACCCCGGCGCGGCGCAGCACGGCGGCGTTGGTCGCGGAGTGCACCCCGCCGTCGACGTAGGCGTGCCGGCCGATGGTCACGGGGGCGAAGTAGCCGGGCACCGCGCAGGACGCGGCGACCGCCAGGTGCACCGGCGCCGGCGGCGCCCCGGGCCGGCCGAAGACGACGCGGCGCCCGTCCCGCCGGCGCACGGCGGTGATCCACAGGTCGCGCTCGGGCCAGGTCGGCCCCTCGACCTCCCTGAGGGCGCCCAGCTGGGACACGATGTCGTGCCGGCCCGCGGCCAGCAGCGTCATGCCGGCGACCAGGGGGCGGAACCGCCACGGGCGGGCGAGTGCCCGGGCGACCAGGTGCGGGCCGGGCACGCGCATCGGCCGGCGGAGCACGTCGAGCGGGCGGAACGGCGCGAGCTCGGGGACGGGGGTCGCCGCGATGGTGCGCAGCACGTCGTCGTCGCCGGACAGCGGCGCCTTGACCGTCCACGCGGCGAGGTCCTCCGGCGAGACGCCGGCCCGCAGCAGGGTGCCGGTGATCGACCCGGCGGAGGTGCCGACGACGACGTCCGCGGTGCGGGCGTCGAAGCCGGCGTCGTGCTGCAGGACCGCCAGGACACCCGCGTGGTAGGCCTGCCCCACCACGCCGCCGCCACCCAGCACCAGACCGACCCGGACCATCCCCCCACGGTCCCACGGCCGGGTCGGCCCGGCTCCCGCGCCCGGGGACCGACCTACGCTGGCCGCGTGTTCCTCCTCTTCGGCTTCGGCACCCGGCAGAAGGACCTGGGCCCGGGGGCGGTGCGCACCTGCCCGCGGTGCGGCAACACCACCCGGTGGGCGCGGGTGCGGCAGTTCCGCCAGCTGAGCGTGTTCTTCGTGCCGGTCGCCCGGTGGGGACGCCGGCGGCTCGAGGTCTGCGGCGTCTGCGGCACCGCCGTCGAGGCCTGAGCCGCGACGGCGGTGCCGGGGGCCGGGCGGGGCCTCAGCCGATGCGGAGCGGCAGCGAGCGGGGGCCGCGGATCTGGCCGGTGGACCAGCGCACCGCCGCGGGGTCGGCCAGGCCGAACTCGGGCACCCGGTCGAGCCACACGTCGAGCGCCACCCGCATCTCCATCCGCGCCAGGTGCGACCCGACGCAGCGGTGGATGCCCAGGCCGAAGGCGGCGTGCCGGTTGACCTGCCGGTCGATGACCACCTCGTCGGCCCGCTCGAACTGTGCGGGGTCGCGGTTGGCCGCCGGGAAGGACAGCAGGACCCAGTCCTCGGCCTTCATCTCCACGCCGCGCCAGGTCACGTCCTCCTTCACCAGCCGCGCCATGGTGACCGGGGCGTAGGCGCGGAGGAACTCCTCGACGGCGGTGGGCCGCAGCCCCGGCTCGGCGACCAGCCGGTGGCGGTCGTCGGGGTGGCCGGCGAGGTGCCACAGCGAGGCGCCGATCGCGCTCCAGGTGGTGTCGATGCCGGCGATGAGCAGCAGCGCCATCGTCCCGGCGACGTGCGCGGGCTCGAGCCGGCGGCCGTACAGCTCGGCCTCGAGCAGGTAGGTGGTGAGGTCCTCGCGCGGGTGCTCGAGGTGGTCCTGGATCTGCGCGAGCAGGTACTCGAACAGGTGGCTGCTGCGCGCGAGGCGCTCCTCGGGCGGCAGGTCGATGCCCTCGAGCGCGTTCTCGACGAACTGCCGGAACCGCGGGCCGTCCTCGGGCGGGAAGCCGAGCATGTCGGCGATGACCCGCACCGGGATGTGCTGCGCGTAGTCGGCGGCGGCGTCGACGACGTCCCGCCCCTCGAACGCGTCGACCAGCGAGTGGCAGAACGCCCGCGTGCCCTCCTCCTGCCGGCCGACCGCGTTCTTGGTGAACGCCGGCAGCAGCAGCTTGCGGGCGTCGTGGTGGAACGGTGGGTCCGAGGAGATCGGCGGGGTGCCGCCGACCGGGGCGAGTGCCCGCGGTGGCCGGAAGTTGCCCGCGATGATCGCGCGGGAGGAGAAGTGCTCGGTGTCGTGGGCGACGGCGGCGACGTCCTCGTAGCGGGTGGGCAGCCACGCCCCGCCGAACCGCTCGGTGTGCGCGATCGGGCAGCGCTGCCGCAGGTCGTCCCAGATGCCGATCGCGCCCTGCGCCCACTCCTCCCCGGTGTGCGAGAAGTCGGTGGCCCAGTCCTCGACCGGGCCGCTGCGCACCTCGCTGAACGTGCCGAGGGCGGGGTCGGAGCGCAGCGTGCCGGCGTCGGTGAAGGAGCGGTCGTCGACGCTCACCGCGCCGGCTCCTGCTCGACGACGAGGACGGCGGCCTCGGGGCAGTTGTCGGCGGCCAGGTGCGCGTCGCCCTCGAGTCCGGCCGGCACCTCCCCGCCGGGGACGAGGAGGGTCGAGTAGCCCTCGTCGTCGGCGCCGAACAGGTCCGGCGCGAGGTCGTAGCAGCGGCCGTGCCCCTGGCACAGCGACGGGTCGATCGAGATCCTCACGGGCGGCTCTCCGTTCCTGGGACGGGTGTCTCCTGCGGTGCGAGGCCGGTGACGAGGCGGGCGAGCAGCGCCGTCCACTCCCCGTCGTCGACCGGGTCCACGTCGGGGCCGACCAGCGCGGTGCCGACGGCCAGCGACAGGTACAGGTGGGCGACGGCGCGCGGGGACAGCGCGGCGTCGATCTCGCCGTCGTCCTGGCCGCGGCGGACCAGGCCGGCCAGCCACGCGGCGCGCTCCTGCACGTGGTCGCGCACCGGGCCGGCGGCGTCGTCGTCGCGGCGGGCGGCGACCAGCGCCTCGAGCAGCAGGTCGCCGTCGGGGTCCCGGCGGCGGCGCAGGGTGCGGCCGCTGGCGAGCAGCAGGTCCGCGACCGAGCGGCCGGGGTCGGCGGCGACGAGGTCGGCGAGCAGCCGGCGGCCGTGCACGTGCAGCGCGTCGACGAGCAGGGCGGCCTTGGAGCCGAAGTGGGCGTACAGGGCGCCGTTGCTCAGCCCGGCCGCGTCGGCGACCTCGGACACGCGCGTGCCCTCGTAGCCCCGCCGGGCGAAGACGTCGGCGGCCGCGCGCAGCAGCCGCTCGCGCGTGCCCGCCGCGGTGGCGCCCGGGGTGCGACCCACGTCACGAATCGAACAGCGGTTCAATTCGCGCCGTCAAGGGCCGGGAACGCGCGAGAGGCCCGCCCAGCCCCCGTCGGCCGGCGCGCGGTGTGACCTTGACAACACTCCGGGCCCTGCCCGATGGTCCTCCTCGCGTTCCGGACCGGAGCACCCCCGGGACGTCCCGCCGCGGGCCGCGGCGGGCACCGTCCGGCCTGAGGCGCGCCGACGACGTCGCGCCGGAGGAGGCGCCGTGCCGTCCTGGTGGGAGCAGGTCTGGGCGCGCTGGCTGGTGTACCGGCTGGAGGCGGCGAACCGGCGGTCCGCGTGCCCGCACGACGGGCTCTCGCTGCTCTGCTCGACTTGCCTGGCCATCGCCTCGGCCGGGTTCCTGCTGCCGGCCGCTCCTCCCGTGCCGCGCGACCGCGGCTGACCGGTCGGTCCCCGTCGTCGGCGGGGACCCGGCCGGCCCCGTGCTCGCCGGTCGTCAGGGAGCAGGCGGCCCCGCGGTCACCGGCCGCGCCGGGACCGGGCGGCGGCGGCCAGCTCGGCCAGCATCGCCTCGGTCGTCGCCGGGTCGACGCAGGCGTCGGTGACGCTCACGCCGTACTCGAGCCGCTCGGGGTGCTCGCGGTCGAGGTCCTGCCGCCCCTCGGCGAGGTTGCTCTCGATCATCACCCCGCGGATCGCCCGCTCCCCGCCGGCGACCTGCCCGGCCAGGTCGCGCACGACCGCGGGCTGGCGCCGGTGGTCCTTCTGGCTGTTGCCGTGGGAGGCGTCGACGACGACCACCTCCGGCAGCCCGCGCGCGGCGAGCTTCCGCTTCACCTCGGCGACGTGCGCCGCGGAGTGGTTGGGGCCGTCCTTGGTGCCGCGCAGGATGACGTGGCCGGTGTCGTTGCCGGTGGTGGACAGCTGCGCCGAGACCCCGTGGTGGTCGACGCCGAGGAACTCGTGCGGGGCGCGCGCGGTGACGACGGCCTGGACGGCGGAGTCGACGCTGCCCTCGGGTGAGTTCTTGAAGCCGACCACGGACGAGAAGCCCGACACCCGCTCGCGGGCGGTCTGGTCGGTCACGTTGCGCGCGCCGACGCCGTTGTAGGTGACCAGCCCGTTGACGTACTGCGGCGTGAGCGCGTTGAGCGGCTCGGCGGCGACGGGCACGCCCATCTCGGTGATGCGGCACATGAGCATCCGGGTGGCGACCAGGCCGACGCTGATCCGGCTGGACCCGTCGAGGAACGGGTCGTAGGCGAAGCCCTTCCAGTCGACCTCGGTCCGCGGCTTCTCGGTGTAGGTCCGCATGAGGATCTCGAGGTCGTCGCCGTGCCGGGCCCGCATGCGGCCGAGGAAGGCGGCGTACTCCAGCGCGGCGGCCGGGTCGTGCACCGAGCAGGGGCCGGCGATGACGACGAGGCGGTCGTCGGCGCCGGTGAGGACGTCGGTGACGGCGGCCCGCGCGGCCCGCGTCGTCGCGGCGGACTCCGGCGACAGCGGGACGACGGTCGCCACCGCCGCCGGGGTGACGACGACGCTCAGGCCGGTGATCCGCGCGTTCACCAGGCCGGACGGGTCGGCGCCGTCGGCCGCCGAGACCCCCACCTGCCGCTGGACGGCCGGCAGCAGGTCGGCGAGCGTGGCGTCGATCTGGGCGTTCACCGTCGTCTGGACGTCGAGCAGCAGGTCGGCGATCCGCGTCGCCGCCTCCAGGATCCGGTCAGCGGGGATGGGGGCCTCCTCGGTCGTTCCCGACCGTCGAGCCAACCACAGCGGCGCCACGGCCCGGCGCCCGGTGGCGGGCCCCGCACGACGGGACGGGTGGGGCGCCCGGGGCGGGTGGGGCGCGGCGCCGTCACGCGGGGCGGACCCGTGCGCACCATGGGCGCGTGCCCGCCCGACCGGACGCCGTCGCCGTGCTGCCGGCCGCCCCGGGCGTGTACCGCTTCCGGGACGCCGCCGGGCGCGTGCTGTACGTCGGCCGGGCCACGCACCTGCGCTCCCGTGTGGGCTCCTACTGGGGCGACCTGCGCGACCGCCGCCACCTGCGGCGGATGGTGGGCCGGGTGTCCCGGATCGAGGCGCTCGAGTGCGACTCCGTGCACGAGGCCGCGTGGGCCGAGCGCAACCTGCTCGAGCGGTCGCTGCCCCCGTGGAACCGGATCCCCGGGGGCCTGGAGGTCCCCGTCCGGATCCGGCTGGACCCCTCGGCGGGCGCGCCGCGCCTCGACGTCGTCCCCGACGCCCGGCCGGCGCCGGGGGTGCGCCACTTCGGCCCCTACCTCGGCCGCCGCAGGGTGCGGGCGGCCGTGTCCGGGCTGAGCCGCGTGTACCCGCTCGCCCACGCCGGACCCGGCCGGAGCGCCGGTGAGCGCGAGCTGGCGCGATTGCGGGGGGCGCAGGACGCCTCCCTCCCGGAGCTCGCCGCCGCGCTGACGGCGGTGCTCGACCGCGAGCCGGACGCGGTCGCCGCCGCGCTGGCCGCGCTGGGTGCCCGGCGCGACGCCGCGGCCGCGGCGCAGGCCTACGAGGCGGCCGCCCGCCTGCAGGAGGAGATCGAGGCGCTCCAGTGGGTGGTCGCGCCGCAGCGGGTCACCGCGCCCGAGGGGCAGGCCGACGGCGACGTCACCGGCTGGACGGGCGACGTCCTGGTGCGGCTGCGCATCCGCGGCGGCCGGGTGCGCGGCTGGGACCAGGAACCCTGCACCCGCGCGGCGTCGGGGACCCGCGCGCCGGCGGGGTGGACGCGGTTCCTCCGCCGCAACGCCGAGCTGGCCGCCCGCCTGGTCGCGCTGCCCGTTCCCTGAGCCCGCGCGGGGACGTCCTGGTCGGAATTCGAAGCACCTAGGCTCCCGCCATGGACGCCTCTCCCCCGTCGCTCGACCCGGTCCAGCTCGGCGCCTACTTCGACCTCGTCGAGGTGACCAGCCTCCTGCGGCACGCGGTGGAGCGGCAGCTGCGCGAGGCCGGCGGCCTCAGCTACGTGCAGTTCCAGCTGCTGGCCCGGCTCGGGGACTCGCCGGCCGGGAGCGCCCGCATGACCGACCTGGCCGACGGCGTCGTCTACAGCCGCAGCGGGCTGACCTACCAGGCCGGCCTGCTCGAGAAGGCGGGCCTGGTGGTGCGCGCCCCCTCCCCGGACGACGAGCGGGGCGTCACGGTCACCGTCACCGACGCCGGGCGCGCCCTGCTCGCCGAGGTGTTGCCGGGCCACGTCGAGGTCGTCCGCGACCTGCTCTTCGCGCCGCTCTCCCGCGACCAGGTCACGGCCCTCGCCGGCCTGCTGGCGCCGGTGCGCGACCACATGCGCGCGGCACCGCCCCGCTCCGCGGCACCCCGCCGCCGGGCGGCCGGGACCTGAGGACCCGCCGCGGGCGGAGGGTTGCTGAGAATTCGAAGCAGGCCTACGGTCGTCTCAGTGCTTCGAATTCGAAGCCGACCTCGAGACAAGAGCGGGTCCCCGCCATGAAGGCAGTCCGGTTCCACGAGTTCGGCGCCCCCGACGTCCTGCGCTACGAGGATGTGGAGCTGCCCGTCCCCGGCGCCGGGGAGGTGCGCGTCCGGGTCGCTGCGACGTCGTTCAACGGCGTCGACGGCACCATCCGCGCCGGCGGCATGCAGGGCCCCATCCCGGTGGTCCTGCCGCACACCCCCGGCATCGACGTCGCGGGCACGGTGGACGCGCTCGGCGAGGGCGTGGACGGCGTGCGGGTCGGCGACCGGGTCGTCGGCTTCCTGCCGATGGGAGCCGACGGCGCGGCCGCCGAGTACGTCGTCGCGCCCGCCGGGGTCCTGGCGCCGGCGCCGGAGAGCATCCCGCTGCCCGACGCCGCGGCCCTGCCCATCGTCGGGCTCACCGCGTGGCAGGCGCTGTTCGACCACGGCGGCCTGACGGCCGGGCAGCGCGTGCTGGTCAACGGCGCCGGCGGCGCGGTCGGCGGCTACGCCGTCCAGCTGGCCAAGCGCGCCGGCGCGCACGTCATCGGGACGGCCGGCCCGCGCAGCGGCGAGCGCGTCCGGACCGGCGGCGCCGACGAGGTCGTCGACCACACCACCACCGACGTGACCGCGGCGGTCCCCGAGCCGGTCGACCTCGTGCTCAACCTCGCGCCGGTCGACCCGGCGCAGCTGGCCGCGCTGGTCGGCCTGGTGCGTCCCGGCGGCGCCCTCGTCAACACGACGGTGTGGATGCCCGCCCCGTCCGACGAGGAGCGCGGCGTGCGCGGCGTCGACCTCTTCGTCCGCAGCGACGCCGACCAGCTGGCCCGGCTGGTGGCGCTGGTCGACGGCGGGGAGCTGCGGGTCGACGTCGCGCAGCGGGTGCCCCTGGCGGACCTGGCGGACGTGCACGCCCGGGCCGCCACCGGCGGGCTGCCCGGCAAGGTGGTCGTCGTCCCGGCCGCCGCGTGACGTCCCCCTCCTGAGGGTCCGGAGCAACGAAACGAGCCGGTGCGCCACGGGGGTTGGGGCCCCCCCCCCCCCCCCCCCACCCCCACCCCGCCCCACCACACCCCCCCCCCCGCGCCCCCCCCCGCCCCCCCGCCGCCGCCCACCACCCCACCACCCCCCCCA